>DASQWB010000111.1:0-7496 GCA_035640455.1 Gaiellaceae bacterium | reverse complement strand
GAGCTCCTCGTCTCGGTCGACGTCGGCGAGCAGCGGGTCGCCGTCCTCGAGGACGACCGCGTCGCCGAGGTGTACCTCGAGCGGCCGGAGAAACGGTCGATCGCCGGCAACATCTACCTCGGCACCGTCGACAACGTCCTGCCGGGGATGGAGGCCGCGTTCGTCGAGATCGGGCTCGAGAAGAACGGGTTCCTCTACGTCGACGAGATCGTCGTCCCCGAGCTCGAGGGCAAGCCGCACGGCAAGAAGATCCAAGACCTCCTCCAGCGCGGGCAGACGGTGCTCGTCCAGGCGGTGAAGGACCCGATGAAGACGAAGGGCGCGCGGCTGACCACGGAGATCTCGCTCGCCGGCCGGTTCGTCGTCCTCGTCCCGAACGGCGAGGGCCTCGGCGTCTCGCGCCGGCTCGACGACGACGAGCGCGCGCGGCTCAAGGAGATCATCAAGAACCTCGAGGTCGGCAAGGGCGGCGTCATCGTCCGCACGGCCGCCGAGGGTGCGTCCGCAGAGGACATCGAGCGCGACCTCGTCTTCCTCCAGCGCCTGTGGCGGACGATCGAGACGCGCGCGAAGAAGGCGAAGGCGCCGGAGCTCATCTACCAGGAGGCCGAGCTGCCGCTGCGCGTCAGCCGCGACCTCTTCGCCGGCGACTTCGAGCGCGCGCTCGTCGACCACGACCGCACGTACAAGCGCATCGTCGGCTACCTGAAGAAGACCTCGCCGCACATGGCCGAGCGGGTCGTGCGGTACAAGGACAAGGCGCCGCTCTTCGAGGCGCACGGCGTCGACGCCGAGATCCGCTCTACGCTCTCGCGCCGCGTCGACCTCCCCTCCGGCGGCTACCTCGTCTTCGACTACGCCGAGGCCTTCACGGTGATCGACGTGAACACCGGCCGGTTCGTCGGCTCCCGCTCGAAGAGCTCGGGCGGACGCCTCGAGGACACGATCACGAAGAACAACCTCGAGGCGGTCAAGGAGGTCGTGCGCCAGCTGCGCCTCCGCGACATCGGCGGGATCATCGTCATCGACTTCATCGACATGGCGAATCCGAAGAACCGCGCCACCGTCGAGGAGGCGCTGCGGACCGAGCTCGAGCGCGACCGGACGAAGACCTACGTCGTCGAGATCTCGCCGCTCGGCCTCGTCGAGATGACCCGCCAGAACGTGACCGAGGGGCCGCGCGAGATCCTCACCAAGAAGTGCCCGACCTGCGGCGGCGACGGGATCGTCGTCTCCGAGACGACGGCGGCGGTCGACGTCGAGCGGCGGCTGCGGGCGCTCGCGACAGGGTCGAGGAAGCAAGCGTACCGCGTCGAGCTGAACGCGCGCGTCGCCGCGATGCTCATCGGCCCGGGCGCGACCCGGCTTGCCGAGCTCGAGGCGCAGACGAAGCGCCGCTTCTTCGTCGTCCCGAAGGAGGACGTCCACGCCGACCACCTGCTCGTGCTCGCCGAGGGCAAGCTCGAGGAGCTCAAGCCGGCCGCGCCGGTCGAGGAGGGCGCGACGCTTCAGCTGCAGCTCGTCGAGCTGGGACTCCACGACCCGACCTCGGCGGTCGGGAAGGCCGATGGCTACGACGTCTGCGTCGCAGGTGCGGCCGGCCTCGTCGGCAAGAAGGTGAAGGCGCGGATCGAGCGTGCGCTCGACGGCACCGCCTACGCGACGCTCGTCGGCCGCAAGGTCACCGAGGGACCGATCACCGCTGAGGCCGAGGCCGAGAAGCCGACGCGTAAGCCGCCGGCCCGCAAGGCCGCCGAGGCGCAGGCACCCGCCAAGGCGGAGACGCCTGCCGAGGAGCCGGCACGGCAGGCGGCCGAGAGCATCGAGCAGGAACCGCCCGAGGCGGTGGCCGAGGAGAAGCCGAAGAAGAAGACTCGGCGCGGCACGCGAGGCGGCCGCGGGCGGAAGCGGAAGACGACCGTCGCGCAGGCGCCGGACGAGGCCCAGCCCTCGGCCGAAGGACCCGAGCCGGAGACCACTCCGCCCGAGCCGCTCACGCTCGATGAGCAATGGGAACAGGTGGTCGGCGCCCTTGGCGCCGACGGCGAGCCCACGGATCGTCCTCGGGCCCCACGCATCCACACGCCCGAACCGGCGCTCGACGAGGCGTACGAAGCGGAGCCGGGGGCGAGCGCGGAGAGCGCAGACGGCGACCAGCCCGAGAAGCCCCGCAAGAAGACGCGCCGGGGGACCCGCGGTGGACGCAACCGCCGCAAGCGCAAGGTCGCCCCGGCGACCGAGTCTTCCGCCGAGGCGGAGGCGGGCCGAGAGTAGTCCGTCGCCTGCGGGGCCGGCGTGGCTCGCCTCCACGTGCCGCGGCCGGGGCGGCGCGCTCTCGCGGCCGTCCTCGTCTTGCTGCTCGCCGCGCTCGTGGCGACGGTCGTGTTCCGATCGTGGGTGGGCGCGCAGGCTCGCGCCGTCGTCGTCCTCTCGACCACGATCGAGACGCCGGTCCTGACGTGGGCCGTCGCCGTGGTCACGGCGGAGCCGCGAGTGCAGGAGACGATGGTCGCGGGCGTCCCCGCGACGCTCGTCCGCCCGCCCGGAGACGGTCCGTGGCCCGCGGTCGTCTTCGTCAACGGCGCCACGGCGCTCGGTCGCCATCACCCGGACGTGGAACGGCTCGCACGCGGGCTGGCGCGCGCCGGGTATCTGGTGCTCGTACCGGATCCCGTCGGGCTCGAGCGCGGCGAGATCACGCTCCGTACGCTCGCCGAAACGGTTGCGGTCGCGCGAGCCGTCTCGACTCGGGAGGACGCGCGCGATCACCGGGTGGGCTTCGTCGGCGTATCCGTCGGGACGACGCTCGCTCTGCTCGCGGCGGAGGATCCGGCGCTCTCAGGCCGCGTCTCCGCCGTCGCCGGCATCGCGCCGTACACGGACCTGCGCCGGGTCATTCGGCTCGCGACGACCGGCTACTACGATCACCAGCGCTACGACGCGGATCCCTTCGTCTCGCTTGCGGTCGCGCGGTCACTGGCCGCCGGCTTACCGCCTGGTCGCGACCGCCGCACGCTCGTCGCGCAGCTGCGGGCGGTCGACGACGACGACCCGCACCCCTTGGCCGTCCTCGAGGCCGGGTCGACCAGCGGGCTGGGGCGGCCAGCCCGCGCGCTCCTCAGCCTGCTTCGGAACCGCGATCCGCGCCGCTTCGACGCCCTCTACGCCGCCCTTCCCGCGTCGATGCGCGTCGGCGTGACCCGGCTCTCGCCGCTGGCCGCCACCGAACGGCTGTGGGCGCCGATCCTGCTCGCCTCCGGACCTCACGACAAGTACTTCCCGCTGACGGAGTCGCGCGCGCTCATCCGCGCGGCCGGCCACGGGCAGCTGACGGTCACGCGCACACTCGACCACGCGGTCCCGGAGCCCTCGTTCGGCGACGTCGCCGACCTCTTCCGCTTCGACGCCTTCGTCGTCCGCGTCCTGCACTCGATGCGCTGAACCCGCGCCGCTCAGCCGGCGGGGCCTGGCGCCATTCTCGTCCGCACCTCGTCCGGCAGGCTGTAGAAGCGGAAAGCGAGGTAGCCGAAGAGGACGACGAGACCAGCAACCGGTCCGACGAGGCGGACGCCGAGTGGGTCGTCTGCCGTCCGCCCGGCGAGGAGCAACAGGGCGAGGAGGAGCGGCGAGACGGATGTCGCGGTCTTCTCGACGAAATTCTGTGCGCCGTAATAGGTCGCCTCGCGGCGCAGGCCGGTGCGGATGCTGTCGAAGTCGATGATGTCGGCCGTGAGCGTGGCCGGGAAGAGGTAGTTCCCCGCGATCGGGATCCCCGCGACGGCCATCAGGGCGAGGGCCTGCGCCTCGCGGGGCACGCCAGGAACGAACCCGGCGAGGGAGAGCAGAGGGAAGACGACCGCGGCGATCGCGAGCGCAGTGCTGTAAGCGTGCCGCTTCGAGGTGCGGCGCGCGAGGAGCGCGAAGAGCGGAACGGCGGCCACGGTCGAGGCGATCGCGACCCCGGTCAGCACTCGCACCTTGACCCAAGTGCCCTCTTCGAGAACCGCGTCGACGAAGTAGGGGAGCACGCCGATCAGCATCTGGAAGCCGATCTGGAAGAGGACGAAGGTCGGCAGGAAGGCGAGGAACTGCTTGTTCGCAAAGGTGACTCGCATCGCTTCCCGAAACGGGATCGCCGCCGGCGGCTGCGTGCGGCTCGCCCGGCGCCAGATGCCGATGAGCCCGACGTAGCGGCAGACGAGCGCGAGCACTCCGATCACGAGCGCCATCGCCTTGAAGCCAAGGCGGTCCTTGAGGAAGTCGCTGCCGACGAGCCCGACCGCCGCTCCCGCAACGCCGAGGTAGACGCGCAGGGACGCCACGTGGACCCGTTCGGCGCTCGTCGTGGCGATCTCCGGGAGCAGCGCCTCGTACGGGCCGCCGCTCAGCGTCGCAAAGAGGTAGAAGAGCTCGAGCACGGCGAAGAAGTAGAGCGCTGTCACCGCCGTCGACGAGTCGCTTGGCGGCGTGAAGAGCAGGACGGAGAAGACGGCCCACGGCGGCGTCGCGGCCAGGACGAACGGAATGCGGCGGCCGAGCCGCGAGCGCGTCCGGTCGCTCCAGTACCCGATCAGCGCGTCGTCGAGCGACTCGATCAGCCTGCCGACGGTGAGCAGGACGCCGACGAGCACGAGCGGGAGCAGCTCGGCGTCCTCGCGCTTCGCATAGAAGTAGAGGAGCCACAAGCTTCGGCTTTGACCGAGCGCCTCGCTGCCGAGGCTGCTCGTCGCATAGAGGAGCTTGGTGCGAAGCGGAAGTGGCGAGGCGTCCAACGCCGCGGTACACGGTACTGGGCTCGTTGGTAGACTGGCCGCTCCGCGGGCCCCGCCCGCGGTTTCCACGTCTATGACGGCCTACGCGATCATCTCACTCGGAGGCAAGCAGTACCGCGTCCACGAGGGGCAGCGGCTGCTCGTCGACCGGCTCGGCGCCGACGAGGGCAAGACCTTCACGCCCGACGTGCTGCTCGTGGGCGGCAACGGCGAGCCGGATCTGAGCCCGAAGGCGGGGCTCGTGACGGCGCGAGTCGTCGGCCACGTCCGCGGCGACAAGATCAGGATCGGCAAGTACCGCCCGAAGACCGGCTACCGCCGGCAAACGGGCTTCCGCGCGAGCCTGTCGCAGATCGAGATCGAGGCGATCGGCGGGAAGCGACCGGGTGCCGCGAAGCCGAAGGAGGAGAAGCAGGCGCCTGCCGCCTCGACGCCGAAAGGTCTGCCGAAGGGCTATGGCGACATGACGGTCGCACAGGTCTCGGAAGGCTCCGCCGAGTGGCGGAAGCCGCAGCTCGAAGCCGCTCTCGAGTACGAGCGCGCGCATGCGAACAGGAAGGGCGCAGTCGCGGCGTTGGAGTCCGCGCTTGCCGCGAAGGAGGAAGGCTAGATGGCTCACAAGAAGGGTCTCGGCTCGTCCAGGAACGGGCGCGACTCGAACCCGAAGATGCTCGGCGTCAAGGTGTTCGCCGGTCAGCAGGTGCGGGCCGGCTCGATCATCGTGCGCCAGCGCGGAACCCGGTTCCGTCCCGGCCCCGGCGCGGGCCTCGGGCGCGACGACACGATCTTCGCCCTGCGCGACGGCCGCGTCGAGTTCAAGCGGAGCGGCGAGCGCCGCTTCGTGAGCGTCGGCGAGTCCTGACGCACTCGCCGCCGGCTCAGCCGCGATGAGCCCGCGCCGCGGCGAGCGTCGCGGCCTTACCCTCCCACCGGTGTTCCACGATCGGGCCAAGATCCGCGTCCGGGCCGGCCGCGGCGGGGACGGCGCGCTCAGCTTCCGGCGCGAGAAGCACGTCCCGAAGGGCGGACCGGACGGCGGGGACGGCGGGCATGGCGGGGACGTCGTGGTCGTCGCCGACCCGGATCGCCGCGACCTGTCGCGGTTCGCGCGCGAGAAGTGGTTCGCGGCCGGTCGCGGCGGTCACGGGCGCGGCCGGCAGCAGCACGGCGCGGACGGCGACGACGTCGAGCTGCGGGTTCCGGTCGGGACGCAGATCCTCGACGACGAGGGCCGCGTGGTGGCCGATCTCGCCGCGCCCGGCGGCCGGGTGCTCCTCGCCCGCGGCGGCGCGGGCGGGCGCGGGAACCGCCGCTTCGCCACGCCGACGCGGCAAGCGCCACGCTTCGCGGAGACGGGTCTCCCCGGCGAGGAGGCCTCGCTCGAGCTGCGGCTGAAGCTCCTCGCCGACGCCGCGCTCGTCGGGCTGCCGAACGCCGGTAAGTCGTCGCTCCTCGCCCGCATCTCGAACGCGCGGCCGAAGGTGGCCGAATACCCGTTCACGACGCTCGCCCCGGTGCTCGGCACGGTCGATGCGCCCGACGGGCGCCAGCTGACGGTCGCGGACGTGCCCGGCTTGATCGAGGGTGCCAGCGAGGGCGTCGGCCTCGGGCATGAGTTCCTCGCACACCTCGAGCGCGCGCGCCTGCTCGTTCACGTGATCGACGCGGCCGCCGGCGGCGTCGAGGACCGGTTCGCGACCATAGACCGCGAGCTCGCCGCCTACGGCGCCGGCCTGGAGCAGCGGCCCCAGGTCGTCGTCCTGAACAAGATCGACCTCGTTCCGGAGGTGCCGCCGTTCAACCTCGACGACCCGCGGATCCTGCGCGTCTTCGCGCTCTCGTGCGCGACGGGAGCCGGCGTGGGAGAGTTCCGGCGCGCCCTCTTCGAGCTCGTGCCGGCTGAGCCGCCCGCTCCTGTCGCCACCGACGAGCTCGTCGACTTCCTCGTCTACCGGCCGCGGGCCCACCGCCGGCCGCCCTATCGGATCTACCGCACCGATCGCGGCTTCCGCGTCGTCGGCGAGCTCCCGGACGAGGAGGAGCTCGAGGACGCGCTGAAGCAAGCAGGAGCGAAGCGGGGCGACGAGATCGATCTCGGCGACGACGAGGTCGTCGAGCTCGCGTGACCACCGGGCTCTTCGGCGGGACCTTCGACCCGCCGCACAACGGCCACGTCGCACTTGCGCGGGCCGCGGAGCAGGAGCTCGGCTTCGACGAGCTCGTCGTGCTGGTCGCGGCGCGGCCTGGGCACAAGCGGGTCGACCTCGACGCGGAAACGCGGCTCGGCCTTGCGCGGGCCGCCTTCCCTGAGCATCGGGTCGAGCTCGACGAGCACGAGCGCACCGTCGACATGCTCCGCGAGCGTCGCTGGGACGACCCGCTCTTCCTGCTCGGCGCCGACGAGTTCTGCGACTTCCTCGACTGGAAGGACCCGAACGGCGTGCTCGAGCTCGCGCGCGTCGCCGTCGCGACGAGGCCCGGCTACCCGCGCGAGCGGCTCGACCGCGTGCTCGAGCGGCTCGAGCGGCCCGATCGCGTCCGGTTCTTCGAGCTCGAGCCGGTGCCGATCGCCTCCCGCGACGTCCGCGAGCGCGTCGCCCGTGGCGAGCCGATCGACGGCCTCGTCCCACAGGCGGTGGCCGCCCGGATCGCGGAGCTCGGCCTGTACCGGCGCTAGACTGGCGGCTAAGAAAGGACCTGATCCGGCTCTGACCTCGCTCGAAC
>DASQWB010000110.1:0-2991 GCA_035640455.1 Gaiellaceae bacterium | reverse complement strand
CTCGATCATGAGTTCGTCCGGGACGAGGCCGCCGCTGTCGTAGATCGGCCGCACCTCGCGCCCGAGCGGCGTGTCCGCGGCCATCGCCTCGCGCAGGATGTCGCCGGTCGCGATGTGCGGCAGCCCGTACTCGGCCGCGATTCGCTTCGCCTGCGTCCCCTTCCCAGCCCCCTGGGGACCCAAGATGAGCAGGTTCACGGCAGCGCTACTTGAGGAAGCCCTCGTAGCTGCGCATCATCATCTGCGACTCCATCTGCCGCATCGTGTCGAGCGCGACGCCGACCACGATCAGCACGGAGGTGCCGCCGAGAGCACGCGAGGTCGCCTGCGAGAAGCCGAAGTAGCGGATGAAGATGCTCGGCGCGACGGCCACGATCGCCAGGTAGAGCGACCCCGGGAAGGTCAGCCGCGTCAGCACGCGGTCGAGGTACTGCGCGGTCGGCGGGCCCGGACGGATTCCCGGGATGTAGCCGCCGTACTTGCGCAGGTTGTCGGCCTGGTCGACCGGGTTGAACTGGACCGCCGTGTAGAAGTACGTGAAGATGACAATGAGGAACGCCTCCATCAGGAGGTACGTCAGGTTGCTGGGCTGGAAGTGCGCGTTGATGAAGCTCTGCGTCTGCGGGAAGAACTGCGCGATCGTCGGCGGGAAGGCCATGATCGCGGCCGCGAAGATGACCGGGATCACGCCGGCCATGTTCACGCGGAGCGGCATGTAGGTCGAGCCGCCCGCCGTCTGCCGGCGGCCGACCATCCGCTTCGCGTACTGGATCGGGATGCGCCGCTGGCCCTCTTGGATGAAGACGACGGCGACGATCACACCGAGCGCGATGAGCGGGAAGAAGAGCTTCTCCATCGGCCCGCCGTCGATCCACGCGCGCACGCCTGCCGGAGCGGTCGCCAGGATCGAGGCGAAGATCAGGAGCGAGATGCCGTTGCCGACTCCTCGCTTCGTGATCAGCTCGCCCATCCACATGAGCACGGCGGTTCCGGCCGTCAGGGTGAGGATGATGAGGACGAAGCGGCCGGCGTTCGCCTCGAGCGCGTGCGAGCGCTTGAACAGGAACGCGTAGCCCGTCGACTGGGCCGCCGCGAGCCCCACGGTCAGGTACCGCGTGTACTGGTTGATCTTGGCCATGCCCGCCTCGCCTTCCTTCTGGAGCTGCTCGAGGGTCGGGATCACGACCGTCAGGAGCTGGAGGATGATCGAAGCGGTGACGTAGGGCATGATCCCGAGCGCGAAGACGGAGAAGCGCGCGAGGGCCGAGCCGGAGAACAGGTTCAGCAGGCCGAGGACGGTGCCGCCCTTGCCGCTGAAGTACTGCGAGATCTGGTCGGAGTTGACGCCCGGCGCCGGCAGCCACGAGCCGAGCCGGTAGATGGCCAGGATCAGCGCCGTGAAGAGGACGCGGCGGCGCAGCTCGGGCACGCGCCACGCATTCGTGAGCCAGGAGAACATCTAGCGCTTCTCCCCTCGCAACAGCTCGACGGTGCCGCCCGCGGCCTCGATCTTCGCGCGCGCGGTCGCGGAGATCCCATGCACGCGGACGGTGAGCTTCTTCGTCACCTCGCCGACGCCGAGGATCTTCACGTCGGTGCGCGTGTTCTTGATCAGGCGCTTCTCGACGAGCGACTCCGGCGTCACCTCGGCGCCGTCGTCGAAGCGGTCGAGGTCGCGGACGTTCACCGGAACGGTCGAGGTGCGGAACGGGCCGATCGGCATCGCGTCCTTCGAGGTCGCGCCGGGAAGCTTCCCGAGACGCATGTAGACGGGCATCTGCCCGCCCTCGAAACCCGCCCGCATCTTGTGCGAGCCCGAGCGCGCCTTCTGTCCCTTGATCCCGCGGCCCGAGTACCGGCCCCTTCCGGAGCCCATGCCGCGCCCTACGCGCTTCCGGTCGCGGCGCGGGGCAGCAGGCTTGAGGTTCGAGAGGTTCAGCTCGTCCACGGCGCTAGCTTCCGCCCTCGACCCTCACGAGATGGCGGACCTTCCTGAGCATACCGGCGAGCGCCGGGCTCTCCTCGTGCTCGCGCGTGCGGCCGATCTTGCCCAGTCCGAGCGCGCGCAGCGTGCCCCGATGCGCCGCGGACTGGCCGATCGCGCTACGCGTCTGCGTGATCCTGAGCTTCTTCACCGCTGAACCTCCTCCGGAGCTTCAGCGGAACTTTCCGCTTCGGGCTCAGCTGTGGGTTCCTCGACTTCCTCTTCTGCTCTTGCGGGCACCGGAAGGACCTGAGAGACGGTCAGGCCACGGATCTTCGCCACGTCCTGCGGCCGCCGGAGCTGCTTCAGGCCGTCGACGGTCGCCTTCGCCATGTTGATCGGGTTCGTCGTCCCGAGGCTCTTCGCGAGGATGTCGCGGATGCCGCCGAGCTCGAGGACGGCGCGGACGCCGCCGCCGGCGATCACGCCCGTGCCCTCGCTCGCGGGACGGAGCAGGACGCGCGCCGCGTCGTAGCGCCCGATCACCTCGTGCGTGATCGTCTGGCCGTGCTTCGGCACCGTGAAGAGGTTCTTCTTCGCGTCGTCGACGGCCTTCGTGATCGCGAGCGGCACCTCGCGGGCCTTGCCGTAGCCGACGCCGACGCGGTCGACCTCGTCGCCGATCACGACGAGCGCAGTGAACGAGAACCGCCGGCCGCCCTTGACCACCTTGGCCACCCGGTTGATCTCGACCACGCGCTCCTTGAGCTCTCTGGATTCCGCGACGTCGACGCCCATCAGAACTTGAGCCCTCCTTCGCGCGCGGCGTCTGCAAGCGCCTTCACGCGTCCGTGGTAGAGGTAGCCCCCGCGGTCGAAGACGACGCGCTCGAGGCCGGCCTTCTTCGCGTTTGCGGCGAGGAGCTTGCCGACTTCCGCCGCCTGCTCGGTCTTCGTGCCCTTGAACTTCTTCAGGCGGAGCCAGCTCGCCGCAGCGAGCGTGCGGCCCGCGAGGTCGTCGACGAGCTGCGCCTCGATGCCGCGGTTCGAGCGGAAGACGACGAGGCG
>DASQWB010000109.1:0-8288 GCA_035640455.1 Gaiellaceae bacterium | reverse complement strand
GCTCGATCGCGACCGAGATCACCGGGTCGGGGAACGTCATCGACTCGAGGCGGATCGGCGCCGTCTCGACGGCGAGCGTGTCGCCGGTCGTCGTGAACTTGAGCCCGACCGCGGCCGCGATCTCGCCCGCGCCGATCTCCTCCCGCTCCTCGCGGTGGTTCGCGTGCATCTGGAGGATGCGGCCGATCCGCTCGGTCTTACCGGTCGCGGTGTTCAGCACGCGGTCGCCGGCCTTGACCTGGCCCGAGTAGACGCGGAAGTACGTCAGCTTGCCCACGTACGGGTCTGACATGACCTTGAAGGCCAGCGCCGAGAACGGCTCGTCGACCTCGGGACGGCGCGAGAGCTCGTTCTCCGTGCGCGGGTCGACGCCGTGCACGGGCGGCACGTCGAGCGGGCTCGGCAGGTAGTCGACGACGGCGTCGAGGAGCGGCTGCACACCCTTGTTCTTGAACGCCGAGCCGAGGAGCACCGGCGTGACGGCGATCTCGAGCGTCGCCTTGCGGAGCGCGCGCCGGAGCATCTCCGGGGTCACGGCTTCCTCGTCGAGGAGGTACGTCTCGGTCAGCTCCTCGTCGTGGTCGGCGACCGCGTCGATCAGCTGGTGGCGGTACTCGTTCGCCTGCTCGGTGAGCTCGGCCGGGACCTCCTCGAACTCGAAGCGCTCGCCGAGGTCGTCGCCCCAGACGACGGCGCGCATCTCGACGAGGTCGAGGACCCCGCGGAAGTGCTCCTCCTGGCCGATCGGCAGCTGCACCGGCACCGGGCGCGCTCCGAGCCGGTCGACCATCGACTGGACGGAGGCGAAGAAGTCGGCGCCGGTACGGTCCATCTTGTTCATGAAGGCGATGCGCGGCACGCGGTAGCGGTCGGCCTGCCGCCAGACCGTCTCGGACTGCGGCTCGACGCCCGCGACCGAGTCGAAGACGGCGATCGCACCGTCGAGGACGCGGAGGCTCCGCTCGACCTCGACCGTGAAGTCCACGTGCCCGGGCGTATCGATGATGTTGATGCGAAAGTCGCGCCAGAACGCCGTCGTCGCAGCAGACGTGATCGTGATGCCACGCTCCTGCTCCTGCGCCATCCAGTCCATGACCGCGGCGCCCTCGTGCACCTCGCCCATCTTGTGGGTGCGGCCGGTGTAGTAGAGGATCCGCTCGGTCGTCGTCGTCTTGCCCGCGTCGATGTGCGCCATGATGCCGATGTTCCGGACGCGGTCGAGCGCCTGACCGGTGCGCGGCGTGCGCGTGGCTGGAGAGGTCATCGCGGTTACCACCTGTAGTGCGCGAAGGCCTTGTTCGCCTGCGCCATCCGGTAGACGTCGTCCTTGCGCTTGAAGGCCCCGCCCTGCTGGTTCAGAGCGTCGAGGATCTCGCCGGCGAGCTTCTCGCCCATGTGCTTCTCGCGGCGGTCGCGCGCGTACGTGACGAGCCAGCGGACGGCGAGCGTCCGCGCCCGGCGCTGCGGCACCTCGACCGGCACCTGGTAGTTGGCGCCGCCGACGCGGCGCGAGCGGACCTCGAGCACCGGCGTGACCGTCTTCACGGCCTGCTCGAGCACCTCGACCGGCGGCTTGCCGGTCTTCGTCCCGATCTGCTCGAGGGCGTCGTAGACGATCTTCTCGGCGACGCTCTTCTTCCCGCGCGTCATGACCTTGTTGATCACCTGCTGGACCAGGATCGAGTTGTAGATGGGATCCGGCTCGACGGGCCGGACCGAGACTTCGGCGCGGCGTGGCATCAGCTACCCCGCTTGGCGCCGTACTTCGAGCGGCCCTGCCGGCGGTCGGAGACGCCCGCGGCGTCGAGGGCAGCGCGGATCACCTTGTAGCGCACGCCCGGAAGATCCTTGACGCGGCCGCCGCGGACCAGCACGACCGAGTGCTCCTGGAGGTTGTGCCCCTCGCCGGGGATGTAGCTCGTGACCTCCATGCCGTTCGTCAGACGGACGCGCGCCACCTTGCGCAGCGCGGAGTTCGGCTTCTTCGGCGTGTGCGTGAACACACGCGTGCAGACGCCGCGCCGCTGCGGCGCGCCCGCGAGGGCAGGCGTCTTCGTCTTGGACTTCGGCGCCGTACGGCCCTTCCTGACGAGTTGGTTAACGGTCGGCATGCGCTCCTATATGTCCTTCCACACAACAACGGTCGGCGGGCGCTCGGCCTCGCCAACCGCGGCGGGCATGGTAGCGAAGCTCGTGAGGCCCGTCAAACGGCGAAAACCGCATGGCCATTGCGTCTCCGGCGGCTTTGGCCTGGCTCTCTGTGCGCCGTCTTGAGCGGCTTTTTAGCCGTTGAAAAGCATACCCAGGCCGGATTTCGCTCACTACAGTGAGTCCTGAGGCACCGTCCCGGAAGCGGCCCAACGGGAAGTCATGTCTGCAGGTCCATCCAGCTCGGGGGAGCACTCGTCGTGACGACGATCCTCGCGGCGACCGCCGCGTCGCTCGCCACGCTCGTCGTCGGACTCGCGGCGCTCCTCCGCGCCGGTCGGCGGCGGCTGGAGGCGACGGCGCGCGAGCTGGCCGCTGCCGTCGAGCGAGCCGAGCTCGCTCGGTCCCTCGACCTCGAGGAGGTTCTGTCACGGACGGTCGAGGGTGCCGGCTCCCTGCTAGGGGTCGACGCTGCGCTCGTCTCGGTGGAAGGGCCGAACGGGAAGCCGCTCGTCGCGACACGTGGCCTGTCGACGGAGGAAGCCGAGCACCAGGCAGTTGCAGAGCCGCGTGTCGGGCGGCAGGCGCGTTCTGTCTCGATCCCGTCCCCCAACGGCGACCGCATCCACTCCGGGATCGCCGTGCCGCTCGTGGGCGAGGGTGGTGAACTCGGATTTGTCGCGATCTTCAGCCACTCGGCGTCGCGTCCGTTCGGCGACGACGTAGCCGCCGAGCTCGAGGAGCTCGCGCGTCGCGCGGAACCGGCGATCGACAACGCGCGGCGCTACCGCGAGGCGCGCCAGCTCGCCGACCTCGACGCGCTCACGAGCCTCCACAACCGCCGCTACTTCCACGAGACGCTCGCCCGCGAGGTGGTGCGGGCGCAGCGGTACGACCGCAACCTCGCGCTGATCGTCTTCGACGTCGACGACTTCAAGGCGGTCAACGACCGGATCGGCCACCTGGCCGGCGACTCCGTGCTCGCGGATGCGGCCGAGCGCGTGCGCGACGCCGTCCGGTCGGCCGACGTCGCCTGTCGTGTCGGCGGCGACGAGTTCGCCGTCATCCTCCCGGAGTCGACGCTGGCCGACGCCGACCAGCTCTACCGGCGGATCCAAGCCGCCGTCTCGGTGCGCCCGATGACCGAGGTCGGGAAGCTCTGCCTCTCCGCCGGCATCGCCGAGCTGCGTCCCGGCGACGACGGTGTCGCGCTCTTCGAGCGGACCGACGCGGCTCTGTACCGCGCGAAGGAAGCCGGCAAAGGCCAGGTCGTCGCGGCCGACTGAACCTTGGGATGAGAGCCCGGGCGGGCTGCTCAGCCGGCCGGCGAGAGGAAGGGCAGGAAGGTCGAGAGGTCGACGGCCGCGGGCGTTGGCAGGTCGTCACGGGAGCAGATCGTGCGGCGGAGAGCCGAGCTCTGCTGCGCGGCCGTCCAGCGCTCGAAGGCGGCGCCGCGGGCGAAGACGCGGAGGGCGGCGACGATCCCTGCCCGCGCGCGGGAGAGCGGAAGGGCCCCGAGCAGCATCGCCGGTCCCAACGGGCGCACCTGGTAGCGGCCGTCGAACGCGCGCACGATGCTCGTCCGGCCGGCCGGCACCCGGAAGAGCGACGGCGGAGCGAGCGACGAGAGCGCGACCCCCCGTCCGCTCCCGCCAAGCCACCACGGCGCCGGGCTCACGACCACGGGACGGGTGAGCAGGTCCGGATACGCCGAGTAGAACGCTGCGACCGCGGCCGCCGACGGACGCCCGCCGGCGAGGTTCGCCTCGATGCGGACGCGGCGGAGCTCGTCCCCGAGGATCCCGCGGGCGATCGTCACGTTCGCGCCGGCCTTCGCCAGGGCGGCGCGATAGGCGAACGCACTGCCGCGGAAGCGCTGAGCGATCACCGTCCGTTCGGCCGCGAGGACGTCCGCAGCGCTCACCGGCTCTTGCTCGCTCTCGACAGTCCGGGCGAAGAGGGCGGTGAACGCCAACTGCCGGTCACCGGTCAGCGCGCTGAGGCGCGAGATGGCGGGCATCGAGATCTGTCGCCGCCCCACCGCGCAGTAGACGCTGCTCGGCAGCCTGATCTGCCCCTCCGTCATCGAGGTGATGAACCCCGGGCCCGCCATCGCCGGCCCGTTGCAGAGGCGGTGGTCGCGCGTCCAGAGGTAGACGCAGGCCGCGGCCGGCTTGTCGGGATCCAGGCCGCGCTGGCCCCAGTTCGCCCAGCCCCACGACCAGATCGTCGCGATCCGCCACTCGGACGCGACCTGCCTCGCCGAGAGCGCCTGCCACTTCACCGTCCGGAACCACGCCTGCGCCGGCTTGAGCCCCTCACGGCCGCCCTGGTGCGGCTCGGTGTGGAAGCCGAGCATGATCCCGAGCTTCGACATCGGGATGCCGATCCGCGTGTAGCTGAGGATCGCCCGGCGGAACGCTTTCCGCAGGATGCGGTTGCCGAGGACCGCCCCGGCCTGGTAGATCGCCGGCGCCGGGAAGTAGACCTCCTGCACGATGTCGGAGACCTCCGCTACCTGCCGCCACCAGTCGCCGGCCTCGCCCGCCGTGTAGGGGCGGCTCGAGACGAGCAGGTACGGGTGCCCGCCGCGCGCCGCGAGCGTGCGCAGGTAGAGGAGCACGTTCGCGCGGTACTGCGTGTTCGACGCCGACCAGGGCGTCGGCAGGCTCGCTCCGAAGAGCTCGTTCTCGGTGATGAACGGCGTCGAGCACGCCGAGGACGCGACGGCGGCGTCGAACAACCTGTTCGCCTTCGCGATCACCGTCGCCGAGTCGACGGGCTTGCTCGGCTGTCCGATCCGGTTGTTCAGGTACATGTCCCAGAAGACGGTCTGCGCGCCGGCCGCCCGCAGCTTCGGCGGGTAGATCAGGTTCGACGCGGCCGCGACGACGCCTGGCCTCGCGAACTCCTGCCAGAACGGCACCGACCCGTCCGCGAAGTCGATCCACACGGGCTTCTTCGCGGGCAGGGGTGCACAGCCCGTGCCGTCGGCCCGCGCCCGGCCGGGCAGGGCAGCGACGAGCGCGAGCGCGGCGATGACGAGGAGGACCCTGCGCACGACCCGGCCCATGTGTACCAGAAGACACGGAAATGGCGAAGATCGCGTGGTGCGAATCTTGCGCCCCGCGCCCGAAGCCGAGGTCGTGGCAGCCTTTCTCCGCGGCGAGCTCGACTCTCCGCGCTACCGCCCGCGACTACTCGAGCTGCTGGCCGAGGACGAGGTCGAGGTGTCGGTTCTGCGCGCGCCGAACTTGGAGGACGCCGGCGAGCGCGGCTACCGCGAGCGGCTCCTGGATCGGTACCGCGCTTGGCTGCGGCGCGAAGGCCTCTTCGACGGCTTCCCGGAGCGGGTCACTTGGTCGCTCGTGGCCCTCGCGCCGGAGGAGGTGCTGGCGATCCGGTACATCAAGTGGGACTGGTGGCTCCGCATCTCCGGCGGCACCCGCCGCCCCGTCGAGGCCGCGGCGCGAATCCGTCGGGGTGAGGTCGCGGGAGTGACCGTGGAGGAGCACGAGCCCATCGCCGCCCGCCTGCGAGCACCTGAGCCGCAGCCGCCGCTCATCGCGGTCACGTCGCCGGATCGCTCGCGGCTCGTGCTCGTCGAGGGTCACGTCCGCCTGACGGCGTACGCCCTCTACCCGGAGTACCTACCGGCCGAGCTGGAGATCTACCTCGGCACAGCCGACGACGTCGAGCGCTGGTCAGAGTTCTAGGCGGGGGAGCCCGGCCGCGAAGCGGCCTGTCCGCGCAGCGGACCAGTGGAGGGGTGCGGGGGAACCGGGAGGTTCCCCCGCCTAACTCCGTTAGCCCTCGTCTAGAGGCGAGTCGACCTCTGGGATCTCCTCGGCTTCTCCGGCCTCGTGCGGCTTCGCCTCGTCGTTGAGGTCGGGCTGGCCGCCGAAGTCGAGGTCCTCGAAGCCGAAGCCGTCCCCGCCGTCGGAGTCGATCTCCTCGAGGGCGGCGAGCAGCTGCTCCTCGGTCGCCGGCCTCGCGTAGGCCGAGACCGCGCCCTCGACGGGGCCAATCTCGATCGTCCGGTACCGCTTGAGCCCCGTCGCCGCCGGGATCAGCTTCCCGATGATGACGTTCTCCTTGAGCCCGAGCAGCCGGTCGACCTTGCCCTCGATCGAGGCGTCCGTCAGCACCTTCGTCGTCTCCTGGAACGACGCGGCCGAGAGGAACGACTCGGTCGCCAACGACGCCTTGGTGATCCCGAGGATGAGCGGCTCGAACGTCGCCTGCTCGCCCTTCTTCTTGCCCTCGGCGACGCGGGCGTTCTCGCGCTCGAGGACGACCTTGTCGACGAGCTGGCCCGGGAGCAGGTCGGTGTCGCCCGGATTCTCGACGCGCACCTTCTTCAGCATCTGCCGGACGATCAGCTCGATGTGCTTGTCGTGGATGTCGACGCCCTGCGAGCGGTAGACCTTCTGCACCTCGTTGACGAGGTACAGCTCGGTCGGCGTCGCCCCCTTCAGCCGCAGCAGGTCGGCCGGCGCCCGTGAGCCCTCGTGGAGCGCGTCGCCGGGCTCGACGACGTCGCCCTCGCGCACGAGCAGCCGGGTGCGCCGTGGCAGGAGGTACGAGACCGGCTCGATCGGCTCGCCGTTCTCGTCGAGCGCTTCCGGGTCGATCGTCACCTTCGGTCCGCGCTCGGTCTCCTCGACGTGCACCTTGCCGCCGATCTCCACGAGCTTCGCCGCGCCCTTCGGGTTGCGCGCCTCGAAGATCTCGACGACGCGCGGAAGGCCGTGCGTGATGTCGGCGCCGGCGATGCCGCCCGTGTGGAACGTCCGCATCGTCAGCTGCGTCCCGGGCTCGCCGATCGACTGCGCGGCGATGATCCCGACCGCGTCGCCGATCTCGCACATGTTTCCCGTCGCGAGGAAGGTGCCGTAGCAGGCTTGGCACACGCCGAACTCGCTCCGGCACTTGAGCACGCTGCGGACGCCGACCGTCGTCTCGCCAGCCGCGTCGCCGAGGCGCTCGGCCACGTCGATGAGCATCGGGTTCGACAGCACCGTGCCCTTCTCGGCCAGCTTCTCGCGCCGGCCGCCCTTCTTCGCCGGCGGCGCCGTGATGTCCTCGGCGAGCACACGCCCGGCGAGGCTCCGGTTGACGCCGTCGGGCGTGACGAGCGGCAGGACGACATGGTCGTCGGTGCCGCAGTCGTACTCGCGGATGATCACGTCCTGCGAGACGTCGACGAGCCGGCGGGTCAGATAGCCCGAGTCGGCTGTGCGGAGCGCGGTGTCGGCGAGGCCCTTGCGGGCGCCGTGGGTCGAAATGAAGTACTCGAGCACCGACAGGCCCTCCATGAAGTTGGCCTTGATCGGGCGCTCGATGATCTCGCCCTTCGGGTTCGCCATCAGGCCACGCATCCCCGAGAGCTGGCGGATCTGGGTGAAGGACCCGCGCGCCCCGGAGTTGGCCATCATGTAGATCGGGTTCAGCTCGTGGAGCGACTTCTCCGTCGCTTCCGCGACTGCCTCGGTCGCCTCCGTCCAGAGGTTGACGATGATCTCGTGCCGCTCGTCCTCGGTGATGAGGCCGCGCGTGTACTGCTGCTCGACCTTGCCGACGCGGTCCTCGAACTGCGCGAGGATGTCCTCCTTGTCCTGCGGGACGACGATGTCGTTCTTCGAGATCGTGATCCCGCCCTGGGTCGCGTAGGCGAACCCGAGCGACTTGATCGTGTCGAGGACAGCCGCGATCGCGTGGGCGCCGTAGCGGTCGACGAGCTCGGAGATGAAGTCGCCCATCTCCTTCTTCGAGAGCGTCCGGTTGATGAAGTCGTGGCGCACCGCCCCGTCCCCGTCCCCGTCTCCGTCTCCGTCGCCGGTCGCGTCATGGAGCGCCCGCTCGACCTCGGCGTTGAAGATCACTCGCCCCGGCGTCGTGAGCACGAGCTCACCGTTCCAGCGGTACTCGATCGGCTCCTGGATGCCGACCTGCTGCGCCTCGACGGCGAACTGGACGCCCTCCTCGGAGGCGAACCGCTTCGGCCGGGGGTCGAGCTCTTCGGCCGTCGTCTTCGACAGGTCCTGCTCGCAGTAGGTGAGGAAGTAGCCGCCGAGGACCATGTCCTGCGTCGGCGTGGCGAGCGCGCGCCCGTTCGCCGGCGACAGGATGTTGTTCGA
>DASQWB010000108.1:0-29145 GCA_035640455.1 Gaiellaceae bacterium | reverse complement strand
CCGGATCATCGTCGGCGAGGTCCGCGGCCCCGAGACCCTCGACATGCTCCAGGCGATGAACACGGGCCACGAGGGCTCGCTGACGACGATCCACGCGAACTCCCCGCGCGACGCCCTCTCGCGGCTCGAGACGCTCGTCCTGACGGCCGGCGTCGACCTGCCGCTGCGGGCGATCCGCGAGCAGATCGCGAGCGCCTTCGACCTACTCGTGCAGATCAGCCGGCTCGTCGACGGCTCCCGCCGCGTCACCCACATCACCGAGGTGCTGCGGATGGAGTCGGACGTCATCACCCTCCAGGACATCTTCATCGCGAAGCCGCCCGACGAGGAGTCGTCGCTGAGCCGGACCTCGCGGCTGCTCACGCCGCTCATGTGCACGGGCCTGAAGCCGCACTTCCTCGAGAAGATGTCGGCCGCCGGGGTCGTGCTCCCGCCCGCGTTCTTCGAGCAGGACGACGGCGGCCTGCGCCCCGCCTTCGCCGCGGCGAGCTACGGCGGCTTCAAGTGATCCGGCGCACCGCTCTCGTCGCAGCGGCGCTGCTCGCGCTCACCGTCCCGGCCGCGGGGGCGTCCGCGTCGGATGTCCGGATCACGTCGGTCGACACGAGCGACTACCCGACGATGCACGTGTCCGTCGTCACGACGGGCGGGCTCTCGCAGCCGCCCTCGTTGCGCGAGAACGGCCAGGGCGTAGAGGGGCTCCAGTCGGAGAACCTCGGCCGCGAGAAGAGCGTCGTCCTCGCCGTCGACAACTCGCGCTCGATGGCCGGCAAGGCGCTCGCCGACGCGTCCACCGCCGCCCGCGCGTTCGTCGCCGCGAAGCCCGGCGCCGACCGGATCGCGATCCTCACCTTCGGGCACAAGCCCGTCCTCCTGACGACGTTCTCGTCGTCGACGCTCGAGGCCGTCCCGGCGCTGCGCCAGGTGGCGGTCGACCGCAAGGCCGGGACCGCGCTCTACGACGCCGTCTTGCTGGCCTCGCAGTCGCTCGCGTCGGAGCAGAACCTCGGCCGCGTGCTGATCCTCCTGACCGACGGGCGCGACGTCTCGAGCCGCGACTCGCTCAAGGACGCGATCAAGAACGCGCGGGCGGCAGGCGTCGCCGTCTACCCGATCGGCATCGTCGGCCAGGGATTCGACCCCGCGCCGCTCCGGCGGCTCGCGCACGCCACCGGCGGGTCGTACTATGCCGCCGCCTCGACGGGCGTCCTGCGTTCGATCTACCGCTCGATCGCCGCCGAGCTCAGCCGCACGTGGCGCCTCTCGTACGAGACGGCCGCGCGGCCCGGCCGCCACGTCCGCCTGCGCGTCACCGTGCGCGGCCTCGGCAGTGCCGAGCAGAGCTTCACGATGCAGGGCAGCGACTCCGGCCTCACGAAGCCGTTCCACCTCCTCCCTGCGGCTGCGTACACGAGCTCGCTCGGCACGCTCGTGCTGACGCTCGCCGTCGGCTTCCTCCTCTTCGTCGCCGCCGGTCTCGCACTCGCCGCGAAGCGAGGCGCGTGGCTGCGGAGCCGCATCGACAGTCACGTCGACGACCCGAAGCGAGCCGCGAAGCGCGCGGCCGCCGAGCGCGAGCGGTTCGCCGCCCTCGCCTCCCTCTTCAGCGCCACCGAGGAGGCGTTTGGTCACCTGCGCCACTGGCGCGCGATCCACCGGCTGCTCGAGCGTGCCGACCTGCCGCTGCGGACCGTCGAGTTCCTCTACATCGCGGTCGGCTGCGGCCTCGTCGTCGGCCTCGTCGCCGCCTTCGCCGCCCTCTCGACGCTCCTCATCCTCCTGGCGCTCGTCTTCGGCTCGTCGCTTCCGTTCCTCTTCGTCTGGTTCAAGGCGAACAGGCGCCTGCGGGCGATCGAGGACTCCCTCCCCGACCTCCTGATCACCGTCGCCGCGTCGCTCAAGGCCGGGCACAGCTTCCGCCAGGGCATCCAGAACGTCGTCGACGAGGGCCAGGGCCCGGCCGCGAAGGAGTTCAAGCGGGTGCTCACCGAGACCCGCCTGGGGCGGCCAATGGACGAGGCGCTCGAGGAGATGGCGGAGCGGGTGGGCTCGAAGAACCTCGAGTTCGTCATCACCGCCGTCACGATCCAGCGCCAGGTCGGCGGCAGCCTCGCGGGCCTGTTCGACATGGTCGCCGAGGCGGTCCGCAACCGTCAGCAGTTCGCGCGCAAGATCAAGTCGCTGACCGCGATGGGACGCATGTCCGCCTACGTGCTCTGCGCGCTCCCGTTCTTCCTGGCGGTGGTCTTGACGCTCATGAACCCGGGCTACATGTCCCCGCTGTACCACACCTCGACGGGGCACACGCTGATTCTCGTCTCGCTCGTCCAGATGCTCTTCGGCTCGCTGCTGCTCAAGAAAATCGTCTCCTTCAAGGGGTAGCCGGAAATGCTTCTCTTCCTCGGATTCGCACTGCTCGCCGGCGCCGCTTTCTTCGTCGCCGAGTACGCCACGTTCCCCGCCCGCGAGCGTTCCGACTCGCTGCAGCGCGCGTCGAACTACGGCCGCTTCCGCCGCCGGGCGACCGAGCAGCGGCCCCAGTTCCGGGAGCGCGTCCTCGCTCCCGCGGCGGACTCGGTCGCGGGGTTCGTCCTCAAGCTGAACCCGAAGACGACGGTCGAGTCGGTGCGGGTGAAGCTCCTCGCCGCCGGCCTGAGCGACCGTATCTCGGTGAACGCGTTCCTCGCCGCCAAGGGCGTGCTCGCGGTCGTCGGCCTCGTCTTCGGCGCGTTGTTCGGCGTGCCTGCCGGGCCCGGGATGGCGCTCGTCTTGATGGTCGGCGGCCCCCTCGGCGGCTTCGTGTTCCCCGACTTCGCGCTCTCGATGAGGGCCCGCGCGCGGCGGGAGAAGGTTCGCGCGGAGCTCCCGGACGCGCTCGACCTGCTGGCGGTCAGCGTCGAGGCCGGCCTCGGCTTCGACGGCGCGATCGCGAAGCTCGCGGAGCACATGGACGGCGCGCTCACCGAGGAGTTCAACCTCGCGCTCGGGGAGATGCGGATCGGCGAGAGCCGCCAGGAGGCGCTGAAGAAGATGGCGCAGCGTGTCGACACGCCCGAGGTCTCGACCTTCACGCGCGCGATCATCCAGGCCGACCAGCTCGGGATCTCGCTCGGCCGGATCCTCCGCGTGCAGGCGGCCGACACGCGCCTGAAGCGTCAGGCGGCGGCCGAGGAGAAGGCGATGAAGGCGCCGATCAAGATGCTCTTCCCGCTCGTCCTCTTCATCTTCCCGGCGATGTTCGTCGTCATCCTCGGGCCCGCGCTCCTGAACCTGAAGGGGCTCTTCGTCTAAGGCGGACGGGCAGACTGCGGTGGCATGCCGCTCGTCGTCTGGCTGCTCGTCCTTCTGGCCGCCGTGGCCGGGGACGCCGCGCACGGCGCTCGGCCCCGGCGGCTGCGGGTGCCCCGCCTGCTGCCGAACTACCTCGGCCTCACCGGCGGCTCGACCTTCGGCGTCTCCTCCGACTGCACCGGCTGCGCCGTCCGCGCCACGACCCTCGTCGACCAGCTCGAGCGCGCGCACGTCTCGTGGAAGGCGTACATGGAGGGGATGCCGCGGCCGTACTTCGGCGGCGCGGAGTCGGGGCTATACGTCAAGCGCCACGACCCGTTCCTCCACTACGTCGACGTAGCGTCGAGCACGAGCCGCTGTCGGCGCGTCGTGCCGCTCACGCAGCTCTCGGTGGACATCGCGCGACGCGCCCTGCCGCGCTTCGTCTGGATCACCCCCGACCTGTGCCACGACATGCACAGCTGCGGGGTCCGAGACGGCGATCGGTTCCTCGCGCACCTCGTGCCGCAGCTCCTCCGCGCGGTCGGACCGCGCGGGGCGGTCTTCCTCACCTGGGACGAGGGCGACGACCGCGCCGGCTGCTGCCGCGACGCGGCGGGCGGGAACGTGGCGACGATCGTCGCCGGCCCCGCGGCCCGCCCGGGCGACCGCTCAGGGCTCGCCTACGACCACTATTCGCTCCTGCGGACGATCGAGGAGGCGCTGGGGCTGCCGAGGCTCTGCGGCGCCGCCTGCCCCTGCACGCGCTCCCTCTCGGCTCTTCTCCGCTAGACGACCGTCACGCCGTGCTCGGCGTTCAGCCGTGCCATCGTCGCCGGATCGGGCATGCCTCCTTCGGAGGTCGCGGCCGCGACCGCCCGGAAGAAGCCCTCGAACCCTCCGGGGCTCGTGACGACGAGCTATGCGCGCCGGCTCGGCCGACGGGTTCGGCTCGTTTCCCGGCACGTAGACGTAGCCGCCGGCCTCGAGCGTGACCGTGCTGTCGTCGAGGCGCTCGGCGGGACGTCGTACTCGAGCACCGCGAGGGCGCCGTCCGAGTGCTCGCTCGTCGCCTGCAGCGTCACCGCGCCGCCTCCCACGACCAGCCGCTCGCCCTCGCCCGGGCGGCCGATGAGCGCCTACTTGCCGATGGCACGATCCTAGAGCCGGACACCGTACGGCGGCAGCGGTACCCTCAGGGCCGGTGGCGCTTCGCGTTCTCCAGCCCGTCGAGCGGCGACGGCGGCGCCGGCGCTGGCCCAGGCGACTCCTCGTCGCCGCGCTCGTCGCGGCGGCTGCGGCGCTCGCGCTCTGGCGCTTCGACCCGTTCGACCGGACGCACGGCGCGCGTCCGGGATCTGCATCCGCGGCGCGGGCTCCCTCGCAGAAGCCCGGCGCCCGCGGCCCGCTGCCGGCCCGGCGGCCGGTGCACCCGCTCACGCTCCTGACCGGCCCGCCGGACCTGCGCGGGCACCGCTTCGGCCCGCCGCTCCGCGCCCGCTCGGCGATCGTCGTCGACGCCCGCACCGGTCGCGTCCTCTGGGCGCTCCGCCCGCACCGGCGGCGGCCGATCGCCTCGACGACGAAGATCATGACGGCCGTCCTCGCGCTCCAGCGGCTCCCGCTGCACCGTCTCGTCACCATCGACCCCGCTGCGACGCGCGTCCCGCTCGTGAAGGAGGGCCTCCGCCCGCGCGAGCGCGTGCGCGTGTGGAAGCTCATGTACGGCCTGCTCCTCTACTCGGGGAACGACGACGCATCCGCGCTGGCGATTGCCGCGGGCGGCAGCCGCCGTGAGTTCCTCGCGCTGATGAACGGCGAGGCGCGCCGCCTCGGCCTCCGCGACACGCACTTCAACTCGCCGAGCGGCGTGCTCGACTCACGCAACTTCTCGTCGGCCTGGGACCTCGCCGCGCTCACCCGCTACGCGCTCCGCGACCCGCGCTTCCGCCGCATCGTGCGGACGCGGGTGAAGCGCGTCTCGTGGAGCGCTCCGACCTACGCGAAGGAGTACCTGAACAAGAACCTGCTCCTCGGCCTCTATCGCGGCGCGAACGGCGTCAAGACTGGCTACACGGAGAAGGCCGGCCACTGCCTGGTCGCGTCGGCAAAGCGTGGCTCGGTCGAGCTGATCGCCGTCGTCCTACGGAGCGGCGACGAGTACGGCGACGCTCGCCGTCTCCTCGACCTCGGTTTCCGCGAGCTCCGCTAGCTACCGGAACGAGATCCGGTTCGGCGGCCAGTAGGTCAGCAGGACCGGCCCGATCAGGTTCTTGCGCGGCACCGGCCCCCACTCGCGGGAGTCGCACGAGGAGACGCGGTTGTCGCCCATGACGAAGTACTCGCCCTTAGGGACGCGCGGCCAGGTCTGCGTCGTCGTGTCGCGCCGGCGCGGGTCGACGTACGGCTCGTGGAGCGGCTTGCCGTCGATGTAGACGATTCCGGCGCGCTCCGAGACGACCTCGCCCGGCAGGCCGATGATCCGTTTCACGAACGTGCCGCCCTCGCTGCAGTGCTGCTTGGCCGCCAGTGGGGCGTTGAAGACGACGATGTCGCCGCGGTGCGGGTCGTGGAACCGATACGCGAGGCGGTTCGCGATCACCCGGTCGGAGAACGCCCCGTCACATCCCGGAGTCGGCCGCGCGCATTGGAGGGTTGGCTCCATCGACGCCGACGGGATGCGGTACGGGTTCGCGACCTCGACCTTGACCGTCAGGACGACCGCCACCACGACGCCGATCGTGACGATCCAGTCGAGGGCGATGCGGACGCGGCGCGGCAGCCGCTGCGTCAGCCGGTCGATCGGAGTTCGCATGCCGAGCAGGGTAGCCGCGAGGGGTCGACGAAGGCCTAGGAGGCGCCGCTTGCGGCGCCGTCGTCAGGACGTGCGCGCTTTGCTCGCGCATCCGTCTGAACCGACCGGTCGACCCGCTGAAATTCCACCAAGACCGTCCTAAGCGACCGGGAGTTGCGCGGAGGAGCCGTTGCCGCGGCCGTCGAGCTGCTCCTGGAGCTGGCCGACGTAGGCGGCGAGGTCGCTCTCCTTCTTGCCGAGCCGCTTCTCGAGCTCCGCGACCTTCTTCTCGCGCAGCTCGAGCTTGTCCTCGCGGATCTGGAAATCGGCCTCGACGCGCACCTCCCGAGCCTCGATTTCGGCCTCGCGCTCGTCGATCTCGTGCAGGCGCGTGTGGATCGACTCCTCGGCCTGGACGAGCCGCTTCTCCTTGCGCTCGATCCGCCGGAGCTCCGACGCGGCGGTGGCATCGACGTCGCCGAGCGCCGCCTCGCGCTGCGCGAGCTCGCGCTCGCGCGCGTCGAGCGCGGCCGCTCGCTCCTCGAGGTCGTGCGCGAGCTCGGCCTGGGCGCCCACGCGCTTGAGCGCCGCCTCGCGCCGGTTGAGCTCCGCCTCGCGCGCAGCCAGAGCCGCGTCGCGGTCGGTGTCCGGAGCGGCCTTCGCCGGCTTCCGCTCGCGCTCGGCCAGCTCACGCTCGCGCTTCGCGAGGGCGGCTTCGCGCTCGTCGAGGGCCGTCATCCGCTCGGCGGCGGCGCGTCCGGACGCGTCCTGACCGGCAGCCAGCTCCTTCCGGAGGCGCTCCGCGGTCGCGGCGAGCTCTTGCTCCTTCGCGTCGAGCTGGCGCTGGCGCTCGGAGAGCTCCTCGTCGCGGCCCGCGAGCTTCGCCTCGCGCGCGCGCAGCTCCTGCTCCCGCTCCGACAGCGACTGGTCGCGCTCCTCGAGCGCGGTCGCCCGGGCGACCGCGGCCTCGGCCGCCTCGCCCTGACCGGCCACCTCGGCACGGAGCCGGTCGCCCTCGGCGCGGAGCTCGCCGGCCTTGCTCTCGAGCTCACGCTCGCGCTCGACGACGGCCGCCTCGCGGGCCTCGACCTCGGCCGTCCGCGCCGCGGCCTCCTGCGCCGCCGCCGACTGCTTGGCCGCCGAGGCCTCGAGCTCCTTCGCGCGCGCGTCGAGCTCCCGCTCCCGCTCGTCGAGAAGCTCGCCGCGCGTGTCGACGCTCGCCCGTGTCTTCGAGAACTCGCGCTCGCCCTGCGCCAGCTCCTTCTCGCGCTCGCGGAGCTCGCGGTCGCGCGCCTTCAGCGCCTCGTCGCGCTCGGCGAGGCTGCGGTCTCGCGCCTCCGTCCGCGCGGTCGTCTCGCGAGTCTTGCTCTCGAGCGCAGCCTCGGCACGGGCGACCTTCTTCTCGCGCGCCGCGATCGCGCTCGCCTGCTTCGCCAGGTCCTCCGCCGCCCGCGCGCGCTCGTCGTCGGCCGAGGTCAGCTCGCGGAGCTTCGCCTTGACGTGCTGCTCGCGCTCCGCGGTGCGGGCCTGGACGGCCGCGAGCTCGTTGTTCTCCTCGACGAGCCGGCGCCGCTCGAGCTCGAGCGCCGCGACCTGCTCGGCCACGTGCCGCTCGCGCTCCTCGAGCGCGGCCTCGAACGCCGACAGCCGGCCGGCCCGCTCGTCGAGCTCGGCCTGCCGGACGGCGACGTCGTGCTGGGGATGGAGCTCGCGCTCGTAGGCCGCGACCTCTTCGCTAAGCGCTCCGCGGAGCTGCTGCTCGCGCGCGAGCGAGGCGGCGAGCTCGCTGCGCAGCGCCTCGAGGTCGGCGTCGTCGACGTCGACGGGCGGAGTCGCGGGCAAGCTGTCCGGCGCGGCCTTGGCGCGCGCGGCCTCGCCGTTCCCCGCTGCAGGCTCCCGACGACGCTCGAGCTGGGCGCGCAGACCGGTTCCGAAGCCTTTCTCGGTCTCTGCGACGTCCTTCGATGCGAATTCCGGCATGCGGCGCGGCTCCCGCTGGTGGCATCGGCACCCGCGCGGCGCCGGACCATCCCTCTTCCGAGGCGGCCCTTAGTCGATCACGAAGCCGACGTCGACGGAAGTGACGTGGCCGCGCCTGATGCGGAAGTCGGTCACCCGCCGGCCGGGCAGGAAGCGGCCGACGAAGCAGTGCCGGAAGCCGGCCTCGGTGCGGCAGCGGACGCCTGCCACTTTCGCCCGGACCTGCGCCTCGGTGGAGCCGACGCCGACGCCGCGAGCCGTCCGCTCGCCGGGCCGCGTCGTGAAGACGTCCGTCACCCTGCGGTTCCCCTGGAAGGTGACGCGGAGACCGCGGTAGCGGTAGACCGTGAACGAGCCGAACTCGTTCGAGCCGTGGACGGCCCGCCTCGGCGCCCCGAGCACCGCACGCACCTGCGCCTTCGTCATTGCGAGCCGGACGTCGGCGATGCCCCGCTGCGGCACGATCGCCGCCGACGCCACGGTGACGGACGCAAGGACGACGAGGACGGACGCTACGGCGACCCGCACGCGGCGAGCGTATCTCGCGCTACTCGCGGTCGCGGGCGCGCCGCTCCTCGACCGGCTCACCTTCCTGCGGCGCGCCGCCGGGGCCGCCCATCACGACGCCGCCCTCCTCGACGACCTCGCGCGGATCGGCGCTCCGGTACTCCTCGCTCTGGAGCCCGCCGCGGGGATCGCCCTCGCGCTCGAGCGCCTGCGGATCGCCCTGCTGCTTCGCCGCGCGCGCGTCCTCGCGCTTCCTGCGCCAGCGTCCGAACACGCCGCGATCCTTCCCCTGCCTGGCTAGACTGAACCCTTCGCCGCGGCGCATTCGTCTAGTGGCCTAGGACACCGCCCTCTCACGGCGGCGGCACGGGTTCGAATCCCGTATGCGCCTCTTCCCACCCGTCGGGCCTAGCTCGACTAGCTGAACGCCCAGTGTCGAAGGCGTACCTTCGAGTCACCCTAACGGCGTGCTCCCAGCTCGACTCCTGCTCGCCGTCGCCGCCGTGCTCGTCGCCTCGCCCGGCGCAGGAGCGCGGCTGGATGCGAAGCCGCACGGGAAGATCGTCTTCAGCGGCGGCTCCCTGGGCGCGACGGACATCTACACCGTCCGCGCCGACGGCTCCCAGTTCCGGCAGCTGACGAACACTCGGGGCATGGAGCAGAGTCCGTCGTGGGCACCCGACGGGAAGTCGTTCGTCTACGTCAAGGTCGTAGGGAACGCGCTCTACCGGATGAAGGCCGGCGGCGGCAAGCCGCGTCTGCTCTACAGGGAGACGAGCTCGGGTGCAGCGATCATCCAGGGTCCGGCGTGGTCCCCGGATGGGCGGCGAATCGCGTTCAGCTCGCCGCGTCTCGACGGTACGTGGAGGATCTGGACGTACGGACTCGACGGGCGACTCGTCGAGGTGACGAGGACGTTCGGCTATCACCCGACCTGGTCTCCGAACGGGCGGCAGATCGCATACGGCTTCCCCGGCGGCATCGCCGTCGTCGGCTTCCGGGGCGGCCGGCCGCGACCTCTGCCGAACACCTCGAGGGCGGACACCTACCCCGTCTGGTCCCCCGACGGCAAGTGGATCGCGGTGCAGAGCGTCGTCAAGAGCTCGCGCCAGCGCGAGGTCGACTCCCTCGACATCGTCAACCCTGCGGGCACCGTGCGGAAGCATCTGCTCCGCGGCGGCCACATCGCTCCGCAGTCGTGGTCGCCGACGAGCGACGCGGTCCTCGTCTCGCGAGGCTCCGGCAATCCCGGCGACGTTCAGTCCCAGCTCTTCATCGTCCCGCTCGACGGAGGCAAGCCGCGCCCCGTGGACGGGACGAACGGCGCGAACGGCGCCTCCTGGCACCGCTAGCCGCGGGAGGGCTACCGCGTGTTCAGCTGGTCGACGAGCGGCCCGACGTCGAGCGGCTCGTAGCCGAGCCGCCCGGCGACCTCCTCGCTCGTCGGCCGCGTTCCCTCGAAGAAGAGCGCGCGCAGGAGCTCGCCGGTCTCGGGGCGCCGCCACCAGTGCTCGCCGACCTCGGCGACGAGTTGGGCACGGAGTTGCGTCGAGCGGATCCAGGCGCGCAGGTAGTCGGCGGAGTAGAAGCCGGCGTCCATGTCGCCGAGGTAGCCGTCGGCGCGGTAGCGGAGGCCGGTCGCCGCTCCGAGCAGCTCGGCGTAGCCGGTCGGCGTCCCGCTGTCCTGCGCGAAGCGCGACCAGAACTCGAGCTCGAAGCGGAGCTTCGCGACGTAGCGGTGGAAGAGCAGCGCCTCGAGGAAGACCGTCGCCTCCGCGTTCTCGGCCGCCTGCTCGTCGGCGAGGCCGAAGTGCTCGGCGTGCCACTCGGGCTCGCGCGTGATCGCCTCGAGAATGTAGGAGTAGATCTCGGTCAGCGCGTGGTCGCGCGAGAGCTTGCAGAACGTGTACGGCAGCGACGGGTCGACGCCCGCGTAGTGGAGCGCGTGCCCGGCCTCGTGGAGGAACGCCTGGTAGTCGTGGAGACCGCCTTGCGCGCGCGTGATCAGGTGCACGACCGTCGGCGGGTCGGAGGCGATCACGCAGGCCCGCGGCGACTTCTGCGGCCGGTCGTCGAGGTCGAGCCGGATGTTCGGGTCGTCCGCCAGGCGGAAGCCGAGCCGCTCGAGCGTGGCGAGGCAGACCTCGACCGAGCGCTCCCGCGTGTAGGTCGAGTCGAGCGGCGTCAGCCGGCGCAGGTACCCCGTGTGGTGCGACGCCGGATGCTCGTCCCGCCCCGGCCCGAGGAGGCGCTCGAACCAGCGCTCGCGCAGGGCGTGGAAGCGCGCCTCGGTGCGCTCGGCGGCGATCGCGAGCGCCGACTCGAGCTCGCGGAGGGAGATCCCCTTCTCCTCCTCGTTGCGGGCGACGGGATCGGCCTGGCCGGAGAGCTCGGCCTCAAGCTCCTCGCTCGCCCGCAGGAGTTCGAGCCGGTCATCGTTGAACGTCGCGGAGAGCTCGGCCTGCAGCTCGCCGAGCTCGTCGCGGTCGCCGTAGTCGGACAAGACGGCCAGTCGCGCCTGCGCCGAGCGGAGCGGCATCTCCTCGCCGCGGAAGGTCACACGCGCGGCGAGGATCGCGTTCTCGAGCGCGTCCTCCCGCTCGGCGAGCTCGCTGACGAGCAGACCGCCCTCGCAGGTCTTCCGCAGCCGGAAGAGCCGCTCGCGCTCCTCGCCGGCGGCACTCTCCTCGGCGGCGCGCAGGACGTCGAGCTGCTCGCGGCTGAAGAGGTCGGCGTAGCGGGCGACGATCGCCGCCTGCTCCGAGGTCTCCTTCTCGCCCACGCGCACCGCGCGCCCCTCCTCGGAGCGCTCGTAGAGGTAGCGCTGGAGCTGGGACTCGTACTCGGTCGGACTACGGACGGCGGTTGCGCTCATTTGGCAGAAGAGGAATCTATACTCGCGCACCGGACGCAAGACGCGCAACCGTCTCGGTCAGGTGGTCGAGCGTGAACGGTTTCGGGATCACGGCGTCTGCACCTGCCGTGGCGACGCCGGCATATCCCGAGGTGCCGGAGAAGAGCGCAATCCGGGTCGACGGCCACTGGGTGTGGATCTCCGCGAGGAGCTCGCGCCCGTCCTCCGAGCCGACGTGGACGTCGAGGAGGACGACGCTGACGGGGGTCGCCCGCAGCTGCCGCCGCGCGTCCTCGAGCGTGTCGGCCTCGAGCACGGTATAGCCCTCGAGCTCGAGGTTCACCTTGCAGAGAAGCCGGATCGAGGGCTCGTCATCGACGACGAGCACGGAGTGGCCGCCCCCCATACGGCCGCTGAGTGTAGCCACAAGGCACGTCGACTCGTTGGCGGGCTGCGGAGCAGGTGCGGGTGGATATGATCGACTGCGGTGAGGCAGGACGTCAGGACCGGCGACCGGCAGCGCTACGCGACGAAGATCGCCGGCCTTTGGCGCGGCCTCTCGGAGGCGGTCATGGAGCTCGAGCGCATCGCAGCCGATCCGGTCGCGCGGCTCTCCGACCCGGATGCGCTCGACGGGCTGCCGCGGCTCCAGTACACGCTGCACGCTGCGAGTGAAGTTGTCGCAGGGATCGCGCCGCCGGCCGACGCCGAGACGTCGCACGCGGAGCTCGCGTCCGCGCTCGCCGGGGCTCGGGACGCCACGGCCGAGGTCGCCGACGCGGTCGCCTACGGCGGCGCGGAAGCGGCCGAGCCGCTCGTCTGGGAGTGGCGAGGCGCCCTCTTCCGCGTTCGCCTCGCGCGCCTGCGGCTCGTGCCCGTGCCGGAGGCGCCGGCCGCGGCCGACGAGGGCTCGGCCCGCGTCGCCGCCTATGCGATCGCACTCTCACTCGTGGGAGCGATCGTCGTCGCTCTCGGGGCGCTCTTCCGCGAGTGGCCGCTCGCCGCCGGCGGGCTCACGCTCCTCGCGTGCGCCCTGCTCCGCCGCTGGGCGTAACCCCGTCTCGACCGCACCCGTTTCCCCTTTAGAAATGAGAAGGGACGAGGGCGCACCCGAGGGTCCGAAGGCGCCTGCGCCGAGAGACCTCCCCCGCCCGACCGCGCAGTTTCGCCGCCGGGCCTGGCTCGAGTTCCAGCGGGCCCTGGACCCGCTCGCGCGGCCCAAGCCCTTCAGGATCCGGCCGCGCTAAGGCGTCGCTTCCGACGCCGACTTCAGGCCGCACCGGCTCTGCCGGTGGGGCCGTCTGAAACGACCGGTCGACACGTGGGAGCTAGTTCTCGCTGGCCCTACTGAGCCGCTCGAGCACCCGCTCCCGGCCAAGGAGCTCCAGGCTCTCGAAGAGGCCCGGTGAGACGGTGGAGCCGGTGACGGCGACCCTGATCGGCTGGAACGCCTTCCGCGGCGAGAGGTCGAGCTCGGCGGCGAGCTCGCGGAGCGTCTGCTCGATCGGCGCGGCCGCGAACGGCTCGACCTGCCGCAGGCGCTCGGCGGCCGCCTCGAGGATCGGCCGGCTGCCGTCGACGAGCGCCGGGTCCGGCTCGACCTCCTCGAACAGGAACCGGGCGTAGTCCGGGAATTCGCCGAGCCGCTTGATCTTCTCCTGGACGAGCGGCGCCGCGCGGCGCACGAGCTCCCCGTCCCAGTCGTAGCCCTCCTCGCGAAGGTGGCGGACGAGTGTCTCCGCGAACTCCTCCGGCGAGAGCGCGCGGATGTAGACCCCGTTCATCCAGTCGAGCTTCTGGTAGTCGAGCGTCGCCGGGCTCGGCTGGACGCGCTCGAGCGAGAAGCGCTCGATCAGCTCGCTCCGGCTCATGATCGTCGTGCGGTCGTCGTAGCTCCAGCCGAGCAAGGCGAGGAAGTTGACGAGCGCGTCGGGCAGGTATCCGGCGTGACGGAACTCGTCGAGCGAGGTCGCGCCGTGCCGCTTCGAGAGCTTGCGCCCGTCCGGTCCGTTGATGTTGGGCACGTGGGCGTACCGAGGCGGCTCGGCGCCGAGCGCGCGCAGGATGTGGAGCTGCTTCGGCGTGTTCGAGATGTGGTCGGGGCCGCGGATGACGTGCGTGATGCCGTCGAGCCAGTCCTCGACCGGCGAGGCGAAGTTGTAGGTCGGCCGCCCGTCGGAGCGGAGGATCACGAGGTCCTCGAGCTGGCGGTTCTCGACCTCGATCCGGCCGAGCACGAGGTCGTCGAAGGCGGTCGAGCCCTCGTCGGGCATGCGGAAGCGGATCGCGCCCTCGTCCTCGTAGGCCGAGCTACGCTCGACGAGACGCCGCGCCTCCTGCTGGCACCGCTCGAGGCGGTCGAGCTGGAACGTCACCGGCCCGTCCCACTCGATCCCGAGCCAGCGCAGCGAGTCCTGGATCTGCTGCGCCGCCTCCGCCACCTCGCGGCTCGTGTCGGTGTTCTCGATCCGGAGCAGGCACTCCCCGCCGTGCCGGCGCGCGAAGAGCCAGTTGAAGAGGAAGGTGCGCACCCCGCCGATGTGCAGGAAGCCCGTCGGGCTCGGCGCCATGCGGACGCGGACGGACATTGCCGCCAATGCTAAGTGCGCCAGCTACATGCGGAGTACCAGCTCGCCGAGGACCTCCCCGCCGGCGCTGGCCTCGATCTTCCAGTCTCCGTGGGCCCAGAAGAGCATGTAGCCCGCGTAGATGAGCAGGGACTGGCCCTCCGGCGCCTGATACCACCGCAGCCGACCGACGGGACTTTCGAGGCGCTGCAACTCTGCCGCCGTCAACGGCGGCTTGGGCAGTCGGAGACCGTGGTAGAGAAAGTGAAGAGGTCGGTGATCGTCGCAGCGCCAGCCGCGAAGCTCGATGGTCGCGTGTGACGTGTCGTAGCGGGTGATGCCGACCTTGTAGGGGTAGCCGAGGACAAAGTCACTCCGGAAGCCGGCCTGGAGCGCGAGCGGTCCCAGACGTGGCAGGTCGTAGCTTTTTCCCTGCTCGGGCAATGGATGGGCGGGACCGCAGCTGGAACGATTCGACCCGCCTAGGGCGAGCGTGAAAGAGCCAGCGACAACGACCGCCAAAGCTGTTGCGGCTAAGACAGCGCGCACCGAACGCACACGAGGAGGATGGAGACCGATTCTCACGTTGTGAATGAATTAAGCACCAAGCCGGCGAGAACGCAGGTAGGAAGGCTGAAGTCGAGAACCCGTCCGTAACGACGCATCGCTGGAAGGAGGTTCATTGCTTCACGAGGCTCTCTCGCAGCGACCAATGGCCAGATGATCACGCTCTGGCGGACCAGCCCGAAGATCGCACCGACCAACACGGCGTCCCGGACCGGGACGAGCGACTCGGCGACCGGAACCAGAAGGAATGCTGGATACGGTATGAGAGTCGCGAAGCCGAAGCCCAATAGCCACCCCCATCGAAAGAGAACGCTGTAGCTGGTTCGGATCCGGCCCCACGTTCGAGGTACTTGACACGTCCGGCCGACAGACCGACCACGCTTCTGCCGGGACACGGCCAGAATCGCGACAACCGCGAAAATGAGGATTCCGAGGTCGAAGCGTGCCAGGCCGAGGCCGGCTCCAATGACACCACAGAAGAGACCCATGCACGCACCGCCGGCCGCAGCACCGACGAGGTGCGCGAGAATCACTTTCAACTGCTGCCGTCGGTTTCCACCTGAAACCGTCATGGCGATTGCCATGTTGATCGTTCACGGGGCCTGGGCGCTGAGAATCCACATGCAGCTGCGATCGCAAAAGCTTCTAAGCGCAAGAATTCCATTTGAGCGGTTAGCAGCACGGAGGGGCGAGAGTATTCGCAGTCGATCGGCAGCTATACGTGAACGCACGACATGTACAGCCGACGCCGAGAGGACAGTCGCAATCACAGCATTTGTAGTGTCCGCAGAACGACGCGCTAGGATTGCTGCAATTGAAACAACACATTTTCGTGCACCAGCATTGGTAATCGGGACCAGCTGGACAATGGCCCATGTGCGCCGTGCAATTTGATGGACATGCAGCATCGCGGCAGCCAACGCAATACTGTCCGTTGAGCGGACCGCATTGGCATGCGTCATCCGTAAAGTCGCAATGGGTCGCCCAGGCGGCAGGCGCACGGATGCCTGCTACTGCGCCACCGACGGTGAAGCTAAACACGGCAGCCGCGGTTCGGCGCAGGAACTTTCGGCGATCAATGCGACGGGCGACCTCTTCCGTTGCTCGAGCGATGGTGGTCATACCTCCTCCTTCTCCCCGTTGCGGGTGGAGCGCGTCATGTGCGATGTCAGTTCCATTGGCGCTACGAGGCCGGCAGCATCTAGAAGCTCTCGTATGCGGAGTGGATCGTTGCAAAGTCCTTTCGCCCGCACACGTCCATCCTCGCCGATGACGAACGCAAACGGCGTGACACGTACTCGATAATTGCCGAACGCCCCAGATGCATCATCAGCCAAGACGGTTATGTTGTTACTGGTGATGTGCTTTCCCAAGGCCTCTGCTTGTTCCTGCGGGCCGTCTGTGACAACGGCGACGTCCATGTCGCCGGTGTCGGCAAGTTCATTGATATCGGGAAACACGGCTCGACATGGTTCGCAATCAGGAGCGGCGAACAGCAAGAGACTCGGCCGCGTCGGCGATGGACTCCAACTCCCGTCAAGCCCATTCGGTTTCACGCCGATGATCGCTACTGTTCGATCTCCCACCGCAAGTCCGTCACGCTGTACACCCTCCAGCGTTCCAAGAGACATGAGCCCGAAATGTCGATAGAGGGTGAGAACAAGAAGAAAATTCATCATGAGGAGTAACCACAGCGCAAGGTGCGAGACCAAGACTAGGCTGCTCATACTTTCTCCCGCTTACGAACTTTCGAAGTCTCGTTCCGTAACGACCAGCACGGGGCGGATGCGGCGCATTACCACAACAGCAGTAACGAAGGCGACAAGCACCGTTCCTACCACGATAGAATAGATTGATATTCCGTCGTAAAGTCCACCTCCCGATGCAGCGCACCATCCGGCGATGGTGGCGAGTAGCGCGCCTCTTGTGATCGACCGCCAAGCAAGAGATAGAGCACTCGCGAGCGCGAAGGTCACCCGGAGTGCCAGTCCGCCTACGCTGAAGAGCGCGATCGCGTGGCGATCTCAGCGGCGGGGACGGCAGTCGCGGCAAACCGCGCCCAAGCGACTGGCAGACCACTGGTCAGGAGAACTGCTTGGAACGGAGCGGGGGCCCACACCTTTGCCGCCCCGGCCACTGCGAGGATCGCGCCAAGAGCCACCTGAGCGGCGATCACCGCGACCGTCACCACTTTCCCCTATCCCGGGTGCGACTTCCGCACCTCCTGGCAAGCAGTATCGGCCAATGCGGGCCGAGTGTCAACATGCCTGAAAGCGCCATGTCCTTTCGTGCCTGCGTCGGACCCGCCCCGGGACACACCGAAAAGGGTGGTTACGGTGAGCGCGTGCTCTTCGGCGCACATGTCTCTTCGTCCGGCGGGATCCACACGGCGATCGACCGGGCCGAGAGCTTCGGCTGCGACGCGGTTCAGGTCTTCACGCAGAGCCCGCGGACATGGCGGCCGACGAACCACAAGCCGGAGACCTTCGAGCGCTTCAAGGAAGGACGCGCCGAGGCCGGAATCGGCGCCGTCATCTGCCACGCGCTCTACCTCGTCAACCTCGCGAGCCCGAACGACGATCTCTACGAGAAGTCGGTCGCGTCGCTCCGGAACACGATCGAGGTCGCGTGTGCGATCGACGCCGACGGGGTCGTCTTCCACATCGGCTCGCACCTCGGCGCAGGCTTCGAGGCGGGCATCGAGCGGGTCGTCGACGCGATGCGCGGGCTCCTCGACCTCTGCACCGACACGACCTGGTTCCTGATGGAGAACTCGGCCGGCGCGGGCGGCACGATCGGCCGCTCGCTCGACGAGCTGGCGACGATCTTCGAGGCGCTCGACGCCCATCCCCGGCTCGGGATCTGCCTCGACTCGTGCCACCTCTTCGTGTCCGGTGTGGACGTGACCTCGCGTGACGAGCTGGACGCGCTCGTCCGCGACCTCGACACGCGGATCGGCCTCGAGCGGCTCCGCGCCCTGCACGTGAACGACTCGGCCGCGCCGCTCGCCTCCAACCGCGATCGGCACGCGAACATCGGCGACGGCCTGCTCGGCGAGGAGCTCGGCGTCTTCCTCTCGCACCCACGCTTGCAGGGCCTCCCCGCGCTGCTCGAGGTGCCGGGCAAGGACAACAAGGGGCCGGACGCCGACGAGGTGCGCAAGCTCAAGGAGCTGCACGCGCGCTGGACCTGAGCGGCGACCGGTACCGCTGGACGATCCTCGGGGCGGGCGTCTTCGCGCAGGCGACCTTCTCCGCGTCCCTCGTCGGCCTTCCTTCGATCGCTCCGCCCATCCAGCACCGCTACGACCTCAGCCTCGCGCAGGTGGGCGTCGTGCTCGGGGCCGTGAGCATCGGCCTCGTCGTCACGCTCCTGCCGTGGGGGATCCTCGCCGACCGGATCGGCGAGCGGACGACGATCGCGCTCGGGCTCACGGGATCGGGCGCCGCCCTCGTCGGCGCGGCGTTCGTGGGCAGCTACGGCGCGCTCGTCGCCCTGCTCGCGCTGTCGGGCGCCTTCGGCGGCTGCGTCCAGTCGGCGAGCGGCCGGGCTGTGATGAGCTGGTTCGGGCCGGACGAGCGTGGCCTGGCGCTCGGCATCCGGCAGACGGCGGTGCCGCTCGGGGGCGCGGTTGCCGCGGTCGTCCTGCCGGCGCTCGCGACAGGGCCGGGATTGCGATGGTCGTTCGTCGCGCTCGCGATCGGAGCGTGGCTCGGCGCCGCCATCGGGGTGGCGCTCCTCCGCGACGCCCCGGCCGACGACATCGAGGGCGAGATCGCACACCCGCTCCGCGACGGGCGGCTCTGGCTGCTCTGCGGCGGGAGCATGCTTTACCTAGCGGCGCAGTTCGCGCTGATCGGCTTCGTCGTCCTCTTCCTGCACCAGGCGCGTGGGTTCTCGAACGGCGCCGCGGCGGCCGTCCTCGCGGTGATGCAGGTGCTCGGAGGCGTCGCGCGCATCGGCGTCGGCGGCTGGTCGGACCGGCTGCGGGCGCGCATAGTTCCGCTGCGGCGGATCGGCGCGGCGCTCGCGGCGGCGGTCGCCCTGTCGGCGGCGCTCGTCGACGCGAGCGCCTGGCTGCTCGTCCCGGCGCTGCTCGTCGCCGGGACCCTCGGCCTGTCCTGGAACGGCCTGTCCTACACGGCCGCCGCCGAGCGGGCAGGAACGGCGCGGAGCGGCGCCGCGATCGGCATCCAGCAGACCGCGCTCGCGCTCGGCTCGATCGTCGTCCCGATCGCCTTCGCGGCACTCGTCGCCGCGACCTCCTGGCGGCTCGGCTTCCTCGTCGTCGCGCTCTGTCCGCTCGGCGGGTTCGTCGTGTTGCGGCCGCTCGCGGAGCGGTAACCAGGAGGAAGGCCATCGGCCCGACGTCGTGTCGACCGGTCATTGCAGACGGACGCGCAGGCTGAGCCTGCACGTCCTGAGAACGGCGCCGCAAGCGGCGCCTCGGTCGCGCTGCGTCCGCCCGCCGAAGATTCCTAGTGCACTAGTGCACGACGGGGACGAGCCGGCCGGCCCGCTCCAGCGGGTGCCACCTACCGCGGGTGGTTAGCCGGGGATCGTCGCGAAGACGCGGAAGGTCGGCTCGCCGACCGGCAGCTCGGAGAACTCGGGGTTCACGCAGCCGAGCTCGTCGGCGCGGCTCTCGTAGCAGCTCTCGACCTCGACCGAGCACATCGGAAGTGGCCGGCCGATCGCCTTCACGGCGCCGAAGCCACCGGCGCCCGACTCGGCGGCGCGGAGCAGGTCGAGGTCGATCTCGACGCCGTAGACCTTCTGCGTGCAGCCGACGAACGTGTGCCCGTGATCCTCGTAGGCGTAGAGGAACGGACACGCGCGCTCGACGCAGGCCCCCGGGTACACCACCTTGTCGCAGTGGACTTCGCACCGGCGGCACTCGACCTCGTCCTGCGGCCGGAGCGGGAGCTCCGTGACCACCTCGGCGCGCCGCGTTTGCATGTGGGAATTGTGAGGTGCCCTGCACAAGGCCGCAAGACTTGACAGCGCCGCCCCCGTGGGGTAGGCGCGGCAGCGGCCCGGTAGGCTGCTGCCCTCGTGGGGCGCAAGCTTCTGTGGGCGTCGCTCGTCCTCGCGCCCGTCACCTTCATGGCCGACCTCCTGCACGCGGGAGACGTCGCCCTGTTCGTCCTCGCCGCGGCGGCGCTCGTTCCGCTCGCCTGGCTGATCGGCGAGGCGACGGAGCACGCTGCCGGGCACACCGGCCCGGGAATCGGCGGCTTCCTGAACGCGAGCTTCGGCAACGCGCCGGAGCTCATCATCGCGCTCCTTGCCGTGTCGGACGACCTCCCGAACGTCGTCCGCGGCTCGCTCACCGGCAGCGTCGTCTCGAACATCCTCCTCGTGCTCGGCGTCGCGCTCTTTGCGGCCGGCGAGGGCCGGCTCGACCGCGCGTCGCTCCTCGCGCAGCTCGGGCTCGTCGTCGTCGCCGTCCTCGCCTTTCTCGTCCCATCGGTCGCCGGCTTCCACGGCGACCCCGAGCGGCACTCGCTCGCGGTGGCGGGGATTCCGGTCTCGCTCGCGCTGCTCGCCCTCTACGTCGGCGTCACGCTCGCGAACCTCCGCCGCCATCGCCGGCTGCACGCCGCCTCGGGCGAGGTCGCGACCGGCTGGTCGTTACCCGCCGCGCTCGCCACCCTCGCAGTCGCGACGGCCGCGACCGCGTTCGTCAGCGAGATCCTCGTCCACTCGCTCGACGCCTTCGCCGAGGCGGCGGGCCTGTCCGAGTTCTTCGTCTCGGCCGTGATCGTGGCGATCGTCGGCAACGCGGCCGAGCACGGAGGCGCGATCGTCATCGCCCGCCGCGGGAACGTGCGCCTCGCGACGGAGATCGCCGTCTCGTCGAGCGCGCAGGTCGCGCTCTTGGTCACGCCTGCCGTCGCGCTCCTCTCCTTCGCCGTCACCCCTGCACTCTCGCTCGCGTTCCGCCCGGTCGAGCTCGTCGCGATGGGCGCGGCGGCGGTCTTCGTCGGCTTCGTGATCCACGACGGGAAGGCGCGCCGCTGGGAAGGGGTCCTGCTCGTCGCCGTCTACGCTGCCGTCGTCGCGGGCTTCTGGGTCGCTGGCGACAGATAGCGACCATGTCGTAAAGGTCGGTTAACTCCGCCGCGCGGTAGTGGCTCAGTTTGAGTCTGGCGGGGGGTCGAACAAGGCCAGCTCGGCAGCATCGGGCGCCTGGAAAATGGTTAGCCACCCGTCGAAGTCGGCGCGGCGGATCGGGTGGCTGTCCCAGGGTGGCTGCGAGTTTCGGGCCTCGATGCGCCGCCAGAGTTCGTCAGTAGGCACGTCGACGAAGTGCAGTTCAACGGCGAGACCAAGGCCACGAGCCGCGGATCGCATCTCGTCACGTTCGGTCCGCGCCCAGAGCCCAAAATCGAGGACGACGCTCAGACCGAGGCGCAAGATTTCTTGGGCAAGGCGCCAGAGTTCGTGTTCGACCTTCTCCCGGGTCGGCGTATCCCAGGGGCTGGAGCCGAGAGCCGTGAGCCATTCATCCTTCGTGAGGCGCACGGCGCTCCGGTCCGCGGCTAGCTGCCTTGCGAGTGCGGTCTTACCCGCCCCGGGCAATCCGCAGGTGAGAATCAGTCGGGCCTCGCTCACGTCTCTTAGTCCACCAGTTCTGCGAGCTGTGTGAGCGCGACCATGAATAGTGGTGATCCCTGCGGCCCTCGCAGGCGGGTGCTCATCCGTCAAGCCTCAAACTGAGCCACTACGCGCCGCGCGGATAGACCCGCCTTCGGCAGACTGGGGCGATGACCGAAACCGCAACCGCTCCACAGTCCTCGCGCGCCCCCGCCGACGGCTCGGTCGTCGCCGCCCGCGCCGTCACCCGCCGCTACGGCGAGGGCGACACCGCCGTCGACGCACTCCGCGGCGTCTCGCTCGACGTCGCCCGCGGCGAGCTCACGGCCGTCATGGGCCCGTCGGGCTCGGGCAAGTCGACGCTCATGCACATCCTCGCCGGCCTCGACCGCCCCACCTCGGGCGAGGTCTTCGTCGACGGCACCTCGATCGGCAGGCTCGGCGACACCGAGCTCACGAAGCTGCGGCGCCGGCACATCGGCTTCGTCTTCCAGTTCTTCAACCTGCTGCCGATGCTGACGGCGGAAGAGAACGTCGTCCTGCCGCTCTCGATCGCCGGCGAGAAGCCGGAGCGCGAGTGGTTCAAGACGCTCGTCTACCAGGTCGGCCTCGCCGACCGGCTCTCGCACCGGCCGGCCGAGCTCTCGGGCGGCCAGCAGCAGCGCGTCGCGATCGCGCGCGCGCTCGTCTCGCGCCCCACCGTCGTCTTCGCGGACGAGCCGACCGGCAACCTCGACTCGACGACGAGCGAGGAGATCCTCCACCTCATGCGGCGGTCGGTCGACGACTTCGGCCAGACGACGGTCATGGTCACGCACGACCCGCGCGCGGCTACGATCGCCGACCGCATCCTCTTCCTCGCCGACGGCCTGATCGTCCGCGAGCTCGGTCGCTCGGACGCGGCCGAGGTGCTCGCGGTCATGAACGATCTCAACGTCCGGTGATCGGCGTCTCCCTGAAGGGCCTCGCGGGGCGGAAGCTCCGCTCGGCGCTCACGGCGCTCGCGATCGTCCTCGGCGTCGCGATGATTAGCGGCACCTTCATCCTCACCGACACGATCAACAAGGGCTTCACGACGATCTTCACGGAGTCCTACAAGAACACGAGCGCCGTCATCACGGCGCGCTCGACGATCTCGAGCTCGAATAGTGGCGCGGCGCTCACGGGCGGCTTCCCCGCCTCGGTCCTCGACAAGGTCAAGGCTCTTCCGGACGTGGCCGCCGCAGCGGGGTCGATCACCGACACCGCCAAGCTCGTCCGCCGCAACGGCACCACCTTCTCGACCCACGGCGCCCCCGCGATCGCCGTCAGCTACCAGCCGCACGAGGAGCGCTTCAACCCGCTCGTGCTCGTGGCGGGGAGCTTCCCGACCACCTCGAGCGAGGTCGCGATCGACGAGGCCTCAGCGGACAAGGAGCACTTCGAGGTTGGCGACACGATCCGTGTCATCGCGCGCGGGCCCGAGAAGCCGTTCTCGATCTCGGGGATCGTCAAGTACGGCACCGTCTCGACGATCGGCTCGGCGACGATTGCCGTCTTCGACCTGCAGACGGCGGAGCAGCTCTTCAACAAGGTCGGCAAGCTCGACGCGATCCGGGTCGCCGCGAAGAAGGACGTCTCGTCGGCCAAGCTCGTCTCCGAGATCCGGCTGATCCTGCCCCCGACGGCGCAGGTGCGGACGACGAGCGCCCAGGTGAAGCAGGAGACGAAGGACGTCGGCTTCGTCGGGATCATCCAGAAGATCCTGCTCGGCTTCGGCGGCGTCGCCCTCTTCGTCGGCGCGTTCGTCATCTTCAACACGATCTCGATCACCGTCGCGCAGCGCATGCGCGAGCTGGCGACGCTGCGGACGATCGGCGCCTCGCGCCGCCAGGTGATGGGCTCGGTCCTCCTGGAGGCGCTCGTCGTCGGCGCGGTCGCGGCCGTGGCTGGCCTCTTCCTCGGCTTCGCGCTTGCGGCCGGGCTCGACAAGCTCATGGCGGCGGTCGGGATCAACCTGCCGAAGAGCGCGACCGTCTTCGCGACGCGCACGATCGTCGTGAGTCTCCTCGTCGGCACGATCATCACGATCCTCTCGGCGCTCCGGCCGGCCGTCCGGGCGACACGCGTGCCGCCGATCGCGGCCGTGCGCGAGGGCGCGGAGCTGCCGCCCGGTCGGCTCGCGTTCCTCGGGCCGCCGCTCAAGGCGCTCGTCGCGGCCGCGGGGATCGCGCTCCTCCTGTACGGCTTCTTCGTCCACGGGATCGGCGTGACGCAGCGGCTCCTCGCGATGGGCGTGGGCGCGTTCCTCCTCTTCGTCGGCGTCGCGCTGATCTCGGCGTGGCTCGTCCGGCCGATCGCCTCGGTGCTCGGGTGGCCGGCGACGCGGATCGGCGGCAGCGCCGGCGGCCTCGCGCGCGCGAACTCGATTCGCAACCCCGGCCGCACGGCCTCGACGGCGGCGGCGCTGATGATCGGGATCGCGCTCGTCACCTCGGTCGCCGTGCTCGCGTCCGGCATCCGGAGGACCGTCCACGACACCTTCCAGCACATGTTCGTCGCCGACTACGCCGTCACCTCGCCTGACGGCTTCACGCCGTTCGCGCCCGCGTCGGAGCGCACGCTCGTGCGGGTTCCGGGCGTGACCGCCGTCTCCGGCGAGCGGGTCGGCGACGGGAGCGCCTTCGGCAAGAACGTGAGCGTGAGCGGCGTGAACGCGGACATCGCGAAGGTGATCCACATCGACTGGGCGCAAGGCTCGAATGCGACGCCCGCGCAGCTCGGCGCGAACGGCGCGATCCTGGAGAAGACCTACGCGAAGCATCGGCACGTCGGAATCGGCGGCCGCTTCGTCCTCCAGACGCCGACCGGCAAGCGGCTCGACCTTGTCCTGCGTGGGACCTACGTCGCGCCGAAGGGCCCGCCCGCGTTCGGGAACGTCATCATCGGCCAGCGCACCTTCGACGCGGTCTACCCCCAGCCGACGAACATCTTCCAGTTCGTGAACATCCGCGGCGGCGCGACCGACGCGAACACCAAGAAGCTGAAGGCCGCGCTGACGGCGTATCCGGACGTCAAGCTCCAGACCGAGAAGCAGTTCCGGAAGAACCAGGCGAGGTTCATCAACCAGCTGCTCGCACTGCTCTACGTGCTGCTCGCCCTGTCGATCCTCATCAGCCTCTTCGGGATCGTGAACACGCTCGTGCTGACGGTCTTCGAGCGGACGCGGGAGCTCGGGATGCTGCGCGCCGTCGGCATGACGCGCCGCCAGGTGCGGCGGATGATCCGCCACGAGAGCGTCATCACGGCGCTGATCGGCGCTGCGCTCGGGATCGGCCTCGGCTTCTTCATCGCCTTCCTCGTCACGCAGGCGCTGAAGAAGGACGGGATCGGCTTCGCCGTACCCACCGTCTCGGTCGTCGTCTTCGTCATCGCGGCGATCATGGCGGGCCTCGTGGCGGCGATCCTGCCGGCGCGCCGCGCGTCGCGGCTCAACGTCCTCGAGGCGCTCCAGTACGAGTAGCGTTCGCCGGGTGGGCGGCGGAGGCGGGCCTCTCGACCTCATGCGGCTCGCGCTCGAGGCAGCGTTCCTGCTGCTGGTCGCCGCGGGCGCCGGCTTCGCCGGGCTCGGCGCCGGCTGGATCGTCCTCGCGGTGGCCGTCGCATGGGCGCTCGTCGCGCTCCTCGAGTGGCAGCTGGACCGCCGCCGGCCCCCGGCCGCCCGACCCGCACGTGCGGAAAGCCGGCTCGAGCAAGTGCGCTCGCTGCTCGAGGCGCCCTCGCCGGCGGTGCTGACGACGTACCGGCAGGACGGGAGCGCGTTCGTCACGCCAGTCTGGTTCCGCTTCGAGAACGGCGCCTTCGAGGTCGTGATCGCGAAGGGCGACGTGAAGCTCCGTCACCTGGCGCGCGACCCCCGCTGCGCCCTCGTCGTTTTCGAGGCGGCTCGTCCCTTCCGCGGAGTCGAGGTACGTGGCCGGCCCGAGCTCGTCGAAGGCGACGTCACCGCCGCGCGGTGCGCCATTGCCGGGCGCTACCTCGGCCCCAGCGACGGCCGACGTTTCGCCGCCGAGCGGAAGTCGAAGCCGGGCGTGCTGCTCCGGCTCGTCCCCGACAACCCGCGGGTGTGGGACCTGTCGGGGATCCTGCCGCGGTAGCGCGGAGGCGGCGTTCGCCGCCCCCGCGCAGTGGATGTTCTACGGGTGGTACTGCTGGTCGAGCGAGCGGACGGTGTCGATGCGGACGCGAATCCAGAACGCCGCCGCGGGAATGGACCTCGCCAGCCGAGCGACCGTGGTGCGCGTCGTGCACGTGGAGCGCTCGAGCACGGTGACGCTCGCGGTCGCAGGGACGCGGAACGTCAGCAGACGATGGCTCTCGTCGAGCGTGTACGTGTCGTTCGCGACCTCGCTCGAGCCGGTGTCGGCGAGTGCCGCCCGGCTCGCCGTCACTCCTGAGAGCAGGAGCGCCGGATCGAACCGCAGCTCGAAGCTGCGTCCGTGCCGCTTCACCGACTCGATGCGGCCGTACAGCGAGATCTCCCCCGCCGGCGTCGCCCGCGGCAGACGCAGCACGGGCGAGCACGGCTTTGCGACGGCCACCGCCGACGCCGAGCCGCCCGGCAGGCGCGACGAGGCGGAGACAGCCGCGGCGAGGATCGCAACTGCGGAGAGGATGAGAAGCATTGGCTTCACGGTGAACCTCCTTCGAGAACGCGGAAGTGCGTCTCGGGCCGAACGTTCACCGGGTGCGCAAACCGCTGGCTAAGCGGCGGCAAACCGGTTCCTAATTCTGTTCTCGGCCGAACGGCCGCGGGTCGCGCGTGAACGGGTAGCTCGCCCAGTAGAGCTTCGTCGGGGTCCCAGCGTCATCGCGGACGATGTCGAGCCACTCGCCGCGCTCGCGGCCCGAGACGGTGCGGAAGCGGTCGCCCTCGACGCGCTCGAAGACGGCCGGCCGCCGCCACTCCGGTGTCGCCACGCTACGCGCTTCGAGGTGCCCGTCGCGCCAGCTGAAGACGAACTCGTAGCCCTCCGACCACCAGCGGCCGAGGACGCCGGCGAGGTCGTCCGGCGGCAGCTCGCCCGGCCGCCAGGGCTCGGGCTCGGCGGCGTCGGCGTCGAGCGCGGTGCCCGCCAGCTCGCCGGCGAGCGCGGCCGGATCGAGCGGCGCCGTCGTGTTCGCGAGCACCGCCGCCCCCACTCCCGTCTCCTGCTCCACGACGAGGCTCGAGACACCCCCCATCGCGCCTCCGTCGTGGCCGGCGAAGACCCGGTCGCCGAACCGGTGCAGCATGAGGCCGAGTCCCCAGCCGAGCGTCCAGCGTTGCGGCTCAGCCATGATGCGGAGCGTCCGCATCTCGTGGAGCGACGACGGCGCGAGCACCTCCGGATCCGGCTCGTGGAGGAATGCGCCGAAGCGGGCGAGGTCGCCGGTAGTGCTCCAGAGGCCGCCGGCAGCCGAGGTCGCGCCCTTCAAGACGTTGGGCGGCTCGTCGAGCACGGCCTCCGCGAACGGGTGCGTCAGGTAGCCGCGCGCGGCCGGCTCGCTCGGCCCCCACGTCGTCTGCGCCAGGCCGAGCGGGCGGAGCACCCGCTCTTCGACGTAGCGCTCGATCGGCATGCCCGAGCGGCGCGCGACCGCCTCGCCGAGCAGCACGAAGCCGAGGTTCGAGTAGTGCCACGCGAGGCCGGGCTCGAGCACGAGCTCGACGTCGCCGAGCGAGGCGAGCAGCTCCTCGCGCGAGGGGAAGACGAGGGTCTCCCAGCCGCTCCCGGGCACCTCGCGCTGGATCCCGGAGAGGTGCGAGAGGAGGGTCAGGATCGTCGGCCCGGCCGGCGCGTCCGGGACGTGCCGCGCGATCGGGTCCTCGAGCGCGAGCTCGCCGGCATCGCGGAGCTGCAGCACCGAGACGGCGACGAAAGACTTCGTGATCGAGGCGATCGGGTACCGCGTGTCGGGCGTCGCCTCCCGTCCCGCCTCGACGTCCGCGAGCCCGACGGCGCCCGACCAGCGCACGTCGCGGCCGCGGAAGAGGGCGGCGCTGATGCTCGGGACGCGCTGCTCCGCCTGCGCCCGGCGGACGATCCGCTCGAGATCGGCGTTCAGCGTCTCAGGCTCGGGCAAGCACGCCGAGCGCCCGCGGGATCGCCTCGCTCGCCTCCTCGATGTCCGCATCCGACACGTCGAGGTGCGTCACCGCCCGGACGACCGTCGGATGGACGGTGGTCGAGAGGAGGACCCCCGCCTCGTCGCGGAGCCGGTCGAGCGCCTCGTTGCGCGGGATCCCGAGCGGGCCGAGGTCGAGCTGGACGAAGTTCGTCTCGACCTGCTCGAGGTCGACTGGAAGCCCGGCCGCCGCGAGGGCCTCGGCGAGCCGCCGCGCCCGCGCGTGGTCGTCGGCGAGCCGCTCGACGTGGTGGTCGAGCGCGTAGACGCCGGCGGCGGCCACGATCCCGGCCTGCCGCATCGCGCCGCCGAACAGGTGCTTGCCGCGCCGCGCCTTCGCCATCAGCTCCGCCGATCCGGCGACGAGCGCGCCGAGCGGGCACCCGAGCCCCTTCGAGAGGCAGAGCGTGACCGTGTCGAAGCGCCGCCCGATCTCGGCCGCCGGCGTCGCCGTCGCCACCGCGGCGTTCATGAGCCGCGCCCCGTCGAGGTGGATGCGCATGTCGAGCTCCCGGCACGTGGCGATCATCGCCTCGATCTCCTCGAGCGGCCAGACCCGGCCGCCGGAGCTGTTGTGCGTGTTCTCGACGACGACGAGCCGCGTCGGCGAGACGTGCATGCTCGTCCGGTCGCGGTACGCGGCGCGGACCTGCTCGGGCGCGAAGCGGCCAGCGATCCCGCGTAGCCCGCGGGTGACGAGGCCGGAGTGGATCGCCGGCCCGCCGAGCTCGGAGAGCAGGACGTGCGAGTTCTCCTCCGCGAGGAGCTCGTCGCCGGGCTCGGTGAGGATCCGGAGCGCGATCTGGTTCGCCATCGTCGCCGTGGGCAGGTAGACCGCCGCCTCCTGCCCCAGGAGCTCGGCGCCGCGGCGCTCGAGTTCGTTCACGGTCGGGTCCTCGCGCTTCTGCTCGTCGCCGACGACCGCGGAGGCGATCGCAGCGCGCATGGCCTCGGTGGGGCGCGTGGCGGTATCGGAGCGGAGATCGATCACGGCGCCCGCCCATTCTCGCAACAGCGGCGTGAGGCAGGCTTGCCCGAATGATTGCGTTGACGGGCAACTGCTTTTTCCCCGCAAATGCTTGCCTTGTGGCCGGATAGGCACTTGACGATCGTAAGAAGGTGAGCTAGATCTGTGCGGTCGTCCAACCCAGGAGGGGGTTTATGCAGTCCGCTTCAACGCCGCCCGTGCGGCGGTTTACACTCGCGCTCGCCGTCGCGGCCATGGCAGCGCTCGTGGTGGCACTCTCTGCCTCCGCGAATGTCGCAGTGACGATCATTGCGACCGATCCATTCACTAACGCGACGAGTCAGCACGCAACGATCGTCGAGCCCGACACGTACTCGTTCGGCTCCACGATCGTCGCTGCGGCGCAGTGGGGCCGCTTCACCAACGGTGGCGCGTCCGACATCGGGGTCTCCGTCTCGACGAACAACGGCACGTCGTGGACGGCCCAGCAACTGCCGGGACTCACGGTCAACTCGACCCCGCCCGGGCCCTGGGCACGCGTCAGCGACCCGTCGGTCGCGTTCGACGCGAGGCACAACGTCTGGATGGTCTCGGGGCTGGCGCTCGACGCCAACCTGAACGGCGCCGCCGTCACCCTGAGCCGCTCGACGAACGGCGGCGCGACGTGGAACAACCCGGTGAACGTCGCGGTCGCCGCGGCCGGTCAGAACTTCGACAAGAACTGGACCGTGTGCGACAACACGCCCACCAGCGGGTTCTACGGCTCGTGCTACACGACGTGGGACGACTTCGGCCACGGGAACCTGCTGAAGATCGCCTACTCGCGTGACGGCGGCCTCACGTGGACGCTGAGCAAGACGCCGAACGTCGGCGTCATCGGCGCCCAGCCGCT
>DASQWB010000107.1:0-86010 GCA_035640455.1 Gaiellaceae bacterium | reverse complement strand
AACCTCGGCCTGCACGGCCAGGTCCTCCAGGCGGCGAAGGTCTACGTCGGCATCCTCGCGGCGACGATCCTCTTCATCGCCACGAACGCGGGCGTGATCGGGGCCTCGCGGATCACGTACTCGATGGCGAGCTACCGGCAGCTCCCGGAGGTCTTCCGCCGGCTCCATCGCCGCCTCAAGACGCCCTGGCTCTCGCTCGTCGTCTTCGCGGGGATCGCGCCGATCGCGTTCCTCCTGCCGGGGAACGTCGACTTCATCGGGCGCATGTACGCCTTCGGCGCGATGCTCTCGTTCACAGTCGCCCACTGCGCAGTGATCGCGCTCCGCTACAAGCGCCGCGACGAGGAGGTCGTCTTCCGCGCGCGCCCGAACCTCCGCTACCGCGGCGTCGACTGGCCGCTCTTCGCGGTCCTGGGCGGGCTCGGTACCGGGATCGCGTGGCTCGTCGTGGTGGTCCAGGACGCGCCGACCCGCTACGCGGGCCTCGGCTGGCTAGCGTTCGGATTCGCCTTCTATTCCCTCTTCCGCCGGCGCTACGTGCAGGCGCCGCTCGTCGAGACGATCCGCGCGCCGCTGCCGGTCGGCCCCGCGATCGCGCTCGAGTACCGCAACATCCTCGTGCCGGTCTCGGATGCGCTCGAGTCCGAGGAGGCCGTCGACCTCGCGTGCCGCCTCGCCGCCGAGCGCGGGGCCTCGATCATGGCCGTAACGGTGGTCGAGGTGCCGCTCGAGCTCCCGCTCGACGCACGGCTCCCGGACGAGGAGCGGCGGGCGAACGAGCTGCTCGACGAGGCGCGTGCGATCGGCGAGTCGTACGGCGTCCACGTCGTCGGCCGGCTGCTCCGCGCTCGCAGCGCGGGGCGCGCGATCGTCGACGAGGCGGAGCGGCGGCAGACCGAGATCATCGTCATCGGCGCGCCGCGAAAAGCCCTTCGGGGACGGCGCGAGATCTTCGGCGGCACCGTCGACTACGTGCTCAAGCACGCGCCCTGCCGGGTGATGGTCGCGGCTGCGCCGCGCGCGGCGTGAGGGCCTACCGGCTCGGCGTCGGGCTCTTCGCCGTCGTCTTCGTCGGGCTCGGCATCGCGCTCCTCGTCGTGACGGCGCTCCACGGCGGCGGCGTCGTCGGCTTCGTGCTAGGCGCGCTCTTCGTCGCCCTCGGCGCGGCACGGCTCCACCTCCTGCGGCGGCGATAACCTCCGCTCATGGCGCGGAAGTTGCCGCGGCTCCAGCGCGTCCTCGGGGCGCCGGCGCTCGCGTCGGTCGCCTACGGCGAGATCGCCTCCTCGATCTACTTCGCGCTCGGCATCCTCGCCCTGCACGCGCTCGGCTTCACGCCGCTCGTCCTCGGGCTCGTCGGCCTTCTCTTCCTCCTCGTCTCGCTCTCCTACGCCGAGGGCACCACCGCGGTCCGGGAGACGGGCGGCGCGGCGACCTTCGTCCGGATCGCCTTCAACGACCTCGCCGGCTTCCTCACCGGCTGGGCGCTCTTCCTCGACTACCTGATCGTGATCGCGCTCTCTGCGCTCTTCATGCCGCATTACCTCGGGACGGCGCTCCACGTCGACGCGTTGAGTCACAAGCCCTGGGACGTCGTCGTCGCGGTCGGCGCGATCGTCGCGATCGCCTTCGCCCGCGCCTTTCGCCGGCCGGCGCTCTACACGTTCGGGATCGTCGTCCCCGCGCTCGACCTCGTCACCCAGCTCCTGCTCGTCTGCGTCGGCTTCGCGGTGCTCTTCTCGCCGCACGCCCTGACGATGGGGACGTCGCTCGGCACCGACCCCTCCTGGCACGCGATCGCCTTCGCGCTGCCGCTCGCGATGCTGGCCTACACCGGCCTCGAGACGGTCGCGAACTTCGCCGAGGAGGTGCGGCGGCCCGGGCGCGACCTTCCGCGCAGCGTCTTCAGCGCGGTCGGGCTCGTCGTCGTCATCTACGTCCTGATCGCGCTCGTCGGCCTGTCGGCGTTCCCGGCCCACGGCGGGACGACGGCGCTCGGGACGACGTGGCTGCACGCGCCGCTCGTGGGGATCGTCTCGGCCTTCCACGGGCACCTCCCGAACTGGTTCCAGTCGTCCCTCCGGGTCTACGTCGGGATCACGGGTGCGCTCGTCCTCCTCGCGGCGGCGACGACGTCGATGTCCGGCTTTGGCCGGCTCGCGTACTCGCTCGGCGAGCACGGTCAGCTCCCGGCCGTGTACGGGCGCCTAAACCGGCGCACGCTCGTCGCGCCCGTCGCGATCGCCTCCGCCGCCGGCGTCTCGATCGTCGTCCTCGTCGCCACCTCACTCCTCCACGACCGGGTCTCGTTCCTCGCGAGCCTCTTCAGCTTCGGCGTGCTCCTCGCCTTCACGGCCGCGCAGCTGGCGGTGATCCGGCTGCGGATGGTGCGCCCCGACCTGCGCCGGCCCTTCCGCGTCCCGCTCGCCTGGCGCGGCGTGCCGGTGCCCTCGGCGGTCGGCGCGCTCGCGACTGCGCTCGTCTTCGTCGTCGCGATGGTGACCCACCGCGGCGCGCGCTACGGCGGCCCGTCCTGGCTCGTGATCGGGCTCGCCGTCTACCTGCTCGTCCGCCGCGGGCGGGGCGCCGGCCTGCTCGAGCACGTCCGCTCGGCCGACGAGCAGGTGCTCCCCGAAGCGACGTACTCGAGCATCCTCGTCCCGATGAAGCTCGGCGAGATCGGCGAGGAGATGGTGGCGACGGCGGTGAAGCTCGCCCAGGAGCGCCGCTCGTCCGTCGAGGCGCTCTACGTGATCCAGGTGCCGCTCGACAAGCCGCTCGAGGCCGAGATGGAGGACGCGGAGGAGCGCGCGGCGGCGTCGATCGCCGAGGCGAAGCTCCTCGGCGCCGACCACGGCGTGCAGGTGAACGGCGAGACGGTGCGGGCGCGCTCGATCGGCCAGGCGATCGTCGACGAGGCGCGCTCGCGCGGCGTCGACCTCATCGTCCTCGGCTCGTCGCCGCGCTGGCGGCGGCAGTCGCGCTTCTTCTCGCCGACCGTCGACTACGTCCTGCGGAAGGCGCCCTGCGAGGTGCTGATCGTCGCTTTCCCGCAGGGCGTCCTGGAAGGCGACGGCGCTGCGTTGGAGAACAGAGCTACGCTGAGTCCATGAAAGCACTAGTCATCGGCTGCGGGCGCGTCGGCTCGTCGATCGCCACCCAGCTCGACCGCGAGGGCTGGGACGTCGTCGCCGTCGACGAGAAGGAGGAGGCTCTGAGCCGCCTCGGCAGCCACTGGAGCGGCGGCTTCATCGTCGGCCACGGCATGGACGTCGACGTCCTGCGCGAGGCCGGGATCGAGGAGGCCGACGCCGTCGTCGTCGCGACGAACGGCGACAACACGAACCTCGTCATCGGCCAGGTGGCGCAGAAGCGCTTCGACGTCCAGTGCGTCGTCGTCCGCGTGCTCGACCCGGCCCGAGCCGACTTCTACCGCGAGCTCGGCCTGCGCACGGTCTGCCCGACGAAGACGGCGATCGAGGTGCTCACGGATGCCGTCCGCGCCTGTGAGGTGCCCGCCGCGATCCGCGAGCCGGCGGAGGCGCGGAGCTAGATGTACACGCTCGTCGCAGGCGGCGGCAAGGCCGGCGCGAACGTCACGCGGAGCCTCATGCGGATGGGTCACGAGGTGACGCTGATCGAGCAGCGCTCCGACCGCTTCGCCCAGCTCGAGGAGGAGTTCGAGCACCAGGTCCAGCAGGGCGACGCCACCGAGCTCTACGTGCTGGAGCGCGCCGGGATCGGTCGTCCGCCCGACCTCGTGCTCGCCCTGACGGGCGACGACGAGGACAACCTGATCATCTGCCAGATCGCGAAGGAGCGCTACAGCGTCCCGAAGACGATCGCCCGCGTCAACGACCCGCGGAACCAGGCGCACTTCGACCTTCTCGGCATCTCGCCGACGGTCTGCGCGACCTCCAGCATTCTCGCCCTCGTCGAGCACGAGGTGCCCGAGCACGAGCTCGTCCACCTGCTCGAGCTGCGCAAGGAGAACCTCGAGATCGTCGAGGTGCTGATCGACAAGGACTCGCCCTCGGCCGGCAAGCGCGTCGAGCGACTGTCGCTCCCGGAGGGCTCGCGGCTGATCTCCGTGATGCGGAACGGCAAGGCCGAGATCGCCGTCGGCGCGACGGAGCTCCAGCCAGGCGACCAGGTGCTCGCGATCCTCGAGCCCGGCAAGGAGGACGAGCTGCGCCGCGTCCTGCTCAAGAAGTAACGGTTTCGTTCGTCATTCGTGACGAGACAGCCGAAGGGCCTGCTTAGACTGCGTCCGTGACGGAGTTCGGAAGCGGAGAGAAGAGGACGCTCGGAGCGGACGAGAAGGAGAGAAGGACCGTGGTTCGCGGATCCCTGCATCACAGCGCAAAGAGCACGTGTTGCGGGCGACCAGTCGCGTCCGCGCGAAGGCTCAGATCGACTTCCGCCGCGACGTTCGTGGCGACTGAACTGTGCCTTCGGCAGGCAGGGCGTCGGCCCGAGCGCGGCGTCCACACCTTCGAGGGAATGATCGTCCCTCCGCCGGAGCTCGTGCTCGAGACGAGCTTCGTGGTCGACGCGTTGATCCCCTCACAGGCGCGTCATCCGGAATGCCGCACGTTTCTGGGCTCGATCATGGCTGCCGAGTCGAGCTTCGACGGGCGAAGACTCGTCGTCAGGAGATCGAGAACGGCTGGCGCGAGGTGCTCACCTTGCTCGACTGGGTGGCCCCTCGAGCAGCCACGTCCGCATACGCGGGCGTCCGGCCACTCGTAACGCTCGACTATCACTTCAGCTTCGTGCCGGAACGGCGGCTCGAGCTCTACGTGCCGTTCAACCGCGTCCAGGCCTGCCGCAGGCGGCGGGCAGAGGCTCGTCGCATTTAACGACTCCTGAACACGCGGCCGCTAGCCTGAGCGCGTGCGCTTCCGTGGCCCGAGCGCGCCCGCGCTCCTCGCCGTCGGCGCCGCATTTGCGGGTGTCGTCGGGATCGTCTCGGCGCTGACGCCCGAGTTCGCCGACCGCTCCGACCTCGTCAAGAGCATCCTCCCACCCGGCGTGCCGGAGGCCGCGCGGGTCGTGGCGCTCGCGATCGGGCTCGCGCTCGTCTGGTTCTCGCGCTCGCTCGCCCGCCGGAAGCGCCGCGCGTGGCAGCTCGCCGTCGCGCTCGTCGCCGTCTCCGCGGCGGCGCACCTGGCGAAAGGGCTCGACGTCGAGGAGGCGTCCGTCCATCTGCTCCTGCTCGCGGCGCTTTGGCGTTACCGGCGCGACTTCGTCGCTCCCGGCGATCCCGAGACGATCCGGCCGTTCGTCCGCGCGCTCGCCGCGCTCGCCGCGCTCGGCGTCCTCGCCGTCCTCCGGGTATCCGACCGGATGCCCTTCTCGGAGCGGATCGAGGAGGCACTCGGCCTGCTCGCGCTCGTCCTCGCCGCGCGGGCGCTCTACCTCTGGCTGCGCCCACTCGCGCTGGCGGCCCGCCAGACCCCGCCGGAGCGACGGCACGCGGAGCGGCTCGTCCACGAGCACGGCCACGACAGCCTCGCGTTCTTCTCGCTGCGGCGCGACAAGAGCTACTTCTTCTCGCCGAGCGGCCGCTCGTTCCTCTCCTACCGCGTCGTCAACGGCTGCGCGCTCGTCACCGGCGACCCGATCGGCGCGGCCGGCGACCTCGCCGAGCTCTTCAAAGCCTTCCGCGCCTTCGCCCACACGAGCGGCTGGCGGGTCGCGGTGCTCGGGGCGTGCGCCGAGCTGCTGCCGTTCTACCGCGCGTCCGGGCTCCGCGCGATCTACCTCGGCGACGAGGCGGTCGTGCGTCCGGGGGAGTTCTCGCTCGCGGGGCGCCCGATCAGGAAGGTGCGCCAGTCGGTGCACCGGTTGGAGAAGGCGGGCTACCGCGTCCGCTTCGTGCGGCCCGACGAGGTGACGCCGGAGCTCCGGCAGAAGCTCGAGCGGGTGTCGCACGAGTGGCGCGGCCGCTGGCCCGAGCGCGGGTTCACGATGGCGATGGACGCGCTCTTCGCCTACCGCGAGGGCGTGGTCGCGGTCGCCGAGGACGCCGACGGAGAGGTCGGCGGCTTCATCCAGCTCGTGCCCGCGCCGGCGAGCGGCGGCTACTCGCTCGCGACGATGCGTCGCGCCAAGGAAACCCCGAACGGCCTGATGGAGTACCTCGTCGTGGAGACGATCGCCTGGGCCGGGCGCAACGGCGCGAGCGAGCTGTCGCTGAACTTCGCCGTCTTCGGCGAGCTCCTGCGCGCGGACACGCTGCCGCTCGGGCAGCGCGCTCTCCGGTTCGGGCTGCTCCGGCTCGACCGAGTCTTCCAGCTCGAGCGCCTCATGTGCTTCAACCGCAAGTTCTTCCCGTCGTGGCGGCCCCGGTACATCTGCGTGGAGCGGGTGCTCGACTTCCCCGTCGTCGGCCTCGCGTACCTGCACGCCGAGTCGCTGCTCACACCGCCGGGCCCGTGGGTCAGGTCGCGCGACCTCACCGCGGCTTGAGGCTCGCCGCGGCGCTCGGGCTCGTCGCCCTCGTGGCCGCCGCCTGCGCGAGCGCGGCGCCGAAGCACGCCGCGGTCCAGGTGGGTGGGGACTGGACGCGCTTCGGCTACGACGCGGCACGCCACAACGCCGGGCCGGCCTCGACCGGGATCACCGCGGCGAACGTCGGCAGCCTCCGCCGTGAGCGGATCGGCCTCCCCGGCACGGCCGACTCCTCGCCGATCTACCTCCGCGGCGTCTCCGTAAAGGGCGCCCGCCACGACGTCTTCGTCCTCACGACCTCGTACGGCCGCACGCTCGCGATCGACGCCGAAAGCGGCGCGCGGCTCTGGCTCTTCACACCGCGCGGCTACTCCTCCTGGGCGGCCTCGTCCCGGATCACGAACTCCTCGCCGATCAGCGACCGCCGTTTCGTCTGGGCGGGCGCTCCCGACGGCCGCATCCACAAGCTCTCGCTTGCGACCGGCCGCGAGATCTGGTCGAGGTCGATCACGCGACTCCCCGCACGCGAGAAGCTCGGCACCGCCCTCAACCTCTCGCGCGGCCTCGTCCTCGCGACGACCGGCGGCTTCGTCGGCGACGCGCCGCCCTACCAAGGCCACGTCGCCGCGATCGACGCGCGCACGGGCCGCCTCGTCCATATCTGGAACGCGCTCTGCAGCGACCGCCGCGCGCTGATCAGGCCGAGCACGTGCTCGGAGAGTGGCGCGGCGATCTGGGCGCGCTCAGGGGTCGTCGTCCTGCCGGGGAGCGGCCGGCTGCTCGTCGCGACGGGCGACGGCAGGTGGGACGGTCGCCGGCACTGGGGCGACAGCGTGCTGATGCTCAGCCCGAACGCCGGGCGGCTGCTCCAGAACTGGACGCCGACCGACCAGGCGCAGCTCGACTCCGGCGACGTCGACCTCGGCTCGACCGCCCCCGCGGTCGTCTCGTCCGGCCTCGTGGTGCAGAGCGGCAAGGACGCAAAGCTGCGGCTGCTCCGGCTCGCCCGCCTGAACGGCACCTCTCGGGCGGGCGCACGGCGCGGGGGCGAGCTGCAGACCGTCTCGCTCGGTGACGGCCTCTTCTCGGCGCCGGCAGTTTGGCGCTCCGGCGGGCGCACGTGGGTCTTCGCCGCGACCGGCTCCTCGACGCGCGGCTGGGTCCTGAGTGGCGGCCGCCTCCAGCTCGTCTGGCGGAAGGCGGTGGGCGGAACGAGCCCCATTCTCGCCGGCGGGCTCCTCTACGTCTACGACCCGAACGGCAGCGGCCTCCACGTCCGCCGACCGACGGACGGCGCCGACGTGGCGACGCTCTCGGCCGGGTCGGGCCACTGGTCCTCGCCGATCGTCACCGACGGCCGGATCGCCCTTCCCGAGGGCGACGCGAACGAGCACCGGACGAGCGGCGTCCTCGACGTCTACCGGCTGCCGTGAGATCGAAGGTCGCTCTCGCCGTGGTCGCCGCGGCGCTCGTCGGCGCCTCGGGCGCTCGCCCACAGGAGCAGGCGCTCCACCTCGTCCGCGTCGTGTCGGGCCTCTCGCAGCCGACGTACGTCACCGTCGCTCCAGGCCAGCCCGGCAAGCTGTACGTCGTCGAGAAGACGGGCCGGATCGTCGTGATCCAGAACGGCCGTGTCCGCAAGACGCCGTTCCTCGACCTCCGCGGCCGCGTCTCCCTCGGGAGCGAGCAGGGCCTGCTCTCGGTCGCGTTCCACCCGCGGTACGCGCGCAACCACCGGCTCTTCGTCGACTACACCGACCGGCACGGCGACACCCGCGTCGTGGAGTACCGCTCGAACGGAACGCGTGCCCTCCCCAGCACCGCGCGCCAGCTCCTCTTCATCGACCAGCCGTACGCGAACCACAACGGCGGCCAGCTCCAGTTCGGGCCAGCCGGGTGGCTGTACGTGGGGATGGGCGACGGCGGCTCCGGCGGCGACCCCCAGAACCGGGCGCAGAATCCGAAGAGCCTGCTCGGCAAGCTCCTTCGGATCGCCGTCGACCTGCCGGTGGCGGGACCGCGGGTGAGGATCGCCGCGCTCGGGCTGCGGAACCCCTGGCGCTTCAGCTTCGACCGGCTGACGAAGGACCTGTGGATCGCCGACGTCGGCCAGAACGAGTGGGAGGAGGTCGATTTCCTGCCGCGGCGCCGGCTCGGCGAGCCGATCAACTACGGCTGGCGGATCTGGGAGGGCCGGGCACGGTACAAGCCGGGCGAGCAGCCGACGCGCGGCCCGCTCGTCTTCCCCGTCGCCGTCTACAACCACGACCTGGGCTGCTCCGTCACCGGCGGCTACGTCTACCGCGGCCGCGCGGTGCCGGCGGCCCGAGGGCGCTACTTCTACGGCGACTATTGCAGCGGACGGATCTGGAGCATCCGCGGCGGCAAGATGCGCCGCGAGCGGTTCACCGTACCGTCGCTCTCGTCGTTCGGGGAAGGCTCGAGCGGCGAGCTCTACCTCGCGTCGCTCGACGGCAGCGTCTACCGGCTCGCGCGCTAGCCGGTCCGGCGGCGCCGCACCTGTGGGCCGTGCTGGCCGAGGGCGGCGTAGGCGAGCGCCTGCAGCGACTCGTTGAGGTTCGCGAGTTCCCGTGTGATGCGCAGGAGGTGCTCCTGCTGATCGAGCTTGCGGTTGATCGACCGCAGCTCGTCGCCGATCCGGTCGAGCCGCTCGAGCACCGCGTCGAGCTGACGGTCACCGACCTGCTTGCGCTCCATGACGGCGATGTTACCGAGCGGCCTCGGCGAGCTCGCTTCGGCTCCGCACGACTCGCGTCGCCGGCCCGAGCCGCTCCAGCAGCCGCTCGAGGGCGTCGGCGCCGGCCTCGAGCGCCTCGAGCCGTCGGGCGACCCCGAGCTGCGCCGCGGCGACCCGGGCGAGCGGCTCCGGCGCGTCCGTGAAGGCGCCGAGGCGCACGCCGTTCCCGGCGAGCCGCCGGAGCGCCGCGTTCACCTCTGCGCTCGGCCGCAGGTGGACTGGGGCCCGGTCCTCGGCGAAGCGCTCGAGGAGCGCCGGCCAGTTGCCGACCGTACCGTCGAGCGCTCCCGCAGCCGCGAGCCGGTCCTCCGGCAGCTCGACCTCGACCCGCGCCCGCCGCACGACGTCCTCGAGCCACGCGCGCCAGAGCGGCCGCGTGTCTCCGAGCACTGCGTCGAAGTCGAGGGCTAGCGCGCCCACGCCCGCGCGTGCTCGAGCACGAGGATGCCGAGGACAAGCCCGACCGTGTCGATCCCGACGTCGACCGGCGAAGCGTGCCGGCCGTGGACGAAGTGCTGGTGGAGCTCGTCGGTCGCGGCGTACGCCGCTCCGGCGAGGAGGGTCGGCAGGCGCGCGCCGAGAGCCCGCAGGAGCAACGCGCCGAAGACGGCGTACTCGACGGTGTGCGCGCCCTTTCGCAGCACGGTGTCCCACAGCCCGAGGCCGGTCGAGAGGCTCGGGATCGACGACAGCGCGAAGATGACCGCGGCCCACGCCACGACGGGCGCCCAGAGCCTCAGGACGCCGCGGCGATCCATCCGGGCTCGGGCCGCTCCAGGCGACCGTCGGCGACGAGCCCGTCGACGAGCTCAGGGGAGAAGAGCCAGCGCCAGCTGAACCAGCGCCCTACTTCCTTCTCCGGCGCGACGACCGCCGCGCGCACCGCCGCGACGAGCAGCTCCCCGAGCCCGCCGGGCCCCTCCGCCGGCTCAGGGAAGGCCTGATCCCAGCGCTCGAGCATGCCGTTCCGGCGCACGACTGCGCCGCAGAGCTCGAGCGGGAAGAGGATCGACTTCAGCTCCTTCGGCTTCAGCCCGAGCTCGAGCCCGAGATCTTCTGACTCGGACGGGCCCGCCGCGGCGAGATGGTCGAGCACGCGGGTCCACTCCGGCACCGCCGACATGCGCTCGATCTCGGAGCGGCAGATCGGGTCGAGGAGCGTCGCCGTCTCGGCCGTCACGAGGAGGTTCTTGCCGCGGTGGTGGACGTTGAGGCGCTGGACGCCCTCGCGGCCGGCGAGCTCGCCGAACCACGGCCACTTCGACGCGGGCCACTCGCCGAAGCCGCCGCGCCCGGGGGCGTACGGATCCTCGTGACAGGCCTCGTAGAGGCTCGGGAGCGCCGAGTCGGCCGTCCGCGTCAGCAGGCCGCGGTCGCGGAGGAACGCCTCCGCCTCGTCGATCGTCCGAAGCGCGCGGTCCGGGGTCAGCCGGCACTCGTAGGTCCGCCGTTCCTGGAGCTCCTGAAGCCGGCTCATCCCTTCCTATACTCGCTCGCCGTGGCCTCGGCCGCCATCCTCACGATCGGGAACGAGCTCGTCTCCGGCGACGTCGTCAACACGAACGCGTCGTGGCTCGCGGCGCGGCTCGAAGCTCTGGGCGTGCACGTCCGCCTGCTCGCCGCGGTACCGGACGAGATCGACGCGATCGCCGGCTTCATCCGCGAGCACGCGCCCCGCGTCGACCTCCTGCTCGTCACGGGCGGCCTCGGCGGGACGCCCGACGACGTCACGCGCGAGGCGCTGGCCGCCACCTTCGGCCTCCCCCAGGAGGAGGTGCCGGAGATGGCGGAGCGCCTGCGGGCGCGCTTTCGGCACGACCCCGAGTACGCTGCGCGCTGGGCGCAGCTGCCGGCCGGCGCGCGGCCGCTCGACAACCCGCTCGGCGGCGCGCCGGGCTTCGTGATCGAGAACGTCTACGTCCTGCCGGGGCTCCCAGCCGAGATGGAGGCGATGTTCGGGACGATCGAGGGCGAGCTGCGACGAGCACAGCCGATCAGGTCGTGGCGGCGGCGGTACCGGACGCGCGAAAGCACGATCGTGGGCGTGCTCCAGGCGACGGTCGAGCGGCACCCCGCGGTGCTCGTCGGCTCGTACCCGACTTTCGGCGAGGGCGGCCCCGAAGTCGAGGTCGTCGTCAAGTCGAGCGACTCGGAGGCCCTCGACGCCGCCCGCGCCTGGATCGAGGCTGCGCTCGACGAGGCCACGCGGTAGGCGTATCCCGGGCGGCGGCGGCGCCGTTTCCCTCACATGGGTATAGGAATCAGCATCCTCTTGATCGCGGCCGGCGCCGTGCTGACGTGGGCGGTGAGCTTCCACGTCTCGGGCGTCAGCATCCATCTCGTCGGCATCATCCTGATGGTCGTCGGCGGGATCGGTCTGCTCGCCGCGTTGATCATCGCCGGCAGTCACCGGCGGGCCGTCCCCGAGGCCTAGCTCGAGCGGCACAATGCCCGGATGGAGACGCGGGCCGTCGACGCCATGCTGCTCGCCGCGCTCGGTCGCGCGCCGCGCCAGGAGGCAGAGCTCGTCCGGGCCCTCGGGCTGACGCCGCGGCCCGAGATCTTCCTCGCGCTGCGCCGCCTGACCGCCGAAGGGCTGCTCGTTCGCCGCCGCGGCTGGCGCCTGACGCGGGCCGGCCTCGAGGCGCTGGCCGTGCGGCGGTTGGAGGTCCGAACGGCGGCGGTAGCATCGGCGGGATGTCCGTCGCCTCTCCGGAGCGCTACCTCGCTGACCTGAACGACGCCCAGCGCGAGGCCGTCGTCGCCACCGAGGGGCCGCTCCTCGTCGTCGCGGGCGCGGGCTCGGGGAAGACGCGCGTCCTCACCTACCGCGTCGCGCACCTCGTCAACGCGGTCGGCGTGAAGCCGAACGAGATCCTCGCGATCACGTTCACGAACAAGGCCGCAGGGGAGATGAAGACCCGCCTCGAGGACCTCCTGGGCGGCCCGGCGCGGGCGATCTGGATCCTCACCTTCCACGCCGCGTGCGGCCGAATGCTGCGCCGCGAGGCGCCGCGGCTCGGCTACCGGACGAACTTCACGATCTACGACCAGGCCGACCAGATCCGGCTCGTGAAGCTGTGCCTGGAGGAGCTCGAGCGCGACCCGAAGCGGTTCGTGCCGCGCGGCATCCACGCCCAGATCTCGAACGCGAAGAACACCCTCGTCTGGCCCGAGGAGTACCGCGACCGGGTCGCGTCCTTCTACGATCAGACCGTCGCGGACGTGTACGACCTCTACCAGCGGCGGCTCTTCGCCTCGAACGCGGTCGACTTCGACGACATGCTGATGCTGACCGTCCGGATCCTCGAGACCTTCCCCGAGGCGCTCGAGCGGTGGCAGAACGCCTTCCGCTACGTCCTCGTCGACGAGTACCAGGACACGAACCACGCGCAGTACGCGCTGCTGAAGCTCCTGTCCCGAAAGCACCTGAACGTTTGCGCCGTGGGAGATCCGGACCAGTCCATATATGCCTTCCGCGGCGCGGACATCCGCAACATCCTCGACTTCGAGCGCGACTTCCCCGGCACGCGGACGATCCCGCTCGAGCAGAACTACCGCTCGACGAACGCGATCCTCGGCGCAGCGAACGCGGTCATCCAGCACAACCGCGAGCGGAAGGAGAAGAACCTCTGGTCGGAGCTCGGCGAGGGCGAGCCGGTGCGCGTGGTCGAGGTCGAGGACGAGCACGCGGAGGCGCGCTTCGTCGCCGCCGAGATAGCCGCGCTCGTCGAGTACGGCTGGAGCGGGGACGAGGTCGCGGTCGTCTACCGTACGAACGCACAGTCGCGCGTGCTCGAGGACGTGCTCGTGCGGCAGGGCGTGGCGTATCAGGTGATCGGCGGGCCCCGGTTCTACGAGCGGGCGGAGGTGAAGGACGTCATCGCGTACCTGCAGGTGATCGACAATCCGTACGACGCGGTCAGCCTGCAGCGGATCGCGAACCGGCCGCGGCGCGGGGTCGGGGACACGACCCTCGCGCGCCTCGCGACCTTCGCCGACACGCACGGGATCTCGCTCTGGGAGGCGCTCGAGCAGGCCGAGGAGGCGGGCGTGGCGACGGCGCCTCGGCGCGCGGTCGAGGGCCTGCGGACGCTTCTTCTGTCGCTCCAGGCGGGGGCGCTCGAGCTCGAGGTGCCGGAGCTCGTCGAGCGCGTGCTCGAGCGGACGGGCTACCTCGAGTCGCTCGAGGCGGAGCGCACCGTCGAGGCGCAGGGGCGAATCGAGAACCTCCAGGAGCTCGTCGGCGTCGCGCGCGAGTACCAGGAGACGGCGGAGGAGCCGAGCCTGTCGAGCTTCCTCCAGGAGATCTCGCTCTACTCCGACCAGGACGCGCTGCGCGGCGAGCAGAGCCTCGTCACGCTGCTCACGCTCCACAACGCGAAGGGGCTCGAGTTCCGGGCCGTCTTCATGATCGGGATGGAGGAGGGGATCTTCCCGCACTCCCGCTCGATCGAGGAGCAGGGCGTCGAGGAGGAGCGGCGACTGGCCTACGTGGGCATGACGCGCGCGAAGGAGCGCCTCGTGCTCCTCCACGCGGTGTCGCGGTCGCTCTACGGTCTGCGCGACTTGAAGCTGCCGTCACGCTTCCTCGACGAGCTCCCAGCTAGCTCTCTAGTTATACGCGAGCGCCTCGCGCCGGCGACCTGGGGCTCCAGGGCGCCTGCGGTCGTCGCGCCGCGCGAGGACGTACCCGTGCTCTCCACAGGTGACTCGGTCCGCCACGGGACGCTGGGCGAGGGCGTCGTGACGCGGATCGAGCCGGGCGGCGTCGTGACGGTGCGGTTCGCCGGCGACGGCAGCGAGCGCCGGCTCGTGCTCGAGTACGCGCCGCTCGAGAAGATCGCGTGAAGGCGCGGGCGCCGCTGCTCGTAGGAGCCGCCGCCGTCGCGGCCGGCTGCAGCTCGCATGCCGCATCTCTCCGCGTTGCCGCGGATCTCCCGCCCTCACCGGCAACTTGGCCGCCCTACCCGCACTTCCCGGCCCACTCGTGTTGGGCCCGGAAGATGGCGGGCTTCGGGCTCACGCGCGTCGCGCCGAGCTACCCGCCCCGCCGCACGGCGCACCCGACGCCGCCGGCCGAGATCGTGCGGCGCGTGCTCGCCCGCTTCGGCGACCGCTCCTACATCCGGCGCGTCGAGCTCGGCCCGCCGCCGCCGATCACGCTGCGGCATCTCAAGGGCTGGTTCAACGGCGTCCGGCCGCCGCGGGACGGGCTGTGGGCGTACATCTCGGCGTCGACGGCGGTGGCGCCGAGCTCTCCGCATCCGACGCCGAAGGAAGCGCGCGACTACACGATCGCCGACTGGGAGGTGCAGCTCCTCGAAGGTGCCCTCCGCGACGAGTTCTGCGCCGCCGGCGGCCGGCCGCTTCTCGGTTGGAGCCTGTCCGGCTTCGGCCGAGGCGTCTCCGACCGGTCGTCTGCCTTCGGCCAGCGCTTCCCGAACCCGAAGCCGCGCGCGTTTCGGGCCCGCGTCGCTGAAGTCGGCAGGCAATACGGCTTCACGGTCTCGTCGCTTCGGCTCCTGCGCCCGCTCGACTACGCGCCGCTCCTCGTCGTCTCGACCGACCGCGACCGGAAGGAGTTCGTCCACGACGTCCCCGCGATCATGGCGCTCCTGAACCCGACCTCGGACGCGGAGAGGCACACCGCGTTCACGTTCGAGGGCTTCTTCCTCGAGGCGCGCGACGCGAAGGGGCCGTTCGTGCGCGTCGAGGGCATCGTCCGCGGCGAGCAGATGAGCGGCGAGTGGTCGTGGGACCGCTGCGTCTATCCCTACGCGCACTCCCAGCCCGTCGGCGCTCCGCCCTGTCCCAGCTGATGCTCGAGGTGCGGCCCTGCCGGCCGGAGGAGTTCCGCGCCGGCCTCAGCCCGATCTTCCACTACTTCGGGCGCGCGCCGACCGAGGAGGCGGGGGAGAACATCGGCCGCCTGCTCCCGGCCGATCGGCTGCACGCCGCGTGGGACGACGGCGTCGTCGTCGGCGGCGCGGGCGCCTTCCCGTTCGAGCTGACGGTGCCCGGCGGCCGCGTCCGCGCGGCGGGCGTCACGCTCGTCGGCGTGCTTCCGACTCACCGGCGGCGCGGGGTGCTGCGAAGCATGATGCGCGCCCAGCTCGACGCCGTCCACGAACGCGGCGAGCCCGTCGCCGTCCTCTGGGCCTCGGAGGATCAGATCTACACCCGCTTCGGCTACGGGCTCGCGTCGCTCCAGGGGGAGATCGACGTGTCGCGCGCCTACTCAACCTTTCACGAGCCGCTCGAGCGCCGCGGTCGCGTCCGGCTGCTGGACAAGGCCGAGGCGGCCGAGGCGCTGCCGCCCATCCACGAGCGCGTCGCGGCCGAGACCTCGGGCATGTTCGCGCGCTCGGCCGACTGGTGGGAGAGCCGCCTTCTCTCCGATCCCGACTGGCTTCGCCGAGGCCGCGGCGAGATGCAGCGCGCGCTTCTCGAGCTCGACGGCGAGCCGGTCGGCTACGCGCTCTACCGCCTGAACCTGTCGTTCGAGTACGGCAGCTCGACGGGCGAGCTCGACGTGGTCGAGGCGCTCGGCACCGGGCCGCAAGCCGTGGCCGAGCTCTGGCGCTTCCTCCTCGACGTCGACTGGATGGACCGCATCAAGGCACCGCTCCTCCCGATCGACCATCCGCTGCGACTGCTCCTCGCCGAGCCGCGGCGGCTGCGCTTCACGCTCGTCGACGGGATCATGGTGCGACTCGTGGACGTGGGGGCGGCTTTGGCGGCGCGGGCCTACGCGGGGGACGGCACCGTCGTGGCCGAGGTTCGCGACGCCTTCTGCCCGTGGAACGAGGGCCGCTGGCGCCTCGGGCCGGGGGCCGAGCGGACGGACGCCGAGCCCGAGCTGCGAATGGACGTGTCGGCGCTGGGCTCCGTCTACCTCGGCGGCTTCACGTTCGCAGAGCTCGGGAGAGCGGGGCGGTTGGAGGAGCTGGCGTCGGGCGCGGTCGCGCGCGCCGACGAGCTCTTCCGCGTCGACCGGGCGCCGTGGTGCCCGGAGATCTTCTGATCGATTTCTTGCGCTCTTGCCGTCACTGCCTTGATGGAAGTCATCCGGCGCGATATCACGGGGTGGACGTGAGGCGGACATTCCTGATCGTGTTGGCAGCCATCGCTTCGTCGGCGATCGCCCTTCTGCTGCCCGGCCGTGCAGCGGCGTGCTCCCAAAGCTCTCACTGCCACGCGGAGGCGGACTTCTTCCCGGTCGGCACGTACACGGGCGGCTTCGTGAACATCACGACCACGCGTCTCACGAACAACGCGACGCCGTCCGACATCGTCACCTCGGAGCTCTGGATCATCGACGAGCGGCTCACCCCGAAGTTCGTCGAGGAGGGCGCGATCACCGGACGGAACGGAAGCCGCCGGTGGTTCTGGGCCGACCAGTGCAGCCCGTCCAGCTACTCCTTCCACGACACGAGCCTCGGCTTCGCGCTGGGAACGCAGTACGGCACGAAGATCAGCTACAACGGCGGCGGCAAGTGGGCCGTGTACCGGAACGGCGGCTTCGTGAACAACAGCGCCACCTGCCACGGCTCGACGGCGCAAGAGATGCAGGCGGGCGGCGAGTCGACCTCGAACGCGAACGTCCTCACCGGTGACGGGAACAACCTCCAGAAGCGTGGCTCCGACAACGTCTCCTGGTCGTACAACTGGGGCGGCGCCGACGTCTTCGGAAACGCACCCATGACCGCCAGCTGGGTCTCCGGCCAGCAATACGCACACTTGACCTACGGAGAGAATTGAGCTCGATGACCGCGCGACGAAAAGCTGGGATCGCAGGGGCGATTGTCCTAGCGTGCGGTGTCGCGCTCTGGGTCGGCCTGGGGAGGGCGGGCGGAAACGCCTCCCGGGTGCCGTCGCCGGCCGAGATCCAGGAGCTCCGGGCCGACGCGCTCTCGTTCGCCGCCGCGAACGGCGAGGCGGCGCCCGACCACGGCATCGTCGTCAGCGGGAACCGGCGCGACGTCGTGGCGGCCACGATGGGCGGCGCGCAGGTCGACACGGCTCAAGACGTCTTCGTCGTCCGTCTCCACGGCAACTTCGTCGGCTACCAAGCTCCCGTCCCGGCGGGATTCGCACCGCCCCACGGGCACTACCTCGAGCTCGTCTACGACGCCGAGACAAAGCAGATGACGGACTGGAACCTCTCAGGGTCGCCCCAGGATCTAACGCGCTTCGGCCAGCCGGTCTCGATCGGCCCCTGACCCGCTCCCGACCCTGAGCTACAATCGCCCGGCCAGGGCGGTTAGCTCAGTTGGGAGAGCACCAGCTCGACAAGCTGGGGGTCGCTGGTTCGAGCCCAGCACCGCCCACTCCCGACCGAAGTTCGGCTCCGCTTCGCGGAGCCACGACGATTTGGCAGGCCCCGAACACGGGACCGCCCACAACCGTTTCCGGCTCACCGTGGAGAAGGACCAGGCTGCGCCTTGTGAAGACGCTCGAAGGCGGCCTAAATCCGCCTGCGCCCTCGCCTCGTAGGACTGCGCGAACACTTCGAGGAGGGGAGGCAGGCTCATGAAGCGTCTCATCGCATTGGTGGTCGTCGCCGCGTCTCTCGCGGCGGTGGGCCTCTTCGCGGCGAGCGCGCACACGCAGCGGACGGCTGCGCTGCGCGTCTTCCGGGTCGTGCTCGCCGGCGAGAACGAGACTCCGGCCGGCGATCCCGTCGCGACCGGCTCGGCGACGATCCGCGCGCGGGCCGGGCAAGCGAGGCTCTGTTACAGGCTCGCCGTCCGTGACCTCTCGGGTCGCGCTCTCGCCGCGCACGTCCACCGCGGCGCGGCGGCAGCGGCGGGGCCCGTCGTCATTCCGTTGAAGACGCCGAACGCGGCGGGCAAGGCCAGCGGCTGCGCGAAGGCGAAGAAGGCGCTGGTCCGGGCGATCGTGCGGCGTCCGAGCAGGTACTACGTGAACGTCCACACGCGCGAGTTCCCCGGTGGCGCGGTTCGAGCTCAGCTCGCAGGAAGGCGGGCGGTGCTCGGAACGATCCTCCACCTGGACCTCAAGGGCACCTCCGAGCCGAACGCGAGCGGCACGGCGGTGCTGCGGATCCGCAAGGCAGCGGGGCTCGTCTGCTACCGGCTGCGCGTGGCAAACGTGACGCTGCCGACGGTGGCGGCGCACATCCACAAGGGCGCTGCCGGAACGAACGGCCCGGTCGTCGTCCCGTTCACGGCGCCAGGCGCCGACGGAACCTCGAGCGGCTGCGCGACGGCTGACGCTCCGGTCATCGACGACATCCTCGCCAACCGCTCCGGCTACTACGTCAACGTCCACACCAAGGAGCATCCGGGCGGCGCGATTCGCGCTCAACTCGGCTGATCTCGGACTCGCGGCTGGCGCTCACGCGGATGCCCGCGTCGAGCGTCAGCCGCCAGCTCGATTACGAGTCTCGCCTGAAGATCTTCGCGCCCTCGATCTCGGCCAAGCGCCGCGCGATCGGGCTCCTCCAATCCATCCGGGCGATCATGAACTCCTCCTCCGTGAACCCGAGGTCACGGGCGACTCGCTCCTCGAGCGGCTCGTAGTCGTCGTCGGCCTCGCGCCACGCGGCGCGGAAGCCGCCCTTCGGAACGAGCGCGAGCACGTAGAACGGGTGCGCGTCGTCGAGGTGCGCCGCGCGCTTGCGGACGAGGTACGCCTCGCGGACGTCCTCGTGCCACGCGACCTTGCGCCGGATCCGCTCCAGCACCTCCTCGGGGAGATCCGGCGGTTCGAGCTCGTCGTCGACGGACACGCCCCAGCGCTCTTCCGCCGCCGCGTCCAGCACCTCGACCTGGCGCTCGGCTCGCTCGCGGTAGCGCGCCGCCTCTTCCTCGCGACCCCGCTCGCGCAGGAAGCGGTACGCGATCTCGCAGGCGGGAAGCACGGCATCGGGATCGCGCTCGATCGCCTCGTCGAGCCACCGGAGGCCCTCCTCGTCGTCCTGCTCGAGCAGCAGGCGGCCGATCGCGTACCGCGCGGGTGCGTCGCTCTCGGTGTCGACGAGCTCCCGGTACCGCGCGAGCGCCGCGTGTGGGCCAGAGAATGTCTCCGTCAGCTGGGCGCGCTTCAGCGCCTCCTCCGGCGGCAGCGAGTCCTGCTCCTCGAGCCTGCGGAGGTCGGCCTTCGCCTTCTGCGCCTCGGCGTGCTCCGCTCGCCAGCCGGCTTCGACGTCCGCCGACCACGCGCGGCCGACCGCCTCGACGAGCCGCGGCTCCGCCTCGCCGAGGAGCGCCTGGGCCGCGACCGGCGCCGCGTCGGTCGTGGCCGCGCGCAGCGCCTCCTCGGGATCGACGCCGAGGTACTGGAGGCGCTCGGCGACCGACGGGTGCGAGTCGCCCGGGTCGGTGTCGGTCGCCAGCAGGTCGCGGTACCAGGCCTCGACATTGCCGAAGCGCTTCGCCTCGCCGAGCTCGCGCGCGAGCGGCGCGAACGCCGAGCGCGGGGGCGAGGGCTCCTCGACCGCTCCGCGGAAGACACGCGGCCAGTAGTCCTCGTCGAGCCAGCGCGCGGCGAGGTTGGCGGCGACGAGCGACGACGCGGCGGCCTCCCTGCTCGCGGCGTGGACGGACGCCTCGTCGGCCTCGAGCTCCTGCTGGCGCGCGAGCGGGAGCGTGTAGGCGTTGAAGTATGGGACGTACCACTCGAAGAACCGCCGCACGAGGCCCGTCCAGATCGACTTCCGCTCCTCGAAGCCCTGAAGCAGCCGGAACCACGTCGCGCGGACGCGGTAGACGAACGCGCCGAAGCGTCCGTGCCTGCGCGACAGGTGACCGAGCTCGTGCGCCAGGACGGCGCGGAACTGGTCGACCGAGAGCGCCTGCAGGTACGGCAGCCCGAGAACGAGGTAGCTCCTCGACCCGAGGAGGCCTCCGGCCCGCGGCACCTGGACGACGCCGGCGTTGGCGTCGCCGCCCAGCAGGACGGCGTGCAGCCTCGGCCCTTGGATCGCCTCGTTCACGTCGCCGATCATGCGGAAGAGGTCGGGCGCGTCGTCCCGGCGCAGCGGAACCCCTTCCGGCGGCTCGAAACGCACCCACAGCGAGCGGACGACGACCCAGACGAGCGCGCCGATCGGAATGAGCAGCTTCAGCAGCAGCACGGCGTGCCCCTTCAGCGCGAGCACGACGACGAGCACGGCGAGCCCGACGAAGAGGCAAAGCAGGAAGGCGATGTACGCGTAGCCGAGCCCGGCGAGGAGGAGGACCTTCCGCCGGTACCTGCCTGGATCCTCCCGTGCCTGCGGCTCCAGCTTTCGGACGAGCGACTGCCAGCGCTCTTCGTCCACCGGCGCGGTTCTTCCACTCGCTCGGCGCAGTCCAAACCCACCGCCGCCCCTTAGAGTGCCGCGCCATGAGACTCGTCTTCGCCCTCGTCCTGGCTGGGGTCGCCGTGCTCACCGTCGGCTGCGGGTCGAGCTCGAAGCACAAGGCGATACCGCCCTACCAGCACTTCCATAGCCGCCCCGACCTGAAGCCCCCCGTCTTCCAGGTGACGCGGCGCGTCGGCGACACGGCTCCGGGCTACCTCTTCCTCGCGCCGAAGAAGAAGGTCGTCCAGTCGGGGCCGCTGATCGTCGACGACGACGGCGAGGTCGTCTGGTTCCATCCGGTGCGGCCGGGGGCCGCCGACTTCCGCGTCCAGCACTACCAGGGCCGGCCGGTGCTGACCTGGTGGCAGGGCCGCTCGACGAAGGGCGTCGGCCAAGGCCGGTACGAGATCTACGACAGCTCCTATCGCCGGATCGCGGAGGTCCGCGCGGGGCACGGCCTCGCCGGCGACGAGCACGAGTTCCTGCTCACGCCGCAGGGGACGGCGCTGATCACGATCTACCAAAAGGTGCCGCAGGACCTGAGCGCCGTCGGCGGCCCGGGCAACGGCTTCGCGCTCGACTCGATCGTCCAGGAAGTCGATGTCGCGAGCGGCCGTGTCCTCTTCGAGTGGCACAGCCTCGGGAACGTCTCCCTGGAGGAGTCGTATCTGACCAAGGTGCCGAAGAACGCGTCCACGCCGTACGACTACTTCCACATCAACTCGATCGAGCCGGGGCCGAACGACACGCTCATCGTCTGCGCGCGGCACACGCGCGCCGTGTACGAGATCAGCAAGCGCACTGGCCGGATCGTCTGGCGGCTCGGCGGCAAGCGGAGCGACTTCGAGATGGGGCCCGGGACGCGCTTCGCGTGGCAGCACGACGCGCGCCTGCGTCCCGACGGGACGATGACGATCTTCGACGACGGCGCCGCGCCTGCGGTCGAGAAGCACTCGCGCGCGATCGTCCTGCGGCTCGACACGAAGCGCATGACCGCGCGGCTCGTCCGCGCCTACATCCACCCCGACGGGCTGCTCGCCTCGAGCCAGGGGAACATGCAGGTGCTCCCCGACGGCCGTGTCCTCGTCGGCTGGGGGAGCGAGCCCTACGTCACCGAGTTCACGCGCTCCGGCGAGATCGTCTTCGACGCGCACTTCAACAAGGGCGCCGACTCGTACCGCGCCTACCGCTTCCCGTGGGTCGGGCACCCGACCGACCGGCCTGCGCTCGCCGTGAAGCGTGAGGAGAACGGCGACACGACCGTCTACGCGAGCTGGAACGGCGCGACCGAACTCCGCCGGTGGGCCGTCCTCGGCGGGGCCGACGCGTCGCATCTTCGGCGCGTCGTCGTCGCGGCGCGGACGGGCTTCGAGACGCGAATCCAGGTGAAGCAGGACGTCTCGACTGTCGCGGTGCAGGCGCTCGACGAGGCCGGGCGGGTGCTCGGCACCTCGCCGACGCGCTCACCTTGACGCGGCCGCGCGGAGAGCCATGGTGACTGTCTGCGGTGGGCGACTGCTTAGACTCGCGCCGCACGCAAACCGTCTAAAGGAGGCGTCATGGCCTGGGGCTTCACCCAACAGCTGCCGATCACGCGGGACCAGTACGACCAAGTCAACCGGGAGATCACCGAGGATCCGCAGGGCTTGATCCTGCACACCGCCGCGGAGAAGGGCGGCGGCATCCAGGTCATCGACGTCTGGGAGTCGGAGGACGCCTACCGGCGGTTCGAGCGGGAGACGCTCGGCCCGGCGCTCGGCAACGCCGGCATCGACACCTCGGGCGGCCCGCCGCCGCTCGAGGGCTACGAGATCTTCAACACGCGCGGACCCGGAGCCCCTTAGCTCTCGGCGGCCTCGCCGCCGCCTCGGAGCCAGCGGGCGAGGAGCGAGACGCCGAGGCCGAGGGCGGCGAGCCCGAGCGCGGCGACCAGGAAGATCTCGAGGAGATGCGGCGAGCTCTTCTTCTTCGTCGTCTCCTTGGGGATCGAGAGGTGGTGCCCCGAGGCCGCCGCGACCCGCTGCGCGGCGACCGCGGCGAGGCGCGCCAGCTCGGCCGCGGTGAGCGGCGTCCGCGGCAGCTTCATCCGTGTGAGCGCGCGCCGCGCCGCGAGCGTCGCGCCCGGCCCTTGCACCGCGAAGCCGCCGGGTCTCCCGTTCATGGCGACCACCAGCGTTCCGACGTAGCTCGACGTCAAGTCCGTCGCGAGATGGAGGGCATAAGGCTCTGCTCGCCCGTAGAGGTCGTTGTCGGGGCCGAGGTCCGACCTCTGCGTGATGACCGCCACCTTGACCGGAAAGCCCTGCCGCTTCGCTTCGTCCGTCAGCGTCTCGAGCGCGCGGCCCTCGCTGCTCCCGTAGGGCGATTCGAAGGACAGGAAGACGTTGTCGCTGACCAGGACTTCGCTCGCCGGATCGCCATGGGCATGCGTGATCTCAGCCCCTGCGGCCACCACGGTGGCGGCCAGCGCGAGCGTGGCGAGTCTTCTCACGAGTTTCGGTTCAAGGTCCAAACGAACAGGGGCCAGCGTGCGCCGGCCCCTGACGCGAGTAGGCGGTCAGTTCGGATTGACGATGAAGAAGCCGAGCCAGAAGTCGCTCGCGTAGATGTTGCCGTCGCTGCCGAAGTAGGCGCCCCAGGTTTCGCGGCCCTGGAAGAAGCAGGCTTGGTTGCAGGCGAGGTTCTTGTTCGCATTCGGCAGGTAGAAGGCGGTCTCGACGGGATTCGTCTTGTCGGTCGTGTCGATCAGGCGGATGCCCATCGTGTAGTTGGCGACGAGGAGCGTGTTCTCGCCCTTGCGGTCGAGGTTGTGCGCGTCCCAGGTGAAGAAGCGCTGGATGACGCCGTGATAGGAGCCGCTGCCCTGGCCGTTCACCGCCGCGGCCTGCACGGGGTGGCCGTTGATGTGCCAGAAGCCGACCTGGCGCGGCGCACACGTGTCGACGCCGTCGCAGCCGTGCGTATCCAGCACGTGGACACCGCCGGTGCCGCCGACGCCGATCTCGTCCTCGAGGTAGACGTAGTCGCCCGACGGCGTCGGCGCCGTGGAGTGGGCGCAGCAGTTGCCGGGCGCGCCGGGGTAGTCGAAGGAGCCGACCTCGACCGGGTGCGCCGGGTCGGTCACGTCCACGATCCGCATGCCGCTGTCCCAGTAGGCGACGTAGTCGAGCATGCGCCCGGCCGGGCTGCGCTGTAACCAGCCCTCGTGCGGCGAGTTGAACTGCTGGCAGTCCGCGTCCGAGGGGACGCAGCCCTGCGGTTCCGGTGACTGGTAGGTGCCGACGATCGCGCCGGTCTGGATGTTGACGATGAAGACCGCCTCGGTGCCGAACTCGAACGCGTTCGCGTACGCGTACGGGCGGCCCGACTCCACCTCGGGGTCGAGCTGGACGGTATGGATCCCGCCCGGCAGCGCGACGCGGCGAAGCAGCGCCGGGTGATACGGATCGGCGGTGTCGTAGACGCTGATCCCGGAGAAGCCGCCGTCCGTCCAAGGCTGGTGGCTGACCGCCAGGTAGCGCCCGACGAGATCGAGGTCGGCCGAGTCAGACGTTTCCGTGTCGCTCGTGATGTGCGTCGAGAGCCGCTCGGCCAGGACCGGGTGCGCGGGATCGGTGGTGTTGATCACCGCGACGCCCTGGTCGTCGTAGGAGCCGAGGTAGCCGACATGCCGCGAGGCGTCGGCGGCGACGTTCGAGAACTGTCCGTCCTTCCATGGGTTGAGCGCGCCCACGAGTTTCATCGGATTGCCGGCGGCGCCGCCCTGGGCGACGACGGCAGCGGCTACGGCGGCCGTGGCGCACCCCACGAGCGCGCGGCGGAACAAACGGTTCATCTTCGAGCCTCCCCTGATCGCTTTCGCCGTGCGTTCTTACTCGGGCGGCGTAGCGATTGTCAATCCGGATGCCATCCCACGAAGGAGGGCCCGCATTGCGCGGGCCCTCCGCCGATGGGTCTGATCAGGCTGTGAAGCTGCGCGGGATCAGGAGCCGCAGCCTCACCGCACCCAGATGACGTAGGTGACGAGCGTGCGGCCGCCGCCGAGGTCGTCGACGTAGGTCGAGTCGTTCAAGCGAGTTGCGGGCGCGAAGGAGGGAACGGCGTCGGGCAGGAAGCCCGCGCTCGCCGCGCCGACGGTCGAGGAGCTGTCCAGGTGCTGGTAGATGGTCGCCAGCTCGTCGTAGTCGTGCTGGTTCGGATGCGTGCTCTTCGTATCGGAGGCGCTGGTGTTGTGGTAGTAGTCCATGCAGGTATTCAGCGAGATCCCCGACTCGTCTTGGTGATCGAGACCGAACGTGTGGCCGATCTCCTGACAGATCACGTGCTGCATCTCGGCCGTGTTGTTGTACTGGTAGCTCGAGCTGCCGAAGTAGTAGTCGTTGTTCTTGACCACGCCCTGGGTGATGTGCGTGCCACCGGTGACCCAGATCTGGGCGAGGCCGAGCCAGCCGGTGTTGTTGTAGTTGGCGCTGCAGACTTCGACCCGGCCGGACGTCGGCCGGCAAGACTTCGGCTTCGTCCCGCCCGCGACAATCTGGGTGTCGAGAACGGTCGACTTCGACCAGTCGGACGACGCCGTCACGAGCATGCTGTCCCAAGCTCCGCTGACGTTGTCGCCGAGCTTGAGCGTGAACGGGTTCGAGGTGCGCGCCCAGTGGTACCCGTTCCACGAATGCGACGCCGAGGCCGGCACCGCGCTGAACGCCGCGACCACTCCGACGAGCAGCGCGAAAACGAAGATCCGCTTCAAGTCTTTCCCCCCTTGTAGGTAGACGGCTTAGTCAAAGTCTCACAGCGCGCGCGAGGGTGTCAAGCGCGGCCCGGAGCGATCGAACCTCCTGCTCATGCCGCGCTCGCGCCGCCGCGTCCGGCGTTATGGCCCAGCACCCCCCAGTCTCGTCTTCGGCGCTCTCGGACGTGCTCGGGAGCCAAAGGATCGCTTGCTCCCCTAGAGATCTGAGACGAGGGGCCGGACGGAGGAGGACGGACCCGCCCGCGGGTACACGACGACCTTTCGCCTGCGGCTGCCAGCTAGCGCCGCGGCGGCCGACGTGGCCGCTTTCTATGACAAGCGCCTGGCATCGAGCTGGAGGGTGGTGGAGCGGCTCAGTGGGCCGTTGCTCAACCTGCGACGAGGTCGAGCCGCGCTCTCGATCAACTTGGAGGGTGCGCGCGGGCGCGAGCTCGAGGTCACGGTGGATTACGACCGCGACGACAAGTTCACTCCTAAATAGACCCTCGTCCTAGAGTTTGCAAAGACAGGCTCTATGCGCCGTTTGCTGCTCACGTCTCTTCTCGTCATCGCGAGCCTTGTGGCTCTCGTGTGGGCGGACGCAGCCGGCTCGCGCGCAGCGCGGCAGGGGACGTCGCGTGCCGAGCCAAGGCTGATCAATGCCTTCGGGCTGTGGACGCTGCGGCGCCTTGGGTACGGCGATCTCGATCTTCCCGTCGATGCGCCGAAGACGACGGCTTCGGCGAGCTTCCGGCTGCCGGCGAGCGCCCGCCAGGGGAACGGGCACTGGTATGTGATGCATGTCCACTTCCGGCTCCTTTTCGCCCCCGACACCGGCCCCGGCTTCGTCCTCCTGAGCGCGAATACGAACGGCTGGGCCTCCTACCAGGTCAAGTTCTATCCCGCGCTCGGGAACGGCGTCTTGAGGATCCCGTGGGCGACGCTCGATCTGATCAATGGGCTTCAGAAGCATGTAGCGAAGACGCCGAAGATCGAATTCAAGAGCGCGAACTACATGCAGTACCGCGGGATCCGGCCCGGCCTGAGCACCTGGAACTTCCAGCTCGAACAGTTCGGCCAGGCAAAGGTGGCGGCCGTCCGGATCTTTCAGGACAGCGCGATCGAGCTAACTCGGATCGGCTTCGGCCGCATGGGCCTCGCGTTCAAGGTCGTTCCAGCGAAGATCAACGAGGACTCGAACTTCGTCATCCGCTACAGGCTCCGCCACATCGGTGGCCGAGTTTTGCGCAGGGTGTCGCTCGCTCCGGAGCTCGTCGATTGCCCAGGTGTCCGCCTCCTCGGGCCGCGCGTCGTCCGCTTCACGCGAGTCGCGAAGGCTGTCTCAGGCGGATTTCGCTTCCACGCGGACGCTCCGGGCCGTTGCCGGATCTTCTTCTGGGCCCACAGCAACTCTCACAACCCTGCGAAGGAAGTCGACATCGTCGTGCACCCTGCCGGCGACCGATAACACGCCAACCCGCCCTAGCCATCTGGAGTCGTAGGCTCTGCTGGGATGAGAGCCGTTACGACGGTTCTGCTCGCGGCATCTGCGTGCGCTGTCTGCCTTCACGGGTATCGACGCGGCCGGCTCATTACCAGCGCGCTCCTTGGCGCCGGACTTCTTACCGTCGTCTGGCTGCTGGTCGGGGTCGCCGTCTCCAGCGACTGGCGAGACGCAGACGGATGGGTCGACTGTTACCCCCGTTGTACGCGGCTTCAAGATGCGATCGCTGTTCTCTTCATCCTGACGCCCATCGCCGTCGGCCTCCTCGTGACGGTGGCACTGACTGCCTTCCTCGTTGAACGGCGGCGCCGCTCGGCGCGATAAGTCGCGTCTGACCTGACCCGCCAGAAGATCCAGTACCCGCCGAAGCGGGTATAGGGCAGACGGAGTCCATCGACGCAGAGGGGGGAGCGAATGAAACGTCGTCTGCTCGTCGGCCTGTCCCTGCTCGTTTTGGCCCTTGCGCTGCCGTTCGTCGCCCTCGGCGACGTGACGGTGGGAGCCGGTGGCGGTACGCCGGGGACGTCGCTCAACTTCGAGCTCGTCGGCCACAACGACCTCTTCGCGCGCGGGATGAACGCCGCGATCGCGAACTTCGACCATTACATCTATGTCGGCAACCGCACCGACGGCTCCGACACGTGCGGGATCGGTGACCCGCGTCTCGGCGTGGAGCCGTGCCCGCACCCGCATCCCGGGATCCTGATCGTCGACGTCGCCGACCCGGCGAACCCGACCGTAGTCGGTGACATCGGGCCGCCGTATGCCGGCCTGGTCGGAATCACCACCCGCGAGCTGCGCGTGTGGCCGCAGAAGAAGCTGCTGATGGTGATGAGCTTCCGCTGCAGCTCGGTGATCCACGCCTGCCCGCCGGGGACGGACACCACGTTCCCGTTCGACATCAAGTTCTTCGACCTCACCGACCCGGTCCATCCGACTTTCATCTCCAGCTACGTGCCTACCTCGGCCGCGGGGCTGAAGGTGAAGCCGCACGAGATGTACCTGTGGGTCGACCCGAAGAACGCCGACCGGGCGCTGCTCTGGCTGTCGACGCCGAGCGTGTCAGTGAATCCGGCGCGGCCGAACCTGATGATCGTCGACATCAGCGCCGTGCCGAGCGGCGGGTCGGTGCGAGAGCTCGCGGAGGGGAACTGGAACCAATTCTTCCCGGGGGCGGCGGATCCGGCGAACTACGACTTCGACCTGTCGCTGCACTCGATGACGCCGTCCGCCGACGGCGCCCGCACCTACCTCGCGTACCTGCGCGGCGGCTTCGGCGTCCTCGACACGAGCAAGGTCGCCAACGACCAGGTGCCCACCGGGACGGTAGAGAGCCTGAACGACGACCTGCTCACGCCGGTTCCGTTCCCGACTTGGGGCACCGGCCCGCATTGCGAGGGACACACTGCCGCCGGCTGCGCCGAGAGCCACTCGGCGGTACCGTTGCCTGGCCGGCCGTTCGCCCTCACGATCGACGAGGTCTACGGGACGTTCACCGTCGACTCGTTCGGCTGGCCGTGGGGCTGGGCGCGACTGTGGAACGTCGCGCAGCCGCGCGCGCCGCGCATCGTCGGCGAGTACAAGATCCTCCAGAACACGACCGCCTACACGCCGGCGCCGGGTGAGAACGAGTTCACCTCCTACTCGTCGCACAACCCGACCGTGCTGCGAGACTTGATCTTCGACTCCTGGCACTCGGGCGGAGAGCAGGCGATCGACGTCTCCGACCCGGGCATCCCGGCGCAGGCGGGCTGGTTCTCGCCCACGCCGCTGCCGACGGTCGCAAACGAGGACCCGGCGCTCTCGCGCGGCCCGAACAAGGTCGTCATGTGGAGCTTCCCGATCGTCCGCAACGGCCTGATCTACGTCGTCGACATCCGCAACGGCCTCTACGTGCTCCGCTACACCGGGCCGCACGCCGACGAGGTCGCGCACATCTCCTTCCTGGAGGGGAACTCCGACCTCGGCGACGCACAACGGCTCGCGAAGGGCGCGGGTCCGTAGGAATGTCCACCAGAAGAGGGCGGGCGCGCGTTTCGCACGTGCGTCGGCCCTCTTCTCGCCCGCAGCGCGCAACGCGATCTACGGCCAGCCGGTCTCGTGGAGCGGTGTCACGATCGCTTCGTTGAGGACGAGCTCCGGCGGCGCGGCCGCGAGCCAGACGATCAGCGCGGCCACGTGCGTGGGCGGCAGCGCGTCGCGGCTCGGCGGTGTCGCCGGAGACTGCCGTTCCCGCTCCACGGGCGACCAGACGCCCCAGTGCGTCGCCATCGCCCCCGGAAACACGACACAGGCGCGGATCCGGTGCTCTCGCCCCTCGGCGGCGAGCGCCTGTGTCAGACCGCTCAGCGCGAACTTCGACGCGCAATAGGCGGCCGCGTTCGCCCAGCCTCGCTTCCCCGCGACCGAGGAGACGTTCACCACGGTGCCGCCTCCGCGACGTCGCATCGAGCGGAACGCGAGCTTGGCGAGGAGGAACGGCGGCCGCAGGTTGACGGCCAGGACGCGATCCCACTCCGAGACGTCGAGGTCCTCGACTCGCGCTGGAGCGTCTGTCGCCGCCGCGTTCACGAGCACGTCGACGCCGCCGAGCTCCTCCTCGACCCGAGCGACTGCCGTCGCCGGCGCCGCAACGTCGGCGAGGTCGACAGGTATCGCCAGGGCGTGGCGGCCGCGAGCCGCGACCTCGCGCGCCGCGTCGGCGAGCTGCGTCGCGCTCCGCGCCAGCAGAGCGACGTCCGCGCCGGCAGTTGCCAGCTCGACCGCGGTCGCGCGGCCGAGGCCGCGGCTCGCCCCGGTCACGATCGCAACGCGGCCTTCGAGCTGCCCACTCTCTGTCTCCATCGGCCACCTCCGCGATCAATCCGATCCGGTGCTCGTTGCGTAGTAGACCGAAACCGGACGAGGGGGTGGCAATGGGTCCACTACGGATACAGAGGTCCGGGTCAAGGGCTGACGGACGAGCGCAGGTAGCGCCCGAGTGGGAGCGGGAGTGGCTCGAGGCGGACGCACTCGACCGTGAGGAGCGTACGCGAGCGATCGCACGAGCGCCGAGCCGCCGTCGGCTCGCCTTCGCCGTCGGCGGCGGGGCCGTCCTGGCGGGCCTGCTGCCGGGAATTCTTCCGCTGACGCCTGGATTCTCCGCCGGCGACACGGTCGCCGCGGTCGCGGCCGCCACAGTGGCGGCGACCGTCGCGATCGCGATCGTGCCGCTGACCCGACGACTCGCCTGGGAGCTGCCGCGGTCGGGCACGCGCGACGGGATCGTCTTCGCCGTCGCGCTCCTCTCGGCCGGCGCGGCGGCGATTCATCTAGCCGTCGCGAAGATGCACTTCGACGAGTACGCGCTCTTCGGCGTCTTCTTCGTCGGCAGCGGCGTCGCGCAGCTCGTCTGGCCGATCTGGCTGCTGCTGCGCCGGTGGCGGCCGCTGCTCGTGCTCGGAGCGATCGGGAATGGCCTGATCGTCGCGCTGTGGGCCGTCGACCGGATCTGGGGCCTTCCGTTAGGCCCTGAGCACTGGAAGCCCGATCCGATCGGCTTCGGCGACAGCGCCGCCTCGGCCTTCGAGGTGTTCCTCGTCGCGGGCTGTATCGGACTTCTGGCTCGCGGCCGTGGTCGTCCGCTCCGCGGCACCGTCACCGTCGCGCTCGTGCTCGCGGTGGCGGTCGTGACGACGCTCAGCCTGCTCTCGGTGCTCGCCGTCGGCTCGTCGGTTCTCGCACCGACCGAGTGAGACGGCTACGCGTGTGAGTGCGAGTGCCCGGCGTGGTGCGCGTGCTCCGCGGCGGCGCCCGGCTCGTTCATCAGCCGCAGCATCTCCCAGCCGCCGCCGCGCCTGAAGTAGCGCCAGACGAGCGCCGCGGCGAGCAGCAGGAAGACGATGTTCAGGTAGGTCGTGTAGTTCCAGCTCACCGACGCCATCTCGACCTTCGCGTCGCGGGCGTGCCGCTCGATCCCGAGCGCCTCGAAGAGGAACTCGACCGTGAGCCCGGCGGCGACCATCGTCGCGTAGAAGCTCGCGAGCAGGAAGCCCGCCATGCGCCAGCCGTAGTAGCGCCGGTAGATGTCGAGGATCGGCAGGATGATCAGGTCGGCGAAGATGAAGGCGAGGACGCCGCCGAAGCTGATGCCGCCGTTCCAGAGCACCGCGGCGAGCGGCACGTTCCCGATCGAGCAGACGAAGCTGACGACCGCGACCGCCGGCCCGACGATCGGCCCCCAGAACTTCGCGAGCGTTTCGTGCTGCACGAAGAAGAGCCGCTCCCAAAACGAGCTCGGCACCCAGGCGGCGAGCGCGCCGGCGATCAGCAGGCCGCCGAAGACGTCGCGCGCGACCGCCGCCCAGTCCATCACGAAGTATTCCGCCGTCGCCGTGAACCCCTCGGGCGAGCGGAGGCGCTGCCAGACCGAGCGGCCGTCGGGCTCGACGGACATGTCCATCTCGGCGTGGCCCTCCATCGAGCCCAGCCGTCCCTTCTCCGCCTCCGCGCGCGCCTCCTCGACGAGCCGGCGCTTGAGGAAGACCCGGAAGAGGACGGCCAGGAAGACGATCATCAGCGGGCCGCCGACGAACTCCCCGAGCACGAACTCCCAGCCGAGCAGGAGCGCCATGATGATCCCGAGCTCGATCACGAGGTTCGTCGAGGCGATCTCGAACGCCATCGCGGCCGTGAAGTCGGCGCCCTTGCGAAAGAGCGAGCGCGCGAGCGCGACCGACGCGTAGGAGCACGACGACGACGCGGCGCCGAGGCCGGTCGCGACCGCGATCGTCTGCGGCGAGTCGTCCGGCAGCAGGCGGCGCATCTCGCGCTTCGAGATCACCGCCTGGATAGCTCCGGAGAGCGCGAAGCCGAGGATCAGCGCCCACAGCACCTCCCACGTCATGCCGAACGCGAAGCTGAGCGCCTGCCAGAGCTCGTGTCCAATCGCGACCGCAACCACCATCGTCGCTACCACCGTACCCACAAGGGGTATCGGGTAGAGCCCTCCGGCTCCGGCTGAGCTAGCCTCGCGGCATGGCGCGCCTCGCCGTGATGCTCGCCCTCGCTGCCTTCGCGGCGCCCGAGGTCGCGTCGGCGCATCCGAGGCCTGTCCCGCCGGAAGAGCTGGCCTCTCACTGGAGCGCGCCGCACGCCGTCCTCGCCGCAGCGGCTCTCGCGCTCGTGCTGTTCGGGCAGGCGGTCGTCCGGCTGCGACGGCGGGGCCGCGCCGACCTCGCGCCGTGGAGTCGCTGCGCGCTCTTCGCGGCCGGCCTCGTCCTCGTCGCCCTACCGCTCGTCTCGCCGCTCGACGCCGTCGCCGACCGGTACCTGCTCTCGGCGCACATGCTCCAGCACGTCCTGATCGCCGACGCCGGCGCGGCGCTCCTCGTCCTCGCCGTCCGCGGCCCGCTCGCGCTCTTCCTCCTGCCGCGGGCGGTGCTCCGCCGGCTCGCCACTGCCCGCTCGGCGTTCGGCCTTCTCGTCCGGCCGAGCGTCGCCTACGCCCTCTGGGTCGCCGCCTTCGGCGGCTGGCACCTCCCGAGCGCCTACGACTACACGCTTCTCCACCCCTGGGCACACGAGCTGGAGCACGCGACGTTCGTCCTCGCCGGCACGCTGGCCTGGATCCAGATCGTCGACCTGCTCCGCCGCGGCCGGCTGACGCGCGGCGGCCGCGCCCTCTTCGCCTTCGGCATGTTCGCCTTCGGCGAGGCGATCGCGAGCGGCCTGCTCCTCAGCCGAGCGCCTGCCTACGCGGTCTACGCGAAGCAGCCGCACCGCGTCTTCGGCCTCACACCCCTCCTCGACCAGCGCCTCGCGGCCGCGGTCATGTTCGCCGAGCAGGCCGTGACCCTGGGGGCCGCGCTCGTCGTCCTCCTCTGGCCGTACTTAGCCGCGAGCACGCCGCGCGTGCTCGCGGCTAGGGCTCGTAGCGGCTGATCCGCTCGACGAGCTTCGCCGCCTCGGTCTCGGCGACGACGGGGACGTCGTCGCGGACGCGGCCGTCGAGGAGCCGCACGATCCGGTCGCAGCGGCTCGCGATCAGCGGGTTGTGCGTCGCGACGAGCACGGTCATCCCGCGGCTCGCCCGCAGCTCGAGCAGGAGCGCGACGATCTCGCTGCCGGTCTGCGAGTCGAGGTTCCCGGTCGGCTCGTCGGCGAGCAGGAGCCGCGGCCCGTTGACGAGCGCGCGCGCGATCGCCACCCGCTGCTGCTCCCCGCCGGCGAGCTCGGAGGGCAGCGACTCCTCGCGGCCCTCGAGCCCGACCGCGGCCAGCAGCTTGGCCGCCCGCTCGTGCTTGTCGAACTCGGTCCTGTACGGGATCAGCGGGGCGGCGACGTTGTCGAGTGCGGTCAGGGCGGGGAGGAGATGGAAGCGCTGGAAGACGAAGCCGATCGTGCGCCGGTACGCGGCCTGCCGGCGCGGCGCGAGGCGCGTCACGTCCTCGCCCTGGACGACGATCCGGCCTTGATCGGGGACGTCCATCGCGCCGATCAGGTGCAGGAGGGTCGACTTCCCCGAGCCGGAGGGGCCAGTGATCGCGACCATCGAGCCGGGCCCGATCGTGACCGAGACGTCGTCGAGCGCGGCGACGAGCGCGCCGCCCGTCCGGTACCGCTTCACGACGCCGTCGACCTCGACGCGCGCTCCGTTTGGGGGTTGCAATCGTGCCGCAGGGAGGAGACGCTTGTTCATCGATTCACGTGCCGCCCGAATTCTGACAAGGTAGGAGCACAGTGCCGATTCACCACGCCGTCCTCGCCCTCCTCGCGGACAACTCGAGCCACGGCTACGAGCTGAAGGCGGCATTCGAGGAGGCAATCGGGCCGCAGTGGGGAGAGCTCAACATCGGGCACCTCTACCAGGTCCTCGACCGGCTCGTCCGCGACGGGCTCGTCACGAGGCGGACGGTGGCGCAGTCGAACCGGCCCGATCGGATCGACTACCGGCTCACGGACGCAGGTCGCGCCGAGCTCGAGCGCTGGCTCCAGACGCCGTTCGTCCGCAGCGGCGGTTACCGCGACGACTTCTTCCTGAAACTCCTCGCGGCGTCGCGGCTCGGGAAGGTCGAGCTCGACGGTGTGCTCCGCGTCCAGCGCGAGGCCTACATCAACGAGCTCGCCGCCCTCGGTGAGATCCGGCAGCGCCACGCGCACGAGCCGCTCGTCGCTCTCCTGATCGAGGCGGCGAGCCTCCATACCGCGGCCAACCTCCGCATCGTCGACGAGGCGGAGCAAATCGCCGACGACCTCGTCCGCGGCGCCCGCGCCTCGGTCGCGCGCGCGGAGGCTGCCGAGGAGCCGCAGTCGCGTTCCTCGTCGGGCCGCGCTTGACAGCCGACCGCGTTCCTACACTGTGAGAGAGTGATGGCGTCGAAGGCCGGTCTCTGCATCGAGTGCGGCAAGGGCATCGCGCCGATCCTCTTCGCGCTCGGCTCGCTCACCTGCCACGACTGCCGCCGGCCTTCGGCCGACGTGCCGCGCCCCCGACCCGCCTAACGCCCGACTTCCGCGCCCCGAGCCGCGAGGCGCTCGCCGCTCTCGGCGTCGAAGAGGTGCGCCTCGTCCGGGCGCGGGCGGAGCGCGACGCGGGCGCCGCGCTCGGGCGCGCGACGTGCGTCGGTGCGGGCGACGAGCCTCGTCGTCTGGCCGTCGAGCTCGGCGCTGCAGAAGACGAACGCGTCCGCGCCGAGCTCCTCGACCACCTCGACGCGCGCCTGCACGCCCTCCGACGCGAGCTCGAGCGACTCCGGCCGGAGCCCGAGCACGAGCGTGCGGCGGCCGTTCGCCGCGCCGGCCGGGAGTCTGACCTGCTCGCCGCCGAAGCTCACCGCGCCGTTCGAGCCGAGCGGGACGGTGCAGAGGTTCATCGAGGGCGAGCCGATGAACCCGGCGACGAAGGTGTTCGCGGGCCGGTCGTAGAGCTCGCGCGGCGGCCCGACCTGCTGGAGGCGCCCCTCGTGGAGGACGGCGACGCGGTGGCCGAGGGTCATCGCCTCCGACTGGTCGTGGGTCACGTAGACGGTCGTGACCGCGAAGTCGGCCTGGAGGGCGGCGATGTCGGCCCGCATCTGGACGCGGAGCTTCGCGTCGAGGTTCGAGAGCGGCTCGTCCATGAGGAACACGCTCGGCAGCCGGACGATCGCCCGTCCCATCGCGACCCGCTGCCGCTGGCCGCCGGAGAGCTGTCCCGGCTTCCGCTCGAGGAACGCCTCGAGGCCGAGCATCTTGGCCACCTCGCGGACGCGCTTCTCGCGCGCCTGCTTCTTCACGCCCGCCATCTTGAGCGGAAAGGCCATGTTCGCGGCGACGGTCAGGTACGGATAGAGGGCGTAGTTCTGGAACACCATTGCCACGTCGCGCCGCTTTGGCGCCAGATCCGTAACGTCTTTCCCGCCGATCAGGATCGCGCCCGCGTCGACCTCCTCGAGCCCCGCGAGCATGCGGAGCGCCGTCGTCTTCCCCGACCCCGACGGCCCGACGAGCACCATGAGCTCGCCGTCTTCGACGTGCAGGTCGAGCGCGTCCACCGCCGCCACGTCGGTCCCGGAGTAGATCTTCGTCGCCTGGTGGAACTGGACGTCAGCCATCCGCGCGCCCCCTTCTCTCTTCGAGCCGTTCGACCGCCGCGCCGAGCTCTCGCCGCACCCGCTTCTGGACGTCCTCGCTGGCGCCGAGCTCGTCGAGGCCGAGCAGCGCGGCGCCGACGATCGGCGCCGACCTCGCCGTCCGCACGCGGAGCGCCGGGGCGATGCCGCGGAGCTCTGCCTCGATCGCCGCGGTCAGCCGGCCGTCGCCCGAGCGGAGCAGGCCGCCGCCGAGCAGGACCTCCGTCGGCTCCTGCTCGAGGCCGAGCCGCTCGAGCGCGACCCGCGCGAGCGCCGCCACCTCGCCGGCGAGCCGGTGGACGATGGCGGCGGCGACCGGGTCATGCGCGGCCTCCGCGAACACGACCGGCGGCAGCTCGGCCACGCGGCGCAGCGGGATCCGCTGGCGATGGACCGCCTCCGCGAGCTCGGTCGGCGTCTCGAGGCCGAAGTACGCGGGGACCGCACGCTCCAGCGAGGTCTTCGGCCCTCGCCCGTCCTCGCTTCGCGCGGCCGCGGAGGCCGCTGCGATGCCGACGTCGTAGCCGCCGCCCCAGTCGCCGGTGATCTCGCCGAGGGCGGGAAAGCGCGCATGTCGCCCGTCGGGTGCGACGCCGACGCAGTTGATGCCCGCGCCGCAGACGACCGCGACGCCCCAGCCGCGCTCGGTGCCGGCGCGCAGGACAGCGAAGGTGTCGTTGCCGACGCTCGTCCTCCGCGCCCAGCCGCGGCCCGCGACGGCGTCGCGGAGCTCCTCCTCCTCGGCCGGGAAGTCGACGCCGGCCATGAGCAGCTCCGCAACCTCGGCGACGGCTCCGTTCCCCCGGAGTCCGGCTTCCTCGGCAGCCTCGGCGAGCAGCCGCTCGAGCACCTCGAGCGAGCCCTCGAGACCCAGGTGCTGCGGCGAGCTCATCGGCCCGCGCGTGAGCGCGAGCAGCTCGCCGTCGGCCCGCACGAGCGCGAGGTCGGTCTTCGAGTTCCCCCCGTCGACCGCGAGCACGACGTCACTCACGCCGTCACCTCCCGCGGGAACTGCGGCAGGTGCTCGGCGCCGACGGCGAGCAGGCGGTCGGCGAGCTCGTCGGCGTACTCGTGCTGGCCGACGAGCGGATGGGCGAGGAGCGCCTTCCGAACGGTGACGACGTCGCCGGTCACCGCCGCCTCGGCAGCGAGCCGCTCGTAGGCGGCGACGTGCTGGACGAGCCCGAGGAGCTCCGGCGCGAGCGGCGGCTGGGGGAGGGGGTGAGCGCCGCCGTGGTCGACGCGCGCCGGCAGCTCGACGACGTCGTCCGCGGCCAGACCGGGCATCGTCCCCTCGTTCCGGACGTCGACGACGTGCACCTCGCCCGTGCCGCCCGCGAGCGACGCGGCCAGGCCGATTGCGGCCTCGCTGTAGAACGCGCCGCCGCGGCGCTCGAGCAGAGCGGGCTTCTCGGCGAGCGCGGGATCGCGGTACATCTCGAGGAGCTCGCGCTCGATCTCCATCACCTGCTGCGCGCGCGGCACGCCCTCGCGCTGCTCCGACAGCACCTCGTCGTGGGCGTAGTAGTAGTGGAGGTAGTAGGAGGGGATCGCGCCGAGCTCGTCGAGGAGCCGGCGGGGGAGGTCGACGTCCGCGGCGATCTCGTCACCGTGCTCGGCGAGGAGGTCGGGGAGGACGTCGTCGCCGTCGAGGAGCACCCGCCGCACCCAGGTCAGGTGGTTCAGGCCGACGTTGTCGACGAGCACCCGCCCGGGCTCGACGCCGAGCAGGCGTGCGAACGAGCGCTGGAAGCCGATCGAGACGTTGCAAAGCCCGACCGCGCGGCGACCCGCGTCGAGGAGCGCGCGCGTGACGATGCCGACGGGGTTCGCGAAGTCGACGATCCAGGCGTCCGGCGCCGCCAGCTCGCGCGTCCGCTCGGCGAGCTCGAGGACGACGGGCACCGTCCGCAGCGCCTTCGCGAGCCCGCCGGCGCCCGTCGTCTCCTGGCCGATGCAGCCGCAGAGAAGCGGAACCGTCTCGTCGAGCAGCCGCGCTGCCTGGCCGCCGACCCGGATTTGGATCAAGACAAAGCTCGCGCCGTCGAGCGCTCGGTCGAGCTCGAGCGTCTGCTCGAGCCGCCCGTCGAAGCCGTCGCGGTCGAGCATCCGGCGCGCCAGGCCGCCGACGACGTCGAGCCGCTCGCCGTCGATGTCATGGAGCGTGAGCTCGCGGACGCCGAGCCGCTCGCGCTCGCGCGCGAGGCCGGAGACGAGCTCGGGCGTGTACGTCGAGCCTGCCCCGATGACCGCGACTTTCATCCCTTCACTCCGGTCAGGGTGACGCCCTCGATGAAGGCGCGCTGCGCCAGGAAGAAGAGCGCGATCACGGGCGCCATGACGAGCAGCGTCGCCGCCATCGTCAGGTTCCACTGGACCTGGTGCAGCGAGCGGAACTGCGCGAGCCCGACTTGGAGCGGCCAGCGCGCCGGGTTCTCGCCGGTGTAGAGCAGCGGCAGGAAGAAGTCGTTGAACGTGTAGAGGAACGAGAAGAGCGCGACGGCCGCGATTGCCGGCTTCGCCATCCGCAGAACGACGGTCGTGAGGATGCGCAGCTCGCCGCAGCCGTCCACGCGCGCCGCGTCGAGGTACTCCTCCGGGATGGTCAGGAAGAACTGGCGCAGGAGGAAGATCGAGAAGGCGTCGCCGAGCCAGTTCGGGATGATGAGCGGCCAGAGCGAGCCGACGAAGTGGAAGCCGATCGCCTGGCCGAGCTTCGTCCACATGACGTAGAGCGGCACCACCGTCACCTGCGGCGGCAGCATCAGCGCGATCAGCACGATCATGAAGGCGACGTTGCGGCCGCGCCAGCGGAGCCGCGACAGGGCGTACGCGACGGGGACGCTCGAGACGATCAGGCCGAGCGTCGCCAGCACCGAGTAGGTCATCGTGTTGAACGTCCACCGCAGGATCGGCGCCTGGTGGAAGACGTCGGCGAAGTTCTGCCACCGAAACGGGTGCGGCCAGAGGTGCGACGACAGCGCCTGGTTGTTCGTCATCAGGGCCGTAAGCAGGATGAAGGCGAACGGCGCGAGGAACGTGATTGCGGCCGCGATCAGCAGCGAGTGGTTCGCCACGGCGACGAGGAAGCGCTGCCGGCGCACGGCGGCCGGGGGGCGCCGCCGCACGACGGACGCCGCACCGAACGGGACGCTCGCGGTGCTCATCTCAGCGAGTGGCTCCTGTGTAGTGCACCCAGCGACGCGAGTTCCAGAGGATGATCGAGGTCACCGCGAACGCCACGACGAGCAGCACGATCGCGAGCGCGCACGCGTAGCCCATGAAGTTGTTCACGAACGCGGCCTGGTAGAGCAGCACCGGATAGAAGAGCGTCGAGTCCTGCGGGTAGCCGAGGTTGTTCAAGGTGTCGCCCGCTTGCGAGGCCTGGCCGGCGGCGATGTTGGCCGCGACGTAGGCCTGAGTGAAGTACTGGAGGCCCTGGATCACGCCGAGCACGACGGCGAACAGGAGCACCGGGCTGATCGTCGGCAGCGTCACCCAGCGGAGCCGCCTCAGCGGCCCTGCCCCGTCGAGCTCCGCCGACTCGTACAGGTGCTGCGGGACGTCGAGGATCGCCGCGAGGAAGATGATCATCGTGTTCCCGACGCCCCAGATCTGCAGCAGCGTGAGCGACGGCTTCGACCAGCCGGGCGACTGGAACCACAGCGGGCCGTGGATCCCGATGTGCCCGAGGATGACGTTGACCGGCCCGTTGGCGGGATTGAGGAGGTAGACGAACCCGAGCGTCGCGGCCACGGGCGGCGCGAGCGCGGGCAGGTAGAAGACCGTGCGGAAGAAGCCGAGCCCCCGCTTCGCCCGCGCGAGCATGAGCGCGATCCCGAACGCGAACATGACCTGGAGCGGGATGGCGATCCCGATGAACCATAGGCTGTTCCTCACGCTCGGCCAGAACTGCGGGTCGTCGTGGAAGAGGTAGTGGTAGTTCGCGAAGCCCCGCCACTTTGGCGACGAGAGCAGGTCGTAGTGGGTGAGCGACAGGTACCCGCTCATCACGAGCGGGTACCCGAAGAAGATGGAGAAGCCGGCGAGCCAGGGCGACATCAAGAGGAGGACGAGGCCGCGACGGCGCCACGCCGCCTTCCTCCTGGCTCGCCGGCGGTCGATCGCCGGCGCTGGGCTCGCCTCGGCGATCGCGGCAGGGCTCACGGCACTCCGCCGCCGGCCTGCGCGTTGACCTTGTCGACCTGCTTGTCGAGCGTCTTCAGCCCTTGGTGGAGGTTCTTGACCTTGCCGGCCTGCCACCTCACGGTAAAGCGCCCGATGAGCGTTCCGGGCGCGGCTCCGGCGGCCGTGATCGGCGCGGTCGCCGAGTGCGGGTTGTTGAAGATGCGCACGAAGGTGGCGAATCGCTTGTCCGGCTTGAGCTCGGGCGACTTCCCCGAGCTCCGCGTCGACGGCACGTTCCGGATTCCGTTCGAGAACTTCGCGAGCGCGTGGTCGTTCGTCGTCAGGTACTTCACGAGCGCCCACGCCTGGTCGACGTTGTGGCCGCCCTTTGGGATGCCGATGATCGTCCCGTTCACCGAGCCGGCGCCGTAGAGGTTCTTGTGGGCGTCGTCGACGGGCATCGGCGCCGTCCCGTAGTTCAGGTCCGGGTGCTCGGCCTTGATGAAGGCGACGCGCCACTCGCCGTCCATCATCATCGCGATCTTCCCGATCTCGAACGCGTTCGACGCCGAGAACTCGTCGCCGAGGCCGGACTGGAAGCGGACGACGTTCGAGTAGCCGTACCAGTCGATCAGGCTCTTCTGCCAGCGGAGGACCTTCGACCACGCGAACCGCGACGCGAGGACGGCCTTGCCCTTGTTGTTGTAGTACTGCGCGCCGAAGAGCGGCGCGTAGTTCGTCATGTCGGTGAAGTTCCCGGAGTAGAAGCCCCAGAACGGGTTGTAGCCGATCACCTTGATCTTGCCGCCGCTCCGCTGAGTCAGCTTCTTCGCGTCGGCCGTGAGCTCGCTGAACGTCTTCGGCGGGCTTTTGATCCCGGCCTTCCGGAAGAGCGTCTTGTTGTAGTAGAGCCCGTAGGAGTCGGCGAGGAGCGGCAGCGCGCAGCGCTTGCCCTTGAACTGCGTGTAGTACAGCGAGGTCTTCGGGAACTGGCTCAGGCTGACGTGGTCCTTCTTCAGGAAGGGCATCAGGTCGATCCATGCGCCGGTGCCGCAGAAGACGCCGACCATCGACGACGTGAACGAGCTGACGACGTCCGGCGCGTTCCCGGATCGGATCGCGTTCGTGATCTTCGTGTCGTTGATCGAGCCGACGACCTTGATCTGGAGCTCGGGGTGCTTGGCCTGGTACTCGGCCACGACGCCCTTGAACTCCTTGAGCTCGCGCGCGCTCCACCCGACCCACACGGTCAGCTTCGTCTTCTTGGCCGCGTGGGTGTCGGCGCGTGCCGAGCTCAACCTCGCCGCCCCTGCCACCGCCGCGCCCAGCACGACGGCTGCGAGCAGCGGAACCGCAATGCGTCTCATGTCGATCCTCCCGATGATACGAGGCCTCCGCCGAACCCTCTGCGGCGGTTAGTTAAGTTTCCGAACGACGACTCTAGACCCCTCCTCGAATCGAGTCAAGCGACTTTTCTTCGCGGCGTCATTTGGTTAGGCTTGCTGACGAGATGGCCCGTCCACGCCCCCGGCCGGCGATCCCGCCGCTCCTCAAGCATCTCAACGAGCGCACCGTCCTCGAGACGATCCGCGAGGGCGCGCCGATCTCGCGCGCCGAGATCTCGCGGCGCGCGGGGATCTCGAAGCCGACGGTCTCGCTCGCGCTGCGCTCGCTGCTCGAGGCGGGACTCGTCCGAGAGACCTCGCACAACCCAGGCCGCCCCTCCTACGGCGCCCTCTACTTCGAGCCGACGCCCGACGCCGCCTTCGTGCTCGGCTTCGACCTCGGGGCCCGTTTCCTCCGCGGCGCCGCCTGCGACCTGACCGGCGAGATCCGCGCGCGTCAGGACGTCGAGCTTCCTGCCACCGATGCCGAGACGGCCGTCGAGACGATTGCCGCCCTCCGGACCTCGCTCGTCGATGCGGCGGCGATTCCGGAGGACGTCATCGACGGCGTCGTCGTCGGCGTCCCGGGGGTCGTCGAGTCGCAGACGGGAAGGATCAACCTGGCCCTGAACGTGCCGGGCCTCGAGGGGCGGCTGTTCGACGCGGAGCTCAACGAGCGGCTCGGCCTCCGCGTCACGCTCGAGAACGACATCAACCTCGCCGCCCTCGGCGAGCACTGGCGCGGCGTCGCCCGCGGCGTCGACAACTTCGCCTTCCTCTCGATCGGCACGGGATTGGGAGCGGGAATCGTGCTTCGCGGCGAGCTCCACCGCGGCCACCACGGCGCCGCAGGCGAGGTCGACTACGCCCTCGGCGGGCTCCAGGACGACCTCGACCCGTCGGCGGCGGCGGTCTCGGCCCTCGCGGCGCAGCTCGTCGACGGCCGGCCGGACACCGTGCTCGCGCCGCCCTACGACGTGCGGGCGATCTTCGCCGAGGCGCGCGGCGGCGACGGGGTCGCGCGCGAGGTGGTCGAGGAGGTCGCGCGCCGCATCGCGATGCACCTCGCCCCGATCGCCGCCGTGGCCGACGTCGCGCTGGTCGTGCTCGGCGGCGGCCTCGGCGCGAACGGCGACCTCCTCCTCGAGCCGGTCCGCGGGCTGCTCGCCGACTGGATGCCCTACCCGCCGCGCGTCGAGGTCTCGAGCCTCGGCGAGGCCGCGGTCCTGACGGGCGCCCTCGCGGTCGGCCTTCGCGCGGCGCTCGACAGCGTGTTCGTAAACCGCGCCGGCGCCGTGCCCGCGTAAGACATCGCTCTTTCGCGGCTGGCTCCTTCCCGGCTCGCGCAAGTTTCGGCCTCCGGGCGGGTCCGTTCTATGGACGAGCAGCCGCGGCACGTGGGCGACGTGCCGCGGCGCCAATCCGATCCGGTGCGGGAGGAGCACTTGCGGTCGCTCCTCCCGCGCCGGCTGAGCAAGGGCAGGTCGGCACCCTTTCGGGGGAGCCGCCCTCACCCGCTCCTGCCGAAGATAGTCAGGCCTTGCGGCATCTTCTGCCTTCTCGCGGCCGGCCCAGCCTGCTCACGAAGTTCGCGCTCGTCAGCCTCCTGCCGATCGCGCTGCTCGGCTTCGGGCTGTCGCAGTACCTCGAGCACCAGGTCCGCGCGCGCGCGTACGCGGACGCGCGCCAGTCCGCGGTCCTCGTCGCCACCGCCCTCCAGACCCAGCTGACGCCGTACGAGTTCCGCTACGGCCTCGGCCAGAGCGACCTCATCGCGCTCGACCGCACGATCGCGGGGCTGAAGGCCTCGGGCGTGACGAGCGTGAAGCTCTGGGACGGCCGCGGCCGCGTCCTCTACGCCGACGACCGCACCTCGATCGGCCACGCGTTCCGGCCGAGCCCTCGCCTCCACCGGGCCCTCGATGGACGGGTCGCGGCCGGCATGTCCGCCGGCGACTGGAGCGGCCGGGTCTACGAGGTGGTCGTCCCGCTCCGCTTCGGGACGAGCGGACGGATCCTCGGTGCCCTGGAGCTCTACCTCCCGTACGCGCCGATCCAGGCCGCCGTCGCGGACGACGTCCGGACGACCTACGCCTTCATCGCGAGCGGACTGCTCCTGCTCTGGGTCAGCATCTTCCGGCTCGTCGCGGGCGCCTCGCGGAAGCTCCGCCGCCAGGCGGAGGAGAACGAGCGGTTGGCGCTCCACGACCACCTCACCGGCCTGCCGAACCGCTCGCTCTTCCTCGACCGCGTCGAGCACGCCCTGCGCGGCAGCGCGCGCACCGGAGGCGGGCTCGGGGTCCTGCTCATGGACCTCGACCGCTTCAAGGAGGTCAACGACACCTTGGGCCATCACTGCGGCGACCTGATGCTGAAGGAGGTCGCGCGCCGCCTCGCCGTCGTCGTGCGCCCCACCGACACCGTCGCCCGGCTCGGGGGCGACGAGTTCGCGCTCCTCGTCCCGAACCTCACTCACGCGGAGGGGGGCGTCGTGCTTGCGGAGCGGATCTCGCGCGCGCTCCAGGACCCGTTCGTGATCGACGGCCTGCCGCTCGAGGCGGAGGCGAGCGTCGGCATCGCCCTCCATCCCCAGCACGGCGACGACGTGGAGACGCTCCTCCAGCGCGCCGACGTCGCGATGTACGTCGCGAAGGAGACGAAGACGCACTACGCCGTCTACGACGCCGACGTCGACAACTACCGGCCGGAGCGGCTCATGCTCGTCGGCGAGCTGCGGCGCGCGATCGAGAACGGCGAGCTCGTCCTCCACTACCAGCCGAAGGCGACGCTCGTCGACGGGACGGTGCGAGGCGTCGAGGCGCTCGTCCGCTGGCAGCACCCCGAGCGCGGCCTCGTCCCGCCGGACGTCTTCATCCCCGTCGCCGAGCACACGGGGCTGATCCGGCCGCTGACCCTCTTCGTCGTCGAGGAGGCGCTCAAGCAGTGCCGCCGCTGGCGCGAGGAGGGCTTCGAGCTCACTGTCGCGGTGAACGTCGCGATGCGGAACATCCTCGACGAGGAGTTCCCGGAGGAGCTCGGGCGGATGCTCCGCAAGTACGACCTCGACCCCGAGGTGCTTGAGCTCGAGCTCACCGAGACGAGCGTGCTGGCCGACCCGCCGCGAGCGAAGGAGATCCTCCAGCGGCTCCGGGACGCGGGTGTCAGCCTCGCGGTCGACGACTTCGGCACGGGCTACGCCTCGCTCGCCTACCTGAGCGAGCTTCCGGTCGACGAGATCAAGATCGACCGCTCCTTCGTGATGGCGATGGACCGGGAGGAGCAGCACGCCCGCATCGTCCGCTCGACGATCGACCTCGGCCGCAATCTCGACCTGAGCGTCGTCGCCGAGGGCGTCGAGTCGGCGGCGGTCTGGGAGCGGCTCGTCGAGCTCGGCTGCGACTCGGCGCAGGGCTACTTCCTCACGAAGCCCCTCCCGGCCAGCGAGCTCACCGCCTGGCTCGACAGCCGGCTGCCGCGGCGCGACCTTACGGCCGAAGCGGTCTAACTTCCAGCGATCGACCGGTCGTTCCAGACGGACGCACAGGCGGAGCCTGCGCGTCCTGAAGGTCGGCACCGCAAGCGGCGCCTCCGCTGAAGTAGCCTCGGCGCTCCTTCCGACGCGCTCGCCATCCTTTCCTTACAGCGTCGTCATAAAGCCGCGGTACCGTCTCGTGGTTCCGATCCGAAGGGGGCTCTGCCTGTGAATCGTCTGCTGCGAATCGTCCTATTGGTGTGCCTCGCGGCCGTCGCAGTGCCGTCCACGGCATTCGGCGCGGCGAGGATGTTCGTCGGCTTCTACGACGACGCCGCGTTCCGCTGGCGCGCCGATCGCATCCAGAACCTCGACCGCGCGCGCGACGCGCACGCCACCATCATCAACGCTGCGGTCAATTGGGCCAAGGTGGCGCCGACCCGTCCCGCCAACGCGTCGAATCCTTTCGACCCTGCGTACAAGTTCACGGAGCTCGACGACCTAATTCGCGGGGCACAGGCCCGCGGCATCGAGCCGATGCTCCAGATCTGGGGGACGCCGAAGTGGGCCGGCCGGGCCGCCAACCGGCTGCCGAGGCAGCTCGGCAGCCTCACCGCGTTTACACGGGCCGTCGCGGCGCGCTACTCGGGCCGGTATGCCGGCTACCCGTTCGTCCGCTACTACGGCGTCTGGAACGAGCCGAACCTGAACCAGTTCCTCTCGCCGCAGTTCGACCGGAAGGGCCGCTCCGTCGGCCCGGCGAACTACGCGAAGCTCTTCAAGGCGGCGTACACCGGTCTCAAGGCCGGGAACAAGCTCACGCTCGTGGGCCTTGGGGAAACGTCGGCCCGCGGGCGGGACCGGCACGTGAAGGGGCTCCAGGACACCCACTCGCCGGCCCGCTTCTACCAGCTCGTCGCCAAGGCGAATCCGAGGCTGAAGTTCGACGCCGTGGCCCACCACCCGTACCCGACCGACCCGAAGCAGCGGCCGGAGCAGGTTGTTCGCTGGCCGAACGTCTCGCTCAGCTCGATCCCGCGCCTCGAGACGTCGCTCAAGAGGTGGTTCCACCGCAAGAGCGCGATCCCGATCTGGATCACCGAGTACGGGCACGAGACGAAGCCTGGCGACGCGAAGGGCGTCAGCTACCAAACCCAGTCGGACTACATGAAGCGCGCCGTCGCGATCGCCGCTCGCTACTCGTACGTGCCGATGTTCATCTGGTTCGTCCTCCACGACGACCAAGGCGATCCGTGGCAGAGCGGCCTGATCGCCGAGGACGGCACGCTGAAGCCGGCCTTCTTCACGTTCGCCGACCTCGCGTACCGGTTCGACCCGCGGAACGCGCTCGTCGTCGTCAAGGGCGGGAAGGCGAACCCCGTCGTTCGCCTCTCCGCGCGCGAGATGGAGACGCGCTCGCCGGTCGGCGCGGCGATCGGGGTCGACATCCGCGTCATCCTCGGGGACAGCCTTGTCGCCCACCCGCAGCCGCAGGGAAAGCTCGGCATCGACGGCTGGGTGACGGTCCCGATCGCGTTCACGCCCGTGAAGGGGCGCACCTACTACGTGCAGGTGCAGATGAACGACATCCATGGCGACCGCGTCTCTCGCTTCCTGACGCTGGTCGCGCGCTAAGCGCCGTGTCGTCGGCGGCCGCCGCAGCGGAGACGGAGCGCGAGCCCTGTCCCCGCTGCGGCGCCGCCCTCGAGTGGCGTCATCAGACCTCGCAGTGCCCCCGCTGCCGGCTCAAGCTCGGCTGCTGCGAAGGCGAGACGGGCGACTGCGAGCAGTAGGTGAGGGGCGGCGTCCAGCGCCGCCCCTCACCGTCGCTACTTGGAGATCTGCTCGACGACCTCGCCCGTGCGGCGCTCGTCGGCCTCGTGGGCCACGTCGGCCTGGGCCAGGACGCCGACTAGGCGCCCGTCCTCCTCGACGACGGGCAGGCGGCGGACCTGGTGCCGCGCCATCAGGCGCAGCGCCTCGTCCAGATCCTGGTCCAGATCGAGCGTCACGACGTCGCGCGAGGCGACTTCGAAGACTTTCACCCGCTCCGGGTCGAGCCCCTCGGCGACGACGCGGACGGCGATGTCGCGATCCGTGAGGACGCCCACGAGACGGTCGCCCTCGACGATCGGGGCGATCCCGACGTCCTCGTCGCGCATCATCTTCGCCGCGTAGGCGACTGACTTGCCGGCGTCGATGCTGCAGGGATTCGAGGTCATCGTGTTGCGGATGCTCTTCGCCATGAGATCTGCCCCCTTATGGGTTTGAATCAAGCAACGCCTACCCGGCTCATGGGTCCGGCAAACGGCGAGAATGCGCCCATGGACGTCGCCGGGCTGGCCGCGAGGATCCGAGGGCTCGCGCTCTCCTTCCCGCGCGCGTACGAGGACGCGCCGTGGGGATTCCCGGTCTTCAAGGTCGGCGACAACCGCATGTTCGCCTGGATGATCGAGGAACCGGACGCGGTGCACGTCACCCTGAAGCTGACGCCCGAGGAGCGCGAGGTGACGAACTACCTGCCGTGGGTGCGGCGCGCGAGCCACGTCGGCCGCTACGGCTGGGTCACGGCTGCCGTCACCGACGAGGAGACGCTGGCCGCTGCGCTCGAGTGGCTGCGCGAGAGCTATTGGCTGAAGGCTCCCGCAGACGTGCGCGACGCAGCTCTGCGATGACGTCCGCCGGCTTGGCCCCGGCGACTAGGCGGTCGTCAGGCGTCTGGGCGGAGGACGCGGCGCGGGGCGAGGCCAAACCCGGACGACGTCCTCTGGGACTTCGACTACGACCCGACTAGTCCGCCTGCGGATCGTCGTCGGCGTCCGTGTCCTTCTCCTCAGGATCGGGAGCCGGCGAGTCGTCCAGCTCGGCGTTGCGGTCGTCATCACGGGGGTGCGTATCCTCTTCCGCCATGAAGGTCCTCCTACCCGACGGCTCCGAACTCGAACTCGAAGAGGGCGCAACCGGGCTCGACGCCGCGGCCGCGATCGGCCCGCGGCTCGCCGAGCAGGCCGTGCTCGTGCGCTCGAACGGCAGCGTCCAGGACCTGCGGCTCCCGCTCGAGGAGGGCCAGCGGATCCAGATCCTCACGACCCGCGACGCCGACGACCCCGACGCGCTCGCCGTCCTCCGGCACTCCTCGGCGCACCTGCTGGCCGAGGCGGTCCGGCGCCTCTACCCCGGCGTGAAGATCGCGATCGGCCCACCGATCGAGAACGGCTTCTACTACGACTTCGAGTTCCCGGAGCCGATCCACGAGGATGACCTCCAGCAGATCGAGGACGAGATCAGGCGGGAGCTGGAGGAAGGGCGAGAGTGGTCGCGCGAGGAGATTCCTCGCGAGGAAGCGCGGAAGCGCTTCGAGGCGGAAGAGGAGCCGTATAAGGTCGAGCTCGTCGAGACCGCCGAGGACCCGATCTCGATCTACACCCAAGGCGACTTCACCGACCTCTGCCGGGGACCGCACCTCCAGGACTCGAAGCCGATCAAGGCGGTCAAGCTCACCAGCCTCGCCGGCGCGTACTGGCGCGGCGACGAGCACAACACGCAGCTGACCCGCATCTACGGCACCGCCTTCTACTCGAAGGACGCTCTCGAGGCGCACCTGCAGAAGCTCGAGGAGGCGCGGCGGCGCGACCACCGGCGGCTCGGGCCCCAGCTCGACCTCTTCCACTTCTCGGAGCACTCGCCCGGCTCGCCGATCTGGCATCCCAAGGGCATGGCGATCTGGCACGAGCTCGAGAAGGTCCGCTATCGCGAGAACGAGCGGCGCGGCTACCAGGAGATCAAGACGCCGATCATCTACGACGCCGAGACCTTCTGGACGTCCGGCCACTTCCCGACGTACGAGGACCTCATGTTCAAGCTCGACGTCGAGGGCCGCCCGTGGGCGATCAAGGCGATGAACTGCCCCGGCGCGATGCTGCTCTTCGGCAGCCGCCTACGCAGCTACCGCGAGCTGCCGATGCGCCTCGCCGAGCCCTCGCCGCTCCACCGCAACGAGCTGACCGGCACGCTGCACGGGCTGCTGCGCGTCCGGATCATCACCCAGGACGACGCGCACATCTTCTGCACCGAGGACCAGATCCAGGACGAGATCGCGGCGGTCGTCGACTACGCGCGCTACCTCTACGGGCTCTTCGGCATGACCGCGACGGCCGAGCTGTCGACGAGGCCGGACAAGAAGATCGGGACCGACGAGCAGTGGGACATGACCGAGGCGGCGCTCGAGGAGGCGCTGCGTCTGAACGAGATCGAGTACGACATCGCCGCAGGCGAGGGCGCCTTCTACGGGCCGAAGATCGACCTCCACATGGAGGACGCCCTCGGCCGCAAGTGGCAGATGGGCACGATCCAGCTCGACTCGCAGATGCCGTCGCGCTTCGGCCTCACGTACGTGGGGCCGGACAACGAGGAGCATCCGCTCTACGTCATTCATCGCGCGCTCTACGGGTCGTTCGAGCGCTTCATCGGCATCCTCATCGAGCACTACGCAGGCGCCTTCCCGTTCTGGCTCGCGCCCGTCCAGGTGCGCGTCATTCCCGTGGGCCAGGCGCACCAAGAGGCGGGGCGGCGCGTGCGCGAGCGGCTGGAGGGCTACCGCGTCGAGGTCGACGAGCGCGACGAGACGGTCAGTAAGCGGATCCGCGACGCCGAGGTGGAGAAGATCCCGTACGTGATCGTCTACGGCGACCGCGAGTCGGAGGACAGCCTCGCCGTTCGTCGACGCGGGGGCGAGCAGGCGACCCTGAGTCTGGAGGGGCTGCGAAACGAGCTTGCTACTCTCTAGGCCTGCAAAGCAGGAGCGGACCCGTTCCTCACCTCCGGAGCCGAAAGCTCGTCGGGGGTTCGAACCGAGTCGGACGACGAGGGTGACGGGCCACCGCTTGCAGTGGTTCCGACGTTCGACGAGGGAGGAGAAAGCAGCTTGGTGAACGCCCTTTGAGGCCGAGGCGGCAGGTCGAGCCCGTCCGGCCGGTCCAGCAGCAGGCCCGGATCAACGACGCGATCCGGGTCCCACGCGTCCGGCTGATCGACGAGGACGGAACGCAGGTCGGGGTCAAGCAGACGCAGGAAGCCCTCGACTACGCCTTCTCGAAGAACCTCGATCTGGTCGAGGTCGCAGCGCAGGCGGATCCGCCGGTCGCCCGGGTCATGGACTACGGGAAGTACCGGTACGAGCAGGAGCAGAAGGCGAAGCTCGCGCGGAAGCACCAGACCTCGATCAACGTCAAGGAGATCAAGCTCCGGCCGAAGATTGGGATTCACGACTACAACACGAAGCGAAGCCACGTCGAGCGCTTCCTCAACCAGCGCGCGAAGGTCAAGGTCACGATCATGTTCCGCGGGCGGGAGACCACCCATCCGGAGCGGGGCCGCGACCTGCTGATGCGCCTGGCGGAAGACGTCAAGGAGATCGGCCAGATCGAGTCGCCGCCGCTCCTCGACGGACGCAACATGGTGATGGTGCTCGGGCCGACGAAGAATGCGGGAGTGACGAGAGACGATGCCAAAGACGAAGACATCCAGCGCGGCCAGGAAGCGGTTCAAGGTGACGGGAGCGGGCAAGCTGTTGCGTCGGCACGCAATGGCGAGCCACAACCTCGAGAAGAAGTCGGCGAAGCGTAAGCGGAGCTTCCGCAAGGAGCAGCCCGTCGCGAAGAGCAACGTCCGCTCCGTGAAGCGGCTGCTCGGGAGGCGCTGATCCATGCCGCGGGTGAAGCGCTCGGTCCACGCGCGCAAGAAGCGGCGCAAGGTCCTCGAGCAGGCGAAGGGCTACTGGGGGCTCAAGAAGTCGAGCTACCGGTACGCGAAGGAGCAGGTCGACCACTCGCTCGCATACGCGTACCGCGACCGCAAGGCGAGGAAGCGCACCTTCCGCAGGCTCTGGATCCTGCGGATCAACGCGGCCGCGCGCGCGAACGGCCTCTCATACAACCAGTTCGTCGCGGGGTGCCGCAAGGCCGACATCGCCCTCGACCGGAAGGTGCTCGCCGACCTCGCGGTCAGCGACCCGGCTGCCTTCGGCGCGATCGCCGCCCGGGCGAAGGCAGCGCTCGAGACCTGAGGCGCCGACTCAGCGGCGCCGACTTCAGGGCGCGCGGGCTTTGCTCGCCCGCCCGTCTGAAACGACCGGTCGAGGGGGTGGAAGCCAGGCAGGGCCGCCGATGATCAGGTCTCGCCAGAACGAGAAGCTCAAGCTCGTCCGGAAGCTCGCCGAGCGGCGCTGGCGCGAGAAGCTCGGGCTCTTCGTCGCCGAGGGCGAGGACCTCGTCGAGGCGGCGCGCGGCGCCGGGATCGAGCCGGTCGAGCTGCTCGTCGCGGGGGAGACGGTGGAGCCGGAGTTGCTCGCCGAGGTGTCGACGCTCGCGCACCCGCCGCGCGTGGTCGGCGTCTACAGGCGAGCCGATCTGCCCGCCGGGCCATATGCGGAGAGCGGTCTCGCGGTCTGGCGGGTGGGCGATCCGGGAAACGTCGGAACGCTCATCCGCGCCGCGGACGCCCTCGGGCCCGCCTACGTCGCGCTCTCGAGCGGGTGCGCGGACCCGACAGGTCCGAAGGCGCTACGGGCTTCGGCCGGGGCGATCTTTCGCGTCCCGATGTGTGGGTTCGACGAGGCGCCGCGGCCGTGGATCGCGCTCGTGCCGCAAGGGGGCGATCGGCTGTCGGAGGTGGCGGCAAAAGGCTCGGCCACCTTCGTGCTTGGCGCCGAGCGGGAAGGAATTCCCGACGAAGTGCTCGCCAGGTGCGAGGCGCGCGCGACGATCCCGCAGAGGCCGTCCGCGGAGTCGCTGAACGTCGCGATGGCGGGGACGATCGCGCTCTACGAGCTCGGTCGCTACTGATCCTTCCACTTCTGCTCCTTGGCCTTGCGCTCGGCGATGCGTCGCTGAAGTCGAACCGGTCAGGTCGGGCGGCGCGCGACCCACACGGTGTCCTCGCCGCCGGCGTACGGCCTGCGGTCGAACCACCCGTAGCAGGCAAGCACTTCAAAGCTGGCAGCCTCGAGCAGCGCACGCCACTCCGCCGGGTCGAGCCACGCGAGCTTCATCGTCGATTCCTGCGCCTCGTCCCGCACGGACAGCGTCAGCGTCCGCGCGGTCGTGTCCCAGTCGGCGCGCTCGAAGATTCCCGGCTCGCGCTCGAGCCAGCGTCCGTGCGTCGTCTCGATGTCGTCGGCGCCCGGCGTGAACACGTCGAAGACGAGCCGGCCGCCCGGCACGAGCAGCTCGTGGGCGCGGCCGAGCGCGGCGCGTCGCTCCCCGTCGTTCGCGAGGTGCAGGTAGGCGCGAAAGGGACACGTCACGAGCGAGACGCGCTCGCTCACCGGAGGATCGCGGAGGTCGCCGAGCCGGAGATCGAGGCGCTCCGCGACTCCGGCGGCCGCGGCTCGTTCTGCGCAGACGTCGAGCATCGCGGCCGAGGAGTCGACGCCGATCACATCCACATCGGCGAGCGCCGTCGGGACGGCGATGCGCCCGGTGCCGACCCCGAGCTCGACGACCGGCCCGCCGGCCGCGACCGCCTCCTCGACGTAGAAGTCGACGTCTTCGGTGACGCTCCGGCTCCAGGGGTCGTAGAGGCGAGCGATCGAGTCGTACGGGCTCTCGCCGCCAGACATCCGAACCATTCTCGTCACAGACACGTCACACGATCTCCGATAGCGTTTTTCGTAGGGGTTCCCCAGCGGAACATGGCTGGCAGCGGCATGGCCACCAAGGCGCTGCGAGACCCGTTGATACAGTCGGCGCATGGAGCCGGAGGCCCTCGAACACGAGGCGCAGAGCGCGATTGCGGGCGCTTCGACGCTCGCCGAACTCGACGAGGCGCGCGTCCGCTACCTCGGCCGGAAGAGTGAGCTGAAGCAAGCCCTGCGCGGCGTCCGCGACCGCGAGAGCGGCATGGCGCTGAACGAGCTCCGCGAGCGGCTCGAGGCGGCCGTCGAGGCCCGCCGGCGCGAGCTCGAGGAGGCCGAGCTCGACCGCGCGCTCGCCGAGGAGGCCGTCGACGTCACGTTCCCCGGCGACGCGCCGCCGCGCGGCCACCTGCACCCGATCACGCAGATCCGCCGCGAGGTCGAGGACATCTTCCTCGGCCTCGGCTACGAGGTCGTCGACGGCCGCGAGGTCGAGACGACCTACTACAACTTCGACGGCCTCAACATCCCGCCGAACCACCCCGCGCGCTCGCGGCGCGACACCTTCTACCTCGACGACGAGACCGTCCTCCGCACCGAGACGTCCGCGTCGCAGATCCGCGTGATGGAGCGGCGGCAGCCGCCCGTCTACATCATCTCGCCGGGCCGCGTCTACCGGCGCGAGACGACCGACGCCACACGAAGCGCGATCTTCCACCAGGTCGAGGGGCTCGCCGTCGACCGCGGGATCACGCTCGGCGACCTGATCGGCACGCTGACCTACTTCGCGCAGGCGCTCTTCGGCGAGGACCGGCAGGCGCGCTTCCGGACGAGCTTCTTCCCCTTCACCGAGCCTTCGGTCGAGACCGACGTCGCGTGCTTCCTCTGCGACGGCGAGGGCTGCGCGGTCTGCAAGCACTCCGGGTGGATCGAGCTCGGCGGCTCTGGCATGGTCGATCCGAACGTCCTCGAGAACGTCGGCTACGACCCCGAGGAGGTCTCCGGCTTCGCCTTCGGCTGGGGCCTCGAACGGATGGTGCTGCTCCGGCACGGGCTGACCGACATCCGCGACCTCTGGCAGAACGACCTCCGCCTGCTCAGGCAGTTCTGATGCCGATGCGGATCCCGCTCACCTGGCTGCACGAGTACGTCCCTGTCGAGGTCCCGACGGCCGAGCTCGCCGAGCGGCTCGCACTGTCGACGCTCGAGGTCGACCGCGTGCTCCGGCTCGGCGTTCCCGACGAGGACGGGAACCTGGGGCTCTACCGCGTCGGGCTCGTCGTCGAGGCCGGGAAGCACCCGAATGCCGACCGGCTCCAGCTCTGCCGCGTCGACGTCGGCGAGGGCGAGCCGCGGCAGATCGTCTGCGGCGCATGGAACTTCGGCGGCGGCGCGACCGTCGCCGTCGCGCTGCCGGGCGCGATCCTGCCGGGCGGGCGCCGGCTGGAGGCGGCGAAGCTCCGCGGGCAGCGGTCGGACGGGATGATCCTCTCCGAGCGCGAGCTCGAGCTCGGCACCGACCACACGGGGATCCTCGTCCTCGACGAGCCGCACGAGCCCGGGACCCCGCTCGCCGACGTGCTGCCGCTCGTCGAGGAGGTGATCGAGGGCGACGTGACCCCGAACCGCGTCGACCTGCTCTCGATCTACGGCATCGCGCGGGAGGTGGCGGCGCTCTACGACCTCGAGCTGGCGCCGCCGCCCGGCCAGCCTACGGCTTTGAGGATCACGGGCAACGAGCCGGTCGAGGTCCGGGTCGAGGACGAGGAGGGCTGCCCGCGCTACATCGGCCGGCTCTTCCGCGACGTCCGCATCGGGCCGTCTCCCGCGTGGCTGCGCGCGCGGCTCCACCTCGCCGGGATGCGGCCGATCTCGAACGTCGTCGACGCGACCAACTACGCGATGCTCGCGCTCGGCAACCCGCTGCACGCCTTCGACCGGACGAAGCTCGCGGAGGCGCGGATCGTCGTGCGGCGAGCGCGGCCCGGCGAGACGATCCGCACCCTCGACGGCGCCGACCGCCGCCTTGATCTGCGCGACCTCGTCATCGCCGACGCGAAGCGCGCGGTCGCGATCGCCGGGATCATGGGCTCGGAGGCGAGCGAGGTCGACGAGTCGACCACGGAGGTGCTGCTCGAGGCGGCGAACTTCGAGCCGGTCGGGATCATGAAGAGCTCCGAGCGGCTGGCGCTTCGCACCGAGGGCTCGAATCGCTGGGAGAAGGGCGTCGACCCGCACCTCGCCGCGCAGGCGGCAGCGCTCGCGAGCGAGCTCATCGCCGAGCACGCGGGCGGCCGCTGGGTCGGCCAGGCGGAGGTCTCGGCGACCCTTCCGGAGCCGCCGGCCGTGCGGCTGCGGCCCGAACGTACCGACGAGCTCGTCGGCATTCCGATCGACCCCCCCGAGCAGCGCGACGTCCTGCGCCGCCTCGGTTTCGGCGTCGACGACTGGAACGTGACCGTCCCCACGTGGCGCGCACGCGACGTGACGCGCGAGGTCGACCTCGTCGAGGAGGTCGTCCGCATCCACGGGCTCGAGCGCGTCCCGCCGACGATGCCGCTCCGCCGCCACATGCGCGGCCGCCTGTCGCGCGACCAGCGACTGCGCCGGCTCGTGGAGGACGTGCTAGTGGGGGCGGGGTTCTCGGAGGCGTACACGTCGAGCCTCGTTCCGCCCGAAGCGGACCCGGACGCGATCCGGCTGCCCGAGCCGCCGTCGGTCGAGCAGGCGGCGTTGCGGACGAGCCTGCGCGTCGGGCTGCTCGACGCCGCGCGGCGGAATGTCGCGCTCGGCAACGGCGACGTCTCGCTCTTCGAGATCGCGCACGTCTACCTCCCTTCCGGCGAGCGGCTCCCGCACGAGCCCGTCCACCTCGTCGGCATCACCGACCTCGGCTTCGACCGGGCGCGCGGCGTCGTCGAGCTCGTCCACGCGGCGCTCCACGTGCAGCCGAGCTTCACGCCGGCCGAGCTTCCGTTCCTGCACCCGCGGAAGGCGGCCGGCTTCGACGGCGGCTGGGTCGGCGAGGTCCATCCGACGGTCCTCGAAGGCGGCTGGGGACTCTTCGAGATCGACGTGGACACGCTTTTCGCGCGGGCTCCCGATCGCGTGGTCTACGAACCCGTCGTCGAGTTCCCGGCGGTCCGGCAGGATCTTGCGTTCATCGTGGGCGAGGACGTGCCGGCGGGCGAACTCGTCGCCGCCGCGCGCGAGGCGGTCGGGCCCGAGCTGCGCGAGATGCGGCCGTTCGACGTCTACCGCGGGGAGCAGATCCCGCCCGGCCACAAGTCGATCGCCTTCGCGGTCGTCTTCCAGTCGTCCGAGCGGACGCTCTCCGACGAGGACGCGGCCGGCCTCCGCGCGCGGCTTGTCGAGGCGCTCCGGGAGCGCTTCGACGCCGAGCTTCGGGGCTGAGCGCAAGTCTGGGTTTGAACCCGGATCCATCGGTGAAGACCCCATGGATCGACGTGCCCCTCCACATAGGCAGTCGTTCGGAGGAGAGGAGACGCGAAGATGAATCGACGAAGCGCCGCAATCGCGGTGGGCCTCGCGCTCGTCCTCGCTGCGCTCGCGGGGACTGCGATTGCGGGCAACGGACACGGTCCGCCCGCGTCGCCCGGCAACTCCGGGAACGCGCCTGGGCACCAGAAGCAGCCGGGGCAGCCGGCGCAACCGGCGGGAAAGGCCAAGGCGAAGGCCAAGGTCGCGGCCAAGGCCAAGACCGGATCGACCTCACATGGCAAGTCGGCGAACGCGCCTGGCCACACCAAGCAGAAGAGTTCGGCGTCGGGCCATGCGAGCGTGAGCCACTCCAGCTCGACGCACGCGAACAGTCACGCGTCGACACATGCGTCCGTGCACTCGTCGGCCTCGGCGCAGGGCACGGCCGGGCAGAAGGTGCTCGTCTGTCACCGGACAGGCTCGGCATCGCACCCGTTCGTGGTGATCTCGATCAGCATCAACGGCTGGACGAACGGTCACAGCAAGCACTCGGGTGACATCCTGCTCGGGCCGTCGACGCCGGGTCCGCACAGTCACGACGCGAGCCGCTGCCCGACGGGCGGCACGACGTCCACGACGACGACCACGACGCCGACGACCACCACGACGACGACCGGGTCGACGACCACCACCACGACGGGGTCGACGACCACGACCGGCTCGACCACGACGACCACGTCGACGAGCACGACCACCGGCTCGACGACGACGACCGGCTCGACCACGACCGGCTCGACCACGACGTCGACGACCGGAAGCACCACCACGACCCACGCGGGCGCCGTGCTCGGCGTTCGGGCGGGCGGCGGGAAGCCTCCGGCGGCCGGCGGCGTCCTGGGCGCGATCGCCCGGACGGCGGCGCGCGGTCAGCTCCCGTTCACGGGGCTGCCCGTATGGGTGCCGGCGCTCTTCGGGCTCGTGCTAACCGGGCTTGGCCTCGCGCTCCGCAGGCGCGGTCGCGCAACCGGCTTCTAGACATTTGCGCTCCCCGGGGCGGTCTTACGGCCGCCCCGGTCGCAAACCGGTTCGCGCGTTCGGCCGTAGGTTGGGCGAACCCGATTTTGAAAGGATGAAACGAACGATGTCGCGTCGCCTGTCCCTCGCCCTCGTCGCTGCCGCAGCCGCGCTGACCTTCGCCCTGCCGGGCGGCGCGCGGCCGGCGCAGACGACCCTGCACGGCGTCGTGGGTCCCGGCTTCACCATCAGCCTCACCGACGAGAGCGGAAACCGGGTCATCCACCTCGACCCGGGCACCTACACGATCGACGTGAAGGACCAGTCCAACCTCCACAACTTCGACCTCCAGGGCCCGGGCGTGAGCCAGGCGACGGACGTCGAAGGCGTCGGTGCGGTGACGTGGACCGTCACGTTCACCGACGGGACGTACAGGTACGTGTGCGACGCGCATCCGTCGCTCATGCACGGCAGCTTCACGGTCGGCACCGCCTCGTCGCCGCCTCCGCCGCCGAAGCCCAAGGCGAAGAAGCTCCGCGGCTCGGTCGGGCCGGGTGGAAGGATCGCGCTCCGCACGGCCGCCGGCGCGCGCGTGACGCACCTCAAGCCGGGCGTCTACTCTCTGATGGTCCGCGACCGCTCGAGGCTCGACAACTTCCACCTGCGCGGCAAGGGCGTGAACGTCAAGACTGGCGTCGCGTTCACCGGCTCGAAAACCTGGAAGATCCGCCTCGCGAAAGGCCGGTACCGGTACGCGTCGGACAGGCACCCGGCCCTGAAGGGGAGCTTCCGGGTTAGCTGAACGCCGGCTCGAGCTCGTCGGCCTGGACCACGAGCGCGACGAGGCCGGTCTCGCTGCGCGTCTCGTGCAGCTCGCCGGCGTCCCACCAGACGGCGCTACCGGCCGCAACGGGCTCCGGCGGCGCGTACTCCGTCGCCACCGTCCCCTCGCCCTCGACGACGAGGAAGAGCTGCGGGCTGCCGGCCGGGTGCATGGCGAGGCAGCCTCCGGGATCGAGCTCGACCCGGTCGACGCTCACGGCGGCCGACCAGGCGAGAGGGGAGACACGGGCGCCTTTGCTGCCATAGGCCGACACGGGGCGTGCCGGGGTCTCGCTGAGTCGCGTGGTCTTCAGCTGCGGTCGACGAGCGAGAACGGACCGAGGCGCGCCTTCGTCTTGCTCTCGCGGCCGCGGCGGAAGAGCAGCCGCGCCGTCGCGCCGATCCCGCCGGCGAGGACGAACCCGGCACCGAGCGCGCCCGCGGCGACGACCGGCAGGTTCGCCCGCATCTTTCCCGTGACGTCGGCCGCCTCGCCGACCTCCTCGCGCAACTCCTCGACGGCGGACGCGAGCCGTTCGCGCTCGGCCTCGATGTCCCGCCGGACCTCCTCGGGCGTCCGTCCGTTACGAGCCGGCATCGCTCTTCAGGGCGGTCTGGGTCAGCTTCGCCTCGCGGATCGCCTGCTCCGGCACGGGTGGCGTCCCGCGCTTGATCCTGCCGAGGGCGAGGATCCCGAGGACCCCGGCCAGCAGGAAGAGGCCGGCACCGACGAGCAAGAGCGCGAGCCACGTCGAGATCGTCGTCGCGAGCGCGGCCGCGCCGGCCGCGAGCAGGAAGCCGATGCCGAAGAGGCCGAAGAGGGCGGCGCCCAGGCCGAGCCCGATCCCGATCCCGAGCGCCGCGACCTTGCGGCCGACCTCGAGCTTCGCGAGCTCGAGCTCGAGCCGGGCGAGCGAGCTCGCGTGCTCGGCGACCTGCTTCGCCGCCGCGCCGAGGCCGCCGTTCGAATCAGAGCTCATTTCGAAAGGGGCTCCTACTAGTCCCGTGGGTGGGCATGGCCCCTCCAGTCGATCCACTTCGCGAGCGCGACCCCGGCCGCCAGTCCGACCGCGACGACGAGCCACGGGTTCGGCCCGCCCTCCCGCTTCGGCTTTGGGCCCGGCTGCGGCGGAGCCGAGGGGGCGACCGTGCCCGCCACGGGCGGCTGGTCGGTCGGCGCCTCGCCGCGCACGCGGGCCGCGATCAGGCTCGGCTTGAGCTTGCGCAGGAACTCCGCGTCGTCGGCGAGCGGCTGGGCGAGCTTCCGCTTGAAGCCGTCCTGCGCGGCGGCCTTGTTCGCGAGCTCTTGGAGCTTGTCCGCCGCTCGCTCGATCGTCTGGTCTGCTCTGGTCATTTCTTCGTCGGAGGCTCCTCGCCGGTCACGAGCCGCCAGATGCGGGACGCGGTGCGCCGCGCAGCGAGTGTCGCGCCCGCGCCGAGGCCAGCATACAACCCGGTCCACAGCAGCTTGCGCAGCATGGCCGGGTGGTAGCCGGGTTGCGAGCCGTCCAAACATCGAATACCTATTCCGGTTTCATGCAGGACACGCTCCGCAGCTACGGCAAGGCCGAGCGCCAGCGGCTCGTCGCGAGCATCGTCACACGGCGGCGGGTGGGGACGCAGTTCGAGCTCCTCGCCGCGCTCGAGGCGGCGGGCTGCCGGGTGACGCAGGCGACGGTCTCGCGCGACATCCGTGCGCTGGGTCTCGAGAAAACCCACGACGCGCTCGGCCGGCCTCGCTACGCGCTGCCCGAGGGTCGCCGCGGGTCGAACCCCCGCGACGCGCTCGCCGCGATCCTGCGGCAGTTCGGCCGCCGGGCGACCGCGGCGCGGAACATCGTCGTCCTCCACTCCGAGCTCGGCTCCGCGCCCGCGATCGCGCGCGCCCTCGACCGGCTCGAGCACCCCGACGTCGTGGGGACGCTCGCCGGCGACGACACGTGCCTCGTGATAGCTCGGGACGACGCGGACGCGAAGCGGCTCGCGGCCGAGCTGGCGGAGACGATGAGCTAGGCGCGCCGGTCGGGCGGGAGGATCTCCGCGCTCGCGGGAGCCTCCTCGTGGTAGCCGAGACGCTCGAACTGCTCCTTCGTGAGCCCGAGCCGGATCTCGCCCTCCGTGATCTCGGCGACCTGCTCGGCGGGGACGTACTTCGGCCGCTTCAGCAGGCCCGGCGAGACGGAGATCCCGTTGAAGATGTCCTTGCCGGTGTCGCCGGCGATCTCCTCGACGCTCCCCACCGGCTTGCCGTCGGCGGCGACGACCTTCCAGCCGTGCTCGACGAGGAACCACGAGACCGGGTCGCTCGTCACACCGACCGGCCGCCGACGTACCACACCGGCCCCTGCGTCGCGTTCGGGTGCGTGTCCGCGAGCATGCGGAGGATGCGGAGCGTCCCGGGGATCCCTGCCTCGTCGAGCCGCTCGAAGCAGCGGCGGGTCATCTCCGGCGAGGCCCCGTAGCCGAAGGTCCGCGCGACGCGGAAGCGGAAGCCCGTCTCGCCGCCGTACCGCGCGGGGTTGAGCGGCGCCATCAAGAGGGCGGCCCGCTCGAGGTAGTCGGTCGAGGTGAGGCGCACCTCGCAGTAGAGGTCGCTCCAGTCGGGCGGCAGCCGCGCGAGCTCCTCGTCCCAGGCGGCGGCGAGGGTCGGCCGCAGCGGCGCCGGCGTCGCCGGGGGCTCGTCGGCGCCGAGCAGCTCGAGTTTCCCGTCGATCCGCTCGCCGTCGAGGCGGGCGAGCAGCCGCTGGACGAGGTGCGGCGAGGGGCCCGTCCCGCCGCGCCCGGCCCGGAAGCGGATCTGCTTCCCGCGGCGGCCGGGATTGGCCGGGCCGAGCAGGAACGCGGCGCGGTCGCAGTCGCCCTCGTCCTCGATCGTCAGGCTGAGGCGTGCGAGGGCCCAGCGCTCCGGCAGCTGCGCCTGGATCTCCCGCCACTGCTCGAGCAGCGCCACGGCGGCAGCATACGGCAGGCCGTCAATAAACTCAGACACGTGGCGAAAGTCGAGGAAAGGGAAGCGCTCCCGCGGGAGGAGCTCCAGGATCTCTTCCGCGAGATGCTCCTCATCCGGCGGTTCGAGGAGAAGGTCGAGGAGCGCTTCCGGGCCGGCGAGCTGCCGGGCTTCCTGCACGTCGCGATCGGCCAGGAGGCCGTCGCGGTGGGTGTGTGCCGCGCGCTCGAGGAGCGAGACGTCATCGCCTCGACGCACCGCGCGCACGGGCACACGCTCGCGCGCGGGACGCCGCCGAACGCGCTCATGGCCGAGCTCTACGGCAAGGTCGAGGGCTGCTCGCACGGCTACGGCGGCTCGATGCACCTCTACGACCTCGAGCGCGGGAACCTCGGCGCGAACGCCGTCGTCGGCGGGGGCCTGCCGGCGATCGTCGGCGCCGCGCTCGCCTTCAAGCTGCGCGGCGAGGATCGCGTGGCGCTCGCCTTCTTCGGCGACGGCGCGACGAACATCGGCACCTTCCACGAGTCGATCAACCTCGCGCAGCTCTGGCGCGTGCCGGCGGTCTTCGTCTGCGAGAACAACCACTGGGCCGAGTCGACGCCGGCGCATCAGCAGCTGCCGATCGAGGACCTGGAGCAGCGCGCCGTCGCCTACGGCATGCCGTCGCTGAAGGTCGACGGGCAGGACGTCGAGGCCGTCTACGCCGCCGCGCGCCGCGCCGTCGACCACGCGCGGGGCGGCGAAGGGCCGATCTTCCTCCTCTGCGAGACCTACCGCCTCGTCGGCCACTACGTCGGCGACCCGCAGGTCTACCGGGACAAGGAGGAGATCCAGCGCCTGCGCGAGACCGAGGATCCGATCAAGAAGCTCCGCGAGCGCCTCGGCCTGAGCGACGAGGAGCTCGACGAGGTCGACCGCGAGGTGACGCAGGTCGTCGAGGAGTCGGTCGAGTTCGCGAAGAGCGGCACGGATCCGCCGCCCGAAGCCGCCCTCGACAACGTCTATGCCTGAGCTCAGCTACCGCGAGGCAGTGCGCGACGCGCTCGCGACGGCGATGCGCCGCGACGACGACGTCTTCGTCATGGGCGAGGACATCGCCGAGATGGGCGGGTCGATGGGCGTCACGCAGGGGATGCTCGCCGAGTTCGGCCCCGAGCGCGTGCGCAACACCCCGATCTCGGAGATGGCGCTCGTCGGAGCGGGGATCGGCGCGGCGATGCAGGGGATGCGGCCCGTCGTCGAGGTGATGTACGAGGACTTCCTGACGCTCGCCTGCGAGCAGATCGTGAACCAGGCGGCGAAGCACCGATACATGTCGGGCGGGCAGCTCAAGGTGCCGCTGACCATGCGCACCCAGGGCGGGGCCGGCTGGTCGCCCGGCGCGCAGCACGCGCAGCAGCTCGAGGCGTGGTTCGTCCACGTCCCCGGGCTGAAGGTCGTCTTCGCCTCGACGCCGACTGACGTGCGCGGCCTCCTCTACGCCTCGATCTACGACGACAACCCGGTCGTCTTCTTCGAGCACCGGACGCTGTACGGGATCAAGGAGGAGGTGCCGGACGAGCTGGAGCCGATCGAGCTCGGCAAGGCGCGCGTGCACCGGGAGGGCGAGGACGTGACCGTGATCGCCACTGGCCGGCTCGTGCACGAGGCGCTGCGCGCCGCCGAGGAGGCCGAAGGCGAGGGCGTCTCGGTCGAGGTCGTCGATCCGCGCACGCTGCAGCCGCTCGACGAGGAGGCGCTCGTCGCGTCGGTGAAGAAGACGAACCGCTGCGTCGTCGCGCACGAGGCCGTGACGCGGATGGGCTTCGGCGCCGAGGTCGCGGCGATCCTCCAGCACCAGGCCTTCGACTGGCTCGACGCGCCGATCGAGCGCGTGGGCGCGAAGTTCACGCCGCTTCCGTTCGCGCCCGTGATGGAGGAGTGGGTCGTGCCGCATGCGAGCGACGTGCTCGATGCGATCCGTAGGACCGTGGGCCGGAATGGCCACTGAGATCAAGCTTCCCCGGCTCGGGCAGGGGATGGAGTCGGGGACGATCGTGAAGTGGCTCAAGTCGGAGGGCGACCCCGTGAAGAAGGGCGAGCCGCTCTACGAGCTCGACACCGACAAGGTGACGCAGGAGGTCGAGGCCGACGCGTCGGGCGTGCTGCTCAAGATCGCGATTTCGGAGGGCGAGGTCGAGGTCGGCAAGACGATCGCGGTGATCGGCGAGCAAGGGGAGGAGGTCGCGGTCGAGGCCGAGGAGCCCGAGCCGACCCGCGCTGAGGCTCGCGAGGAGGCGCCCGAACCGGTCCAGGCGGTGCAGGCGCGCGACGGCCAGACCCGAGAGGGCGGGCGCATCAAGGCCTCCCCGCTCGCGCGGCGGATCGCGCGCGAGCGCGGAATCGAGCTCGCGACGCTCCAGGGGACGGGCCCGGAAGGGCGGATCGTCGCGGAGGACGTCGAGCGCGCCGTGGCCGCTCCTGCCCCGGCGGCTCCAGTGGCGGCTCCCGATTCGCCGCGAGAGGTCGAGGTCGTCCCGCTCACGTCGCTGCGCCGCACCGTCGCGCGACGGATGACCGAGGCGTGGCAGGCGCCGGCGTTCCAGATCTCGATGTCGGCCGATATGACGCGGGCGCTCGCCGTGCGCGCGCGGCTCGTCGAGCTCGGCGACACGCCGAAGCCGACCATCTCCGACCTCCTGACGAAGGTCTCCGCGGCCGCGCTCATGCGCCACCGTGCCGTGAACGCGCATTTCGCCGGCGACGCGGTTCGGCTCTTCCCGACCGCGGACATCGGCATCGCCGTCGCGACCGACCGCGGTCTCGTCGTGCCGGTGATCCGCGGCTGCGAGCGCCGGACGATCGCCGAGATCGCCGCCACCCGCGCCGACCTCGTCGAGCGCGCGCGCTCCGGGAAGCTCCACCAGGCCGACCTCGAGGGCGGCACGTTCACGATCTCGAACCTCGGCATGTACGGGGTCGAGCAGTTCGTCGCCGTCCTGAACCCGCCGCAGGCGGCGATCCTCGCCGTTGGAGCGGTGCAGGAGACGCCGGTCGCGGTCGACGGCCAGGTGGAGATCCGCCCGCTCATGAACCTGACCCTCACCTGCGACCATCGCACGATCGACGGCGCCACCGCGGCCGACTTCCTCCGGACGGTCAAGAGGTTCTTGGCGGAGCCCGGCCTGGCGCTCTAGCCATGGCCGGCCACCTCGTCGCCCTCGCCGCGGTCGCTGCGACCGCCGCGGCCCCGAGCGCGACGACGGCGAAGCCGGCTCTTCGGCTCGTGCGGATCGACCCGCTGATCGTGCAAGGGCGCGACTTCCGCCGCGGCGAGCGGGTGACGGTGACTGCCCGCCTGCCACGCGCCACCCGCTCCGCCCGCGTGCTCGCGAATGCGGAGGGAGCCTTCCGCGTACGACTCGGACGGGTGCGGGCCTACGATCGGTGCGCCTCCGTCCTGTCGGTCGAGGCGCGAGGATCGCGTGGAAGCAAGGCCAGCGTCAGGACGCACCCGCTCGCATGCGCCGTCCGGCAGCCATAGCGGTCGCGATCGCGGCGCTCGCCGCGCTCGCCGTTGGTCTCGCCCGAGCCCGCGCCGCGGCGCAGGCGGTCGAGGTGAAGGTGCCGAAGACTCGTGTCTGCATCCGACAGGTGAACGGGATCGAGCTCGGCGTCCGCTCACGCGGCGCGCGGCGCCGGTTCCGGGCCCGTCTCTACGACCCGCACGGCAAGGTCGTGCTCGACCACCGCGGCCTCGCGACCTCCCGCTGGAAGCGGTGGGGGTACAGGCCGCTCCTCGGCGGCACGTACCGGACCGTCTACACCCTGCCCGGTCGCACGCGCCGCTACCGGACCGCCGCCGTCGGCTGCGGCTGAGGCGCCGACTCGGCGGTGCCGACCATCAGGACGCGCGGGCTTTGCCCGTGCGTCCGTCTCAATGACCGGTCGAGCGCTCGGGTCGTTTCGGAAACGATCTCTGAAACCGAGTTACGCTCCAAGGCCGTGACGGTCTGGTACCACGTGCGCGACCTCGACCGGGCTCGCCGCTTCTACCGCGACGTCCTGGGCTTCACCGAGACGTACTTCGACGCCGACGCCGGATGGGCGAGGCTCCACCGCGGCGAGATGGAGATCGGGCTCGCGCAGGGCGAGCCGCAGGCCGACGGCGGCGTCGCGCACATCGACGTCGAGGACGTGAAGGCCGAGGCGGAGCGGCTGCGCGCGCAGGGGATCGACGTCGGCGTGGTCTTCGAGCTGCACGGGGAGATCCGGCTCCTCGACGTCTTCGACCCGGACGGCAATCGCGTCCAGCTTGCCGAAGAGCTTCCCTCGCGCTGAGGTCGCAGCGGCCCTGGGCGCCGCGCCGGTCCGGTGGCAGCACGTCGCCGGCGGCGGGTACGCGGAGAACACCGCCGACTGGCGGGTCGAGCTCGAGGACGGCCGGCGCGTCTTCGTGAAGCGCGCGCGCGACGACCTCGCCGCCGGCTGGCTGCGGGACGAGCACCGCGTCTACGCGGCTGTCTCGGCTCCGTTCCTGCCGCAGCTCGTCGGCTGGCGCGACGGCAAACGCCCGCTGCTCGTCCTCGAGGACCTCGGCGACGCGCATTGGCCGCCGCCGTGGCGCGACGGCGACGTCGACGCGGTGCTCGCGACGCTAGAGGCCGTCGCCGCGACGCCGCCTCCGGCCGGCCTGCCCGAGCTCGAGGCGCTACGCGAAGACCTGAATGGCTGGGAGCTCGTGGCCGAGGATCCGGAGCCGTTCCTCTCGACCGGCCTCTGCTCGCGCGAGTGGCTCGAGGACGCCCTGCCGGTCCTGCGGGAGGCGGGCGCGACGTGCGACCTCTCCGGCGGCGAGCTCGTCCACCTCGACGTGCGGAGCGACAACGTCTGCTTTCGCGACGGCCGCGTCCTGCTCGTGGACTGGAACTTCGCGTGCGCCGGCAACGCGCTGATCGACGTCGTCGGCTGGCTGCCGAGCCTGCGGCTCGAGGGCGGGCCGGAGCCGTGGGAGATCGTCGCCGACAGCGGCGGCCTCGCCGCGCTCCTCGCCGGCTACTTCGCCTCCCACGCGGGCCTGCCCGCACCGCCGACCGCCCCGCGTGTCCGGCCGTTCCAGCTCGCCCAAGCGCAGGTCGCGCTGCCGTGGGCGGCCCGAGAACTTGGCTTATCGTTCCCGCGATGATCCGCGCCGCGGGCCCGCAGGACGTCCGCTTCCTCCGCGACATGCTCCGCCACGCCTACTACTGGCGCATCGACGTCGGCGCCGACCTGCCGGTCGCCCGCTACGTGATCGGCTGGGGGCGACCGGGCGACGCGGGGCTCGTGGCACTCGACGACGCGAACCCGGTCGGCGCGGCCTGGTATCGGCTCTTCTCGCGGGCGGAGCCGGGCTTCGGCTTCGTCGACGAGTCGACGCCCGAGCTGACGATCGCGGTCGTCCCGAGCCGTCGCGGCAAGGGGTTCGGGCACGAGCTGATGACCGGCCTGCTCGACCGTGCGCGGCGTGGCGGGTACCACAAGCTCAGCCTTAGCGTCGCGAAGGACAGCCCGGCGGTGGCGCTCTACGAGCGCTACGGCTTCCGCCGCGTGGGCGAGGAGGACGGCGCGCTGACGATGGTGGCCGAGCTGGCGCCGCAGGAGTGATGCCGCTGCGTGGGCTCGAGCTCGCGCACCGCTTTTACGTCGAGGCCGTCCAGCCGATCCTCGAACGGCGCTTCCCGGGGCTCGAGCACGCCGCCGCGCTGATCGGCCCCGGATCGGAGGTCCTCGGCTACGACGACGATGTCTCGACCGACCACCATTGGGGGCCGCGGGTGCAGCTCTTCGTTCAGGACGCGGACGTGGCGCCCGAGGTCGAGTCGGCGCTGGCGCACGAGCTGCCGATGGAGTTCGGCGGCTTTTCGACGAACTTCGGGCTGGCCGACGAGCACGGAGCGCGGCTGCTCGTCCCGATCGAGCACGGCCCGGTCGCGCACCGCGTCGAGACGCTCGACCTCCGCGCATACCTCCGCGAGCGGGTCGGTGTCGATCCGCTCGACGGCTTCGGCGTCGTCGACTGGCTCGTGACGCCGTCGCAGCGGCTACTCGAGGTGACGGCAGGCGCGGTCTTCGTCGATCCGACCGGCGACCTCACGCGCGTGCGTGCGCTGCTCGCCTGGTACCCGCACGACGTCTGGCTCGTCGTCATGGCGGGACATTGGCGGCGCGTCGCACAGCTCGAGCATCTCGCGGGGCGCACTGCCTCGCGTGTGGTCGCTGCGTTGCTCGTCCGCGAGCTGATGCGGCTTGCGCTGCTGCAGGAGCGCCGGTATCCGCCGTACGCGAAGTGGCTCGGCACCGCGTACGCGTCGCTCGGCCGGCCGGAGGCGCAGGCGCTCGAAGCCGCGCTCGCCGCCGGTTCCTGGCCAGAGCGGGAGGACCGGCTCGTGGAGGCGTACGAGGCGGTCGCGCAGCGGCATGCGGAGCTCAAGGTGACCGCGCCGGTTGAGCCGACGGTGCGGCAGTACTGGAACCGGCCGTACCGCGTCCTCTTCGCCGACCGCTTCGCGGACGCGCTGGGCGACGCGGTCTCCGACTCCGACCTGCGGGAGCGGGCGCCGGCCGGCGCCATCGACGCGATCGTCGACAACGCCCACGTCCTCACGCGGCCTGCGCTCTGGCGGCGGCTCGCGAATTTGTACGATCGAGCGTGATGGAAGCCGACGTCGCAGTCCTCGGCGGAGGCCCCGGCGGCTACACCGCGGCGATCCGCGCCGCACAGCTCGGCGGCAAGACCGTCTGCATCGAGAAGGAGCCGGAGCTCGGCGGCACGTGCCTGCGCGTCGGCTGTATCCCGACGAAGGCGTGGGTGCAGACGGCGTTCGCGCTGAAGGAGGCCGAGGAGACGTTCGCGAAGCTCGGCGTCCAGGTCGGCGAGCCGCAGCTCGACCTCGGTGCCGCGAACGAGTGGAAGGCCGGCGTCGTCAAGCAGATGACGAGCGGCGTCGCGAGCCTCTTCAAGGCGAACGGCGTCGAGTGGGTCAAGGGGGCGGGCCGCTTCAAGGACGCGAACACGATCGCGGTCGAGGGCGGGGAGGACGTGAGCTTCCGCTCGGCGATCGTCGCGACCGGCTCGTTCCCGCTGCGACCGCGGATTCCGGGGATCGACTCGTCCCGCTGCGTCGACTCCACCGGCCTGCTCGCGCAGACGGAGGTGCCTCGGCGGCTCGTCGTCCTCGGCGGCGGGATCATCGGCTGCGAGTTCGCGTCGATCTTCCAGCGCTTCGGCTCCGAGGTGACGATCGTCGAGATGCTGCCGACGCTGATCCCGCAGGAGGACGAGGATGCCGCGAAGGAGCTCGCCAAGCGGTTCCAGCGGCGTGGGATCACGCTCCACCTCGAGAAGCAGTGCTCGCAGGTGGACGAGTCGGGCGACGGGCTCACGGTGCACTTCGGCGACGGCGAGACCGTCGAGTGCGACCTCATGCTCGTCTCGGTCGGCCGCGGGCCGCTCGTCGAGGGGCTCGGGCTCGAGGAGATCGGCGTCGAGTTCGACAAGCGCACGGGCATCGCAGCCGACGAGCACCGCCGCACCACGGTCGACCACATCTACGCCGTCGGCGACTGCGCCGGCTACTGGCAGCTCGCGCACACCGCCTTCCGCGAGGGCGAGGTCGCGGCCGAGAACGCGCTCGGGCACGAGGCCGTCGTCGACAACCGCGGCGTCCCGCGGCCGATCTACACCGATCCGGAGATCGCCTCTGTTGGGCTCACCGAGGCCGAGGCGCGCGAGCAGCACGGCGACGACGTCGCCGTAGGCATGTTCCCGTGGGCGGCGAACGCGCGCGCGGTGATGCAGAACGAGACCACAGGCTGGGTCAAGTCGATCCACGAGACCCGCTACGGCGAGCTGCTCGGGATCGTGATGGTCGGCCCGCACGTGACCGACCTGATCGAGGCGGGCGTCGTGGCGCTCGACGCGGAGTCCACGGTCGAGACGGTCGCCGACGGGATGGCGGCGCACCCGACGCTCTCGGAGGCGATCAAGGAAGCGGGCCTCGTTGCCCTCGGCCGGCCGATCCACATCCCGCCGAAGCGGCGCGCGGCAGCTCCCGCTTCCTAGCGCTCGACATGAAGCTGGCGGCATGCCGATGGCACGCAAGTTTCGGCTGAGGCTCCTCGGCGACGGATGGCATGCCTTCGGGAGCGCTGAGATCCCCGAGAACCGCGAGATCGTCGTGACGGAGGCGGAGGCGGCCGCGTTCTTGAAACATCGAGGAAGTCGTCACTCTGTCGAGGTGATCGAGATCTTCGACGACGATACGGGCCGAGCCGAGCGCCGAGCTTGAGCTCGAGCCTCTAGACCGAGCGCTGCGTATCTGCGAAGGGTTCGGAGGCGTTTCCCGTTTGTGGAGGCGTTCGCCCAGCCGCAGACCGCTCGCGATCTCGCGAGAGACGAGGCCTTCGAGCGGCTCTACCGCCGCTACGCGCGCGACGTCTACCGCTACACGCTTGCCCTCCTCCGCAACCCGGCCGACGCGGAGGACATCACCCAGACGACCTTCCTCAACGCCTACCGGGCGTACCTGCGCGGCGAGGAGCCGATCCGGCCGCGCAACTGGCTGATCAAGATCGCGCACAACGCCTGCCGCAGCCGCCACCTGCGCGCGGTGCGACGGCCGCAGGAGGTGCCGCTCGAGGAGACGGTCGCGGCGCTGCGGGTGCCTGCGCAGGAGGCGCCGAAGGTGGAGGAGCTCCTGAACGCGCTCGGACGGCTCCCCTTCAATCAGCGGGCGGCACTCGTCATGCGCGAGCTCGAGGGGCGCTCGTACGTCGAGATCGCGCAGACGCTCGACGTCTCCGTCGCCGCGGTCGAGACGCTCATCTTCCGCGCCCGCCGTACGCTCAGGAAAGACCGCTCGCTCTTCGGCGCGCTCGGCGCCGTGCAGCTCCCGCCCTCGCTTACGAGCCTCGTGGGCGGCGGTGGAGGCGGGGCCGCGGCCGTCGCCGGTTCGGGGCTCGCCGCCAAGGCCGCGCTGCTCGTCGCCGCCGGCCTGATCGCCGGGACCGTCGGCACCACGGTGGAGTCGAAGCTCGGCGCCCGCTCGCCGAAGTCGGCCGCGGTGCTCGCGCCGCCGCCGCTCCTGGTTCGCGAGCCCGCGCTCCGCGTCCCGGCGCAGGTCGAGGTGACACGGCGGAAGGCGACCGAGCGTGGAACGGCTCTGCGCTCGGCGCCATCGTCGTCCACTCGCGCGTCGCGCGCCGTGCAGCCTGTCTTCGGAGGCGCAACCGGCTCGAGCCATCAGTCGTCGCCGGCGCAGGGCGGTCTCGCCGAGGCGGGGACCGGCACTGGCGGCCCGGCCGCCTCGGCGCCGACAGCGACCACCGAGGCGCCGTCCTCCTCGTCGTCGTCGCCCACCTCCTCACCGGTGAGCTCGGCTGTCGACGACGTGACCTTGGTGGCGCCGCCGCCGCCGAGCGTCGAAGCCCCGCCGCTCCCGCCCGTCCCGCCGCCGCCGGCTCTGCCGGTCGCGACACCGAGCCTTCCCGAGCCGCCCGCCACGCCCAGTCTGCCACCACCGCCAGCTCTCCCAAGCCTCCCGTAGGCGCAAGATTCGCCGGAATCGGGTATCTCATAGGGCATGACGCCGCTGCTTGCGCAGCGACCGCGCGTGGACCGGGGCTTCGAGCGGCTCTACCGCCGCCACGTCGCGGACGTCTACCACTACGCGCTCGGCGTCCTCCGCAACCCGGCCGACGCCGAGGACGTGACGCAGACGACGTTCCTGAATGCGCTCCGCGCCTACGACCGCGGCGAGCGGCCGCAGGCGCCGCAGAACTGGCTGATCGCGATCGCCCACAACGTCTGTCGGCAGCGGTTCCGCCAGTCGCTTCGGCGCCCACACGAGGTCGCGTTCGAGGACGACGTCGCCGACCGCATCGTCGACGACGAGGTCCCGAGCGCCGAGGACATCCGCCGTGCGCTCGGATACCTCGCGTTCAACCAGCGCGCCGCGCTCGTCATGCGCGAGCTCGAGGGCCGCACATACGCGGAGATCGCCGAGATCCTCGGCCTCTCGATCGGCGCCGTCGAGACGCTCCTCTTCCGAGCCCGGAGGGCGCTTCGCGAGCAGCTCGAGGAGTCGCTTACGTGCCACGAGGCCGAGCACGCGCTCTCGAAGCAGCTCGACGGCAGGCTCGAGCGCTCCGGGCGCGGGCCGCTCCGGGCGCATCTGCGCGCCTGCGCGGACTGCGCCACCGTGGCCCGTCGCCAGCGCGCCCAGCGGACGGCGTTCAAGTCGCTCGCCGCGGTGCCGCTTCCGACCTCGCTGGCGTCGCTCTTCGGCGGTGGCGGCGGCGCCGCGGTCGGCACGGGCGTGGCCGCCAAGGCGGCCGCCGTAGTCGCGACCGCCGCGCTCGCCGGCGGCGTGGGCTACGAGGGCGCCCATCACGCCGGCCTCGTCCACCGCAGCCCCGCCCCGAAGGCGCGACACGTCGGCGGCCGCCCCGCGAGCCTCCTCCCGGACGCCGTCCCGACGCTGCGGCAGAACCGTCTCGTTCGTGTGCGGGCCGAGCAGGCGCGGACGCGCGAGGCGGCGGTGTCGCACGGGAGGCACGCGGCCGCGAAGGCAAGTGTTCGCGCGCACGCGGCCCCGCGGGCGCATCCCGCGCATCCCGCCCACCCGGGGCGCCCGATCCACCCCGTTCGTCCGCGCCATCCCACGCACCCGATCCAGGCGGTGCCGACGCACCCGGCCCACCCGGTGCACCCGGCCCATCCGACGCATGCCGCGCACCAGGCACACCCGAAGCACGCCAGGGGTCACAAGCCGCCGAAGGAGTAGCTCGCGCGGTTTAGGTCCGCCGCCAAGACGGGAAGGCAGGAGTCGATGGGAGTCATGAACAAGCGAAACGCCGTGCTCGGCTGGACGGTCTGGAAGGTCGGCAAGCGAGTCGCGAAGCGGAAGGCGAAAGGGGCCGTCCCGAGCGTCGACCCCGAGACGAAGCGGCCGAACAAGTCGCTCGTCGCCTCCGTCGTCGGCGCGGCGGCGGGCGCGCTCTGGTTCCTGCGGCGCCGCAAGGGCGACGAGGAGCAGCAGTCGTAGGCCGCTAGAGTCTCGCGCGTGCCGGAGCGCGCCGAGGTCGAGGAGAGCTTCTTCCGCCGGTCGCTCGCCGACCTCGTCCCGTACGAGCCGGGGAAGCCCGTCGAGGAGGTCCAGCGCGAGCTCGGCCTCGACCGCGTCGTCAAGCTCGCCTCCAACGAGGGGTCGTTCGGGCCGTTTCCCGCCGCGCGGCTCGCCCTCGAGCGCTCTGTCGACGAGCTGAACCGCTACCCCGACGGCGGCGCCTATCGCCTGCGGGCCGCGCTCGCGGAGCGGCACGACGTCCGCTTCGAGGAGATCGCGCTCGGCGCGGGCGCCGACGGCGTCGTCGACTGCCTGTCGCAGGCCGTCCTCGATCCGGGGGACGCCGTCGTCTGCGGCTGGCCCTCGTTCCCGAGCTACGTGATCGACGCGATCAAGGTCGGGGCGGAGGTGCGCCGCGTGCCGCTCCGCGAGGATCGCTACGACCTCGACGGCCTGCTCGCCGCGGTCGACGAGCGGACGAAGCTCGTCTACGTCTGCCACCCGAACAACCCGACCGGGACGATGAACACCCGGGGCGAGCTCGACGCGTACTTCGAGGCCGTGCCGGACCACGTCCTCACCGTCCTCGACCAGGCCTACCTCGAGTACGTCGACGACCCGGAGTACCCAAACGGGATCGAGGAGTACTTCAAGGCCGGCCGGCGCGTCCTCGTCCTGCGGACGTTCTCCAAGATCTACGGGCTCGCGGGGCTTCGCATCGGCTACGGCGTCGGGCCGGTGTCGGTCGCCGCCGCGGTCGCGAAGGTGCGCCGCGCCTTCGACCTGAGCGCGGCCGCGCAGGCGGCGGCCCTTGCGAGCCTCGACGACGGCGCGGAGCTCGCCCGGCGGGCACGCGTCAACAGGGAGGGCCGCGGCGTCCTGGAGCGGACCCTGCGCGACCACGGCCTCGACCCGGCCGGGCCGGCCGTCGCGAACTTCCTCTACGCCGACGTCGGCGGCGACGCGCGGATCCTCTTCGACGAGCTGCTCCGCCTCGGCGTGATCGTGCGTCCACTGGCCGGCTTCGGAGCTCCCACGGCGATCCGCGTGACGGTCGGGACGACCGAGGAGAACGAGTTCTTCGCCGAGGCGCTCGCCCGTCTCCGGGATCGAGTCGGGACTGCCTCGTGACGAGGTAAGCGTCTCCCCGTTTCACGGGGCGGGGTGTTACCTTCGAAACTGCCCGTGCGCCCCTCCCTCAGCCGGCAGCTCGAGCTCTTCAAGCGATCGCCGAGCTTCGGGCTGCTCTTCCTCGCCTCGTTCGGCTCAGGGCTCGGTACCTGGCTCGCTTTCGTCGCGCTGACGGTCGACGTCTTCGACCGCACCCACTCCGGACCGTGGGTGAGCGCGCTCCTGATCGCCGACTTCCTGCCCGTGATCGCGATCGGCCTCCTCTTCGGGCCGCTCCTCGACCGCCTCTCGCGGCGCGGGCTCATGGTCGCCGCCGACCTCGCCCGCTTCGGCGTGTTCTGCGCGCTGCCCTTCGCAACGAGCGCGACGCAGATCGTCGCCCTCGCCGCTGCCGCGGGCTTCGCGACCGGGTTCTTCCGCCCGGCCGTCTACGCGGGCCTGCCGAACCTCGTCCCCGATGGCGACCTGCCGCGCGCCAACTCGCTGCTCCAGACGATCGAGAACGTCACGACGACCGCCGGTCCGTTGGTCGGCGGCATCCTCGTCAGCGTCTCGAGCCCCGACACCGCGTACTGGCTCAACGCGGTCACGTTCGTCGTCTCGGCGCTGCTCGTCCTGCGCATCCCGGCGCGCCTGCTCCAGGTGCGCGCCGCGCCGAGCCGCGGGCACCTGCGCGACCTCACCGCCGGCTTCGACCTCGTCCGCCGCTCGCGGCCACTCCTCACCGTGCTCGTTGCCTGGAACGTCGCGATGCTGGCGAACGCCGGCGTGAACGTGGCGGAGGTCGTCCTGGCCAAGGTCTCGTTCCACGCCGGCGACTTCGGCTTCGGCCTGCTCGTCGCGACCGCGGGCCTCGGGCTCGCCCTTGGGAGCCTCGCTGCGGGGCCGCTGCTCGAGCGCCGCCCGACGCGCGAGGTCTACGGTGGCTCGCTCGCGCTGATGGCGATCGGCGCCGGGCTGACCGCGATCTCGCCGAACGTCTGGGTCGCCGCCGTCTGCGTCGTGGTGTCGGGCTTCGGCAACGGGTCGACCGTCGTCTGCAACGCGCTGCTCGTCCAGCGCGGAGCTCCCGACGAGCTCCGCGGCCGCGCGTTCACGGTGCTGATGAGCTCGACCTCCGTCACGCTGGGCGCGGGCATGATCGCGGCCGGGATTCTCACGAACGCGCTCGGCGCCCGCTGGGTGTGGGGGATCGCGGCCGGCATCCTGGCCGTCGCTGCATCGCTCGGCGTCGCCCTCGCCCGCGGCGTCGAGGTCATGCGCGAGCGGGCCGAGGTTCCGGAGTGGCCGGTCCGGCCTGGGGTCGAGCCGTTCTCGCTTGATGCAGCCGGGCGCGCCGAGACAGCGCGTTTGTGACTTTCGCCGGAACCCTGGCATCGCGGCATCTTCTGTGCCTCGGCGGGTAGGAGCACCTCGATGCGATCGGCGAAGGCGATCCTCTTCGGTACCGACAGGCGTCCCGGCGAAGGAATCGGCGCCGGACTGTGGGCGACGTGGGCGTTCATCGCCGCGTTCGCAGCGATCGGCGGCTTGGTCGACGGGATCTGGTGGGCGGCCCTGTTCTTGATCCCCGCGGCCGTCATTGTCGTGGTTGCCGTTCGACGGGCGCGCGAGCGCAACCTCTGACGCCGGAACGACGCGGCGGCGGCTGCGCGTGCCGCCGTTAGAGTCCTTCTCGTGGCGGGGCGGCGCGAGTGGACGCTCGAGCAGCTCGCGGACGGCGTGCGGTCGGCGGATCGCCGTGCGCTCGCGCGCGCGATCTCGCTCGTCGAGAACTCCGAGCCGCTCGCGTCCGAGCTCGTCCGCGACCTCTACCCCGACACGGGACGCGCCTACGCGGTCGGGGTCACGGGCCCGCCCGGGGTCGGCAAGTCGAGCCTGATCAGCGCGCTCGTCCGCCACGTCCGCGGGCTGGGGCGGACCATCGGCGTGATCTCGGTCGACCCCTCGAGCCCGTTCACCAAGGGCGCGCTCCTCGGCGACCGGATCCGGCTCGCCGACCACTTCCTCGATCCCGGCGTCTTCATCCGCTCGATGGGGACGCGCGGCCACCAAGGCGGGCTCGCCGAGGCGGCGCTGCAGGCGGTGCTCGTGCTGGACGCGGCCGGAAAGGACGTCGTGTTCGTCGAGACGGTGGGCGCGGGGCAGAGCGAGGTCGAGGTGATCGGGCTCGCCGACACCGTCCTCCTCGTGCTCATGCCGGGCTCGGGCGACTCGGTGCAGGCGTTGAAGGCCGGGATCATGGAGATCCCGGACGTGATCGCGGTGAACAAGATGGACCATCCGGCGGCGAAGACGATGCTGAACGAGGTGCGCTCGATCCTCTCTCTCGACCGCGAGAGCAAGTGGCGGCCGCCGATCGTGCTGACCGAGGCGGCGCGCGAGCAGAACGTGCCGGAGCTCTGGGAGCGGGTCGAGGAGCACCGCGCATACCTAGGACAGGACGGCCGGCTCGAGGAGCGGCGGCGGCGGAACCTCGCCGGCGAGGTGTTCGCCGTCGCCACGACGCGGGCGCAGGCGCACCTCGAGCGCAGCGTGGCGGACGATCCCGAGCTGCGGCGGCTCCTCGATGCCGTCGAGCGCCGTGAGCTCGACCCGCTCACCGCCGTAGGAGAGATCATTCGGAAGGTGTTCCGCATTGGCGACGAGAACGGCTCCCACGCTCGCTGACATCGAAGAGGCGCGGCGGCGCCTCGACGGCGTGGCGCGCGTCACGCCGGTGTACTCGTCCGAGACGCTCTCGCAGCTGACCGGGCGCCGGGTGTGGCTGAAGGCCGAGAACCTCCAGCGCACGGGCTCCTTCAAGATCCGTGGCGCGTTCAACAAGATCTCGACTGTCGCCGGCCGCGACGGAGGCGCCGGGGTGGTGGCGGCGAGCGCCGGAAACCACGGCCAGGCAGTGGCCTGGGCGGCGCGGGAGGTGGGCGTGCCGGCGACGGTCTTCGTCCCGCAGGACGCGCCGATGGCGAAGGTCGAGGCGGCCCGGAGCTACGGCGCCACGGTCGAGATGACAGGTGCGCGCTTCGAGGACGCGCTCGACGCCGCGCACGACTACGTCGACAGGACGGGCGCGCTCTTCGTCCATCCCTTCGAGGACGAGGTGGTGATCGCCGGACAGGGGACGCTCGGGCTCGAGCTCGCCGACCAGCTGCCCGATGTGGAGACGGTGGTCGTGCCGGTCGGCGGCGGCGGCCTCTGCTCCGGCATCGCGCTCGCCTTGAAGGCCGTGCGGCCCGACGTCCGCGTCGTCGGCGTCCAGGCGGCGAGCTGCCTCCCCGGCGGGAGCGGCTTCACGATCGCCGACGGAATCGCCGTCAAGGAGCCGGGCGAGCTCACGATGGGAATCCTCGAGCACGCGCTCGACGACCTGCTCTCGGTCTCCGACGAGGAGATCTCGCGCGCGATCGTCCTCCTCCTCGAACGGGTCAAGCTGGTCGTCGAGGGGGCGGGAGCGGTCGGCGTCGCGGCTCTCCTCGCCGACCGGGTCCGCGGCGACGGGCCGGTGGCGATCCTCCTCTCCGGCGGGAACATCGACGCGACGCTCCTGATCAGCGTCATGCGCCACGGCCTCACGACGGCGTCGCGGTATCTCGTCCTGCGCACGCGGATCCCCGACCGGCCGGGCGAGCTGATCAAGTTGCTCCAGCTCATCGCGCAGGAGCGCGTGAACGTCCTGTCGGTCGAGCACCACCGCGAGGGGATGGCGATCTCGATCGCCGAGACCGAGGTCGAGCTGACGCTGGCGACGCGTGATGCCGAGCACTGCGCGGCGCTGCTCGCCGCCATCGAGGCCTGGGGCTACCCGGTCGAGCGGCTCAGGTAGCCGGCGATCTCGTCGCGGACGCGGGCGTCGCGGACGAGGCCCCAGTGGTCGACGTCGCGGAACGGGAGCTCCTCGGCCCCGTAGAAGGCAGCGAGCCGGCGGCCTCGCTCCTCGGCGAACTCGTCGCCATAGACGACGAGCGCCGGGCACGGCAGCGACGGCACCGAGACGCCGCGCTTGCGCTCCCCGCGCGCGAGCAGCGACTCCGGCCGGGCCCGCATCCCGGCCGGGAACGCGCCGTACGTCGCCTCGGGGTCGAACGTGCCCGCCTCGGGCACGACGGAGTCGTCGAAGCCCTGCACCTCGCCGGGCGGGCTCGTCTCGAGGAGGACGAGCAGGTCGGCCTCGGCCGGGCGCGCGGCCATCATCGCCGCGAGGCCGCCACTGCTCCAGCCGCAGAGCGCGAGCGGGCGCGGCAGCCACTCGGCCGCCCGGGCGATCACGGCGGCGTAGTTGGACATCGCTGCTTCGGCCACGTTGAGGCCCGCGTGGAGATCGACCGCCTCGACCTCGAGCTCGGGAAACGCGGCGGCCCAGCCGTCGAAGACCCACGGGCCGCTGCCCGCCCCATGCGCCAGGAGGAGACTGTTCAGCTGCCGCAGCGGCGGAACTGAACCGTCTGGTTGCCGCGGGCGCGCCATTCGCGGAGGCCGCCCGTGAGGACGGGGCGCGCGTCGACGCCGGCCGCCGCGAGCACGCTGGCCGCGATCGCGGCGCGGGAGCCCGTCTCGCAGATCGTCACGACGGGCCGCCCGTCCGTGAGCTCCGGCCCGTGGGCGCGCACGAGCCGGTACGGCACGTGCCGGCTGCCGCCGATGTAGCCCGAGTCGCGCTCGTCGGCCTCGCGCACGTCCAGGACCGCGACGGCGCCGTCGGCGAGGAGACGCTCGAGCTCGTCCACCCCGACGGGCTCGAGGCGGTCCGGCAGCGGCGGGTCGACGAGGTAGCCCTCGAGCTCGAGGAACCCGACCGAGCGAAGGCCTCGCGCGGCGCGCTCGACCTCGTCCGGCGAGGAGCCGTGGACGGCGATCGACTCGCCGAGCTCGAGCAGGAACGCGGCCCGGGTCGCGAAGCTGGAGCCGTCGACCGGGACGTTGAAGGCGCCGTGTACGTGCCCGGCGGCGAACGCGGCGGCGGGCCGGACGTCGAGCACCGTCGCGCCGTCCCAGCTCTCGAGCGGCGAGAGCTCGGCCGGGGCGCCGACGAAGGGGCCGCGGTTCAGCTCGACGATGTGCGCCATGTTCGGTGGGCGAGGCGGCGCCGGGCCGGCCGTCGTCCGCACGAACTCCTCCTCGTCGGCCGGCCGAAGCGCGGGGTTCCAGCGTCGCTCGAAGCCGACCGTCGAGGACGTCCTCGAGCTCATCGCCGTCCCGCAGAGCGAGCCGGACACGTGCCCGGGGAAGAGCTCGACGCCGTCGGGAAGCTCGGCGAGCCGCCGCAGGCTCTCGTAGAGGCCGCGCGCGCCCTCCTCGGCGGCGACGGCCAAGTCCGGTCGGGCCGCGTCCCCGATGAGCAGCGAGTCTCCGGTCAGGACGAGCCACGGCTCCTCCGAGCGCGAGCGGTCGGCGACGGCGAAGGCGCAGTGCTCCGGCCGGTGGCCGGGCGTGTGCAGGACGTGCACGGCGACCTCGCCGATCTCGATCTCGGCGCCGTCGGCGAGCGGCTCGAACGGGAACTCCGGCTCCGCCGCCGCATGGACGGCGACCGTCGCGCCGTGCTCGAGCGCGAGCCGCCCGTGGCCCGAGACGTGGTCGGCGTGCGTGTGCGTCTCGAGCACGCGCTCGATGCGGACGCGGCGCCGGGTCGCCTCCTCGAGGTAGGGCTCGATCGCGTATGCGGGATCGACGACGACGGCGACACCTGCGTGCTCGTCGCCGACGAGGTAGGAGGCGCAGCCGAGCCCCTCGTCCACGAACTGCCGGAAGAGCACGAGACGTGACGCTAACAGGAGCTCCCGCTAGCTTTCTGGAAGTTTCGACCCATCCGCCGCGGCCGAGGGACCGTACGACACCACAATGGAGCTCGTGCGCTTCCGGCGAAGTCTCGCTGCGGTCGCCGTCGCCGCGCTCGCGGCGCCCGCGGCGGCGAGCGCGCACGCGAACCTCGTGCGCGTGCGACCGGCGAACGGCGTCGTGCTGACGACGCCCCCCGCCGCCGTGCGCGTGCTCTTCGACGACGCGATCCGGCCCGGGCCGGGCGTGGAGGCGGTGCGGAACGGTGGCGGCTCGGTCCTCGCCGGGGCTGCATACGTCCCGCGCCGGAACCCACGCGAGCTCGTCGTGCCGCTGCGTCGCGGGCTCGCGAAGGGCAGCTACAGCGTCCGCTGGAGCGTCGTCTCCGACGACGGGCACAACGAGCGCGGGGTGACCGCGTTCGCCGTCGGGGCGGGCGCCGCTCGACCGACGGCGACGCTCACGGCCGGCGGCGTGGGGCGGAGCCGCGACGTCGCCTTCCGCCTGCTCCTCTTCGCCGGCATCCTCGCAGCCGCCGGAGCGGCGCTCTTCCGCGCACTCGTGTGGCGGCCCGTGGCGGGGCGCCTCGCCGACCGGGAGCTTTCGCTCGTCGTCCTCGCCGGCTGCCTCCTCGCCGTCGTCGGGGCGGCGGGGCTGGCCGCGCACGGCACCGCGGGCATCCGCTTCGGGCTCGCGGAGCGCATCCTCGCCGCCGTCGCGGCCTCGGGCGCGGTCCTCGCGGCGGTGTCGCTCCGGGAGCGGCGCCTTGCGGGAGCGGCGGGCCTCGTCGCAGTCGCGCTCATTCCGCTGCCGGCGCTCGCCGGGCACGCGCTCGACGCGAACCAGCCCTGGTGGAGCGCACCCGTCGACGCGCTCCACGTCGCCGGCGCGTCGGTCTGGGTCGGGGGCCTGCTGTCGCTCGCGGTCGGTGTGCCGCGGGCCGTGAAGGAGCTCGAGCGGATCGCGCGTGCGCGCCTGCTCGCCGCCGCGGCGAGCCGCTTCTCGACCCTCGCGCTCGCCTCGGTCGCGGCGATCGCGGCGACGGGGCTGGTGCGGGCCCTCGGCGAGCTCACTGCCGTGTCACAGGCCTGGAGCACGAGCTACGGGCGGACGCTCCTCGTCAAGACAGGTCTCCTCGGGATGCTCGTCCTGCTCGGCGTGCGGAACCGCTACCGGCTCGTGCCACGCCTCCGCGAGGCCAGCAGCGGCAATCCCGCCGGGCTGCGCGCCTTCCGTCGGCTGCGCAGGAGCCTCGCGGCCGAGCTCGCGCTTCTCACCGTCCTCGTCGGCGCGGTCGCGCTCCTCACGGAGCTTCCGCCCGGCCGGAACGCGCGCGCCGCGCAGGCGCCGAAGAAGGCGGAGGCGACGCGGCCAGCGGTGCTGCCGCCGCCGGGCGGCGTCGTGCTGGCGCGGCAGGATGGCGACCGGGCCGTCGCGCTCTCGGCCCGCCGCGCGAACGAGCGGCTGTCGCTCGTCGCGACGGTGCTCGGCCCGAACGGGTTCGGCCTCGAGGGGCTGACGGTCGGCTTCGCGACCCCAGGCGGGCCCGGCGCCGAAGGGCAGTCGTGCGGCTCCGGCTGCTACGAGGGCTCGCTCTCGGCGCCGAGCGCGCGCGCCGTCGACGTCGTCGTCTCCGGGAGGCGGATGCGCTTCCGGCTGCCGAAGGTGTGGCCGACCCGAGACGCGGCGCCGCTCCTCGGGCGCGCCGCGGGGGTCTTCCGCTCGCTCCGCAGCCTCGTCATCGACGAGCGGCTCGCCTCCAGCCCGACCTACCGGGTCCGCACCCGGTTCGAGATCGTCGCGCCCGACCGGCTCGCGTACCGGATCTCGAGCGGCGTGCAGGCGATCGTCGTCGGCGGCCGCCGCTGGGACCGCACCGGCACCGGCCCGTGGCGGGCCTCGCCGCAGTCGCCGCTCCGGCTTCCCGCGCCGCCGTGGAGCCGCGTCCGCGACGCGCGGGTGCTCCGCCGCGGCGTCGACCGCGGCCGCCCCGTCTGGGCGATCGCCTTCCTCGATCCGACCATCCCGGCCTGGTTCGAGGCCCAGGTCGACCGCCGCACGCTCCGCACGCTCGACGTCCGCATGACCGCCGCTGCGCACTTCATGCACGACCGGTACAGCGGCTTCGATGCGCCACTTCGCATCTCGCCTCCGCACAAACCGTAGACTCGTTCCAACCGAGGAAGGAGGTCGCAGATGGCAGATGCGCGCCAAGTTGGCGCTGACTTCGTCGCCGCGTTCAACGCGCACGACGAGGCTCGCATCCGCGAGCTGAACGGCGAGAACACGATCCTGGAGGCGCCCGGCGACGTGCGGATCGAGGGCCGCGAGCCGGCGACGCAGTACGCGATGGCGTGGCTTCGGGCGTTCCCCGACGCCACCATCACCATCAAGAACGAGCTCGTCTCCGGCGACTGGGTCGCGCAGGAGTTCACCTTCGAGGGGACACACGAGGACACCTTGAGCGGTCCCGGCGGCGACATCCCCGCCACCCACCGCCGCCTCGAGGGGCGCGGCGTCCAGATCTTCCGCGTCGAAGGCGACACGGTCGCGGACACGCGGCTCTACTTCGACCAGGTTCAGATCATGACCCAGCTCGGGCTGATGCCCGAGCCGGCGACGGCCTAGGTAGAGGGGCGGCGAAAGCCGCCCCTCTACGCCCCCACCTTGATCTGCTGGGCGAGGACCCGAGCCCGGCGACGCTGTAGGCGACCATCAGCAGGACGAGCGGCGCCTGGTAGGCGAGCACCTGCGCCGGCCGCACGCTCCGCCGCAGCGCGACCCGGTGCGCGGCGACGATCCCCGCCACGTGGCCGGCGACGATCAGGACGATCTGCGTCCACCAGACGCCTGCCGCCGGAACGACGCCCTTTCGGATCGGATACTCGCCGAGCCCGCCGGGATTCCAGCTGTGGCCGAGCGGGTCGACGAGGACGCCTAGGGTCGCCTGCCCTGCGACGACGAGGTAGTCGAAGTAGTGCGCGGCGAAGTAGACGGCCACGATCGGGACGAGCGTCGGCGCGTAGCGGCGCGCGGAACTCGGCGAGGCTCCCCTCGCCAAGGAGCGCGCACACGAGCAGGAAGGCGAGGACGAACGCCGCCACGATCGCGACCATGAGCCGGTCCGCAGGAGGTCGAGTCGGCGCCGCGTGGGAGAGCAGGCTCATCGGCTAAGGTGCCGACTCGGCGGCGCCGATCTCAGGACGCGCGGGCCGGCGGCATCGCTTGCGATGGCGCTCAAAGGCTGTGCCCGGCTCTGCCGGCGCAGCCGGCTGCTTCGCGTGCGTCCGTCTGAAACGACCGGTCGATCCAATCGAAGTCATTCCGAAAGCGTCCCTAGGAGCTCGAGGACTCGGCTGCTCACCGTACCCTCGGGCGAGAAGCGCTCGGGCGGGTAGTAGAAGAAGAGCTCGTCGAAGCCCGCGTCACGGTACCGCTCGACGAAGGCCGCGAAGGCCTCGTCCGAGGCGAACGGCGTCTCGGCGACCCAGCGATATCCGTGCAGGAACGAGCGGACGAGCGAGCGGGGATCCCGGCCGACCTCGCGGCAGAGCGAGTCGAGGAGCTCGTTCTGCTCCGTCGCGCGCGCGAGCCCGTCCTCCGCAGAGAGGCCGTAGCCGCCCATCGTGTTCCAGCGGTCGGCGCGCTCGGCCGCGAGACGGAGGTTGCGTGGCGACCATGCTGCGATCGTCAGCGGCGGCCGCGGTCGCTGGAGCGGGAAGCCGCGCCGTGTGTCCCCGCGGAGCAGGCCGTCGAGCTCCTCCACGAAGGCGCGCAGCCGGTCGCTCCGCTCGCGTGGCGTCCATCGCCGCAGACCGGCCGCCTCGTTGTCCTCGTCCGAGCCTGCCCCGATCCCGAGCTCGAGCCGCCCGCCCGAGACGTGGTCGACCGCGATCGCCTGCTTGGCGAGCAGGCGCGGCTCGCGGAAGACGATCGAGCTGACGAGTGTGCCGATCCGCACGCGGCTCGTCTCCCGCGCGAGGGCGGCGAGCGTCGTCCAGCCCTCGTAGAAGGGCTTCCGCCCGACCGGGTTGACGAGGTGGTCCGGCAGCCAGAGGTGATCGAGCCCGAGCTCCTCGACCTCGTGCGTCCAGCGGACGACCTGCTCCCACGGCTCGAAGGGGATGACGACGGCGCCGAACCGCACGGGCCTACGCTCGAGACAGGTGACTTCGGGGGCGGTATCTCAAGAGCACGAAGCGTAGAGAGGAGCCCCGGGCGGGGGCCGCGAGTCCGTCCGCTGCCAAGGTCTGACGCGCTTCTTGACTTGAACCTCGGGCTCTGTTAAGACCGTCGTTCCCGCTCGTGTCAGATGGAACGACTCCCGCGAGGCTCCGGACTCCCTACGGCGTCATCCTGCGCGACGATCGAGTCACCGCCGCATTCGTCTCGGACGAGATGAGGATCTTTACGATCGATCTTCCGGATTCGTCGTTGGAAGACGTCGACCGCTATGTGAGAGCGCATTTCTCGGGAAATGCTCGTCGAGAGGCGGAAGACTCGGCGGCAGACCAGCTCCGCCTCGATCTGCGCCAAGCCCTGCTCCCGTTGATTCTTCCGGAGGAGAAGCTCGCAGAGCTCGGAGTCGCGCCTGCTATCGGACGCTTGACGATAAACATCAGCAACGCCTGCAACCTCTGGTGCTCGTACTGCTACGCGGACAAAGGCTATTACCACGCTCCGAAGTCCTTTATGGCCGAAGATTTCGCGGAGCGCCTCGTAGACGAGGTGTTGGCTCGTTACGGCATGGTGGATACCGTGCACTACTTCGGTGGCGAGCCGCTGATGAACCTCAAGGCGATCGACGCGATCGGGAAGCGGTTCGCGTCTGCCCACGAAAAGGGACGGATACCGACGGTTCCGAAGTTCGTCGCCACCACCAACGGGACGGTCTCGAGCCCCGCGGCGCTGAAGGCGCTCGAGCGCTGGGGCATCGAGCTCACGATCAGCATCGACGGGCCGAAGGCCGTCCACGACGCAAACCGGCCTGCCGCCAGGGGCGGCTCCTCGGCGTCGAGCTTCGATCGTGTCACCAGGACGCTCGAGCTGTTCACGCAGCACGACATCTCGTACGACATCGAATGCACGTACAACCAGACGCACGTTCGCCACGGGTACTCGGTGACCGATCTGCTCGATTTCTTCGCCGACCTGACCGGTGACCGGCTATTTCACATCTCTCCCGTCTTCCTGCCTCGCCCGAAGGCCCGAGCCTCCAATGGCGAACAGCCCAACGGAAAAGCAAAGGATCAATTGATCTTTCGAGGCGCCGACCGGCGAGCGCAGGAGGACAACTTCCTCGACCCTGCTTCGATAATTCCCTCCTATCGCGACGCCGCCCGGAGCACGGTGGACAATCTCTTCAAGGGCGACGGGTCGATGCTTTCGTTCGCTCACGACATGACGCTGCAGCTCCTCGAGCGATCGCCCACGACGCAGTACTGCCCGGCATTCTTCCACCAGTTGTCGCTGGCGATCGACGGCTCGGCCTATCCGTGTTTCATGTTCATCGGCGATCCGCGGTTTCGCATGGGAAACATCATGTCGGACACATTCCCGACGAAGCAGAGCACAGAGATCATCTCGCGGTATTTTCGCGAATTCGGATTCAACGTCACCGGAACACGCGAGTGGTATGCGCCGCTGCACAGCGGGTGCATCGCCGGCGAATACGTGACGAGCAGCACGCTGGCCGAGCGGACGCTCGAGCCGTTGATGGAGGCCATTGCGGAGGAGTGCGTTCTCGGCGTGTCGGCCTGCACAGAGATCGCCATGGGCGACGCACCGAGCTGACGAGGGGAGTGCCTACGAGCGGCACTCGAAGACGCGATCGCTAGGAGGAGAGAGTGAGACCGATAGAGGACACAGAGGCACCGAAGGTTTTCGCGGAATCCGTTCTGAGGGAAGTTCCGCTCGGTCAGCTCCAACGCTTTCTCGGACGGGTCGGACGCGTCCAGGGCGAGGACGCGATGGGCTCCGGCTGCGGCAACGGCTGCGGCGGCGGCTGCGGCAACTCTTGTGCCCTGTCGATCGACCGGTTCGGCCATTCCGGGCTGACGCCGGAGCAGATCGCGGAAGTCATCAAGGATTCCGACCAGGTCAGAGCGCTCGTCAGGGACCGCGCAGGCGAGGTGCTCGGCCGCCTGTAGCTCGCGCTCGCCCAAGCCGGCGGACCGACACGGCGCGGGGATGCCTCCGCGCCGGTGCCAGACTGAAGTCAGGCACCGGATTTCGTTGCGAACGACGTCCTTCTAGAGGCCGAGGTGCCTGGCGATGACCATTCTTTGGACTTCGTTCGTGCCCTCGCCGATCTCGAGGATCTTCTGGTCGCGGTAGAGCCGCGAGATCGGGAACTCCTCCATGTAGCCGTAGCCGCCGTGGATCTGGAGCGCCCAGTTCGCCACGCGGTGGGAGAGCTCGCCGGTGTAGAGCTTCGCCATCGCGGCTGCGTGCGCGAACGGGCGGTTCTGGTCCTTGAGCCACGCCGCCTTGTAGACGAGGTTGCGGCCGGCCTCGAGCTCCGTCGCCATGTCCGCGAGCCGGAACTGGACGGCCTGGAACGAGGCGATCGGTTTGCCGAACTGGTGGCGGTCCTTCGCGTACGCCTCCGCCAGGTCGTACGCGCCCTGCGCGAGCCCGACGCCCATCGCCGCGATGGAGATCCGCCCGCCGTCGAGGATCTCGAGGAACTGGCGGAAGCCCTGGCCGCGCGGGCCGAGCAGGTTCCCCTCGGGAACGGCGCAGTCGCGGAAGGAGAGCTCGCGCGTATCCGACGCGTGCCAGCCGAGCTTGCGCATCGGCGGCGAGATGTCGTACCCCGGTGTTCCGTTCGGGACGATCAGGTTGGAGATCTCGTCCTCGCCGGTCCTGGCCGTGATCGTCACGCACGCCGTGATGTCGGTGCCGGCGTTCGTGATGAAGATCTTCGAGCCGTTCACGACCCAGGAGCCGTTGCGCAGCTCGGCGCGGGTGCGGGTCGCGCCGGCGTCCGAGCCGGCGTCGGGCTCGGTGAGGCCGAACGCAGCGAGGCGGCGACCCGAGGCGAGGTCGGGCAACCACTCCTGCCTCTGCTCGTCGGAGCCGAAGAGGTAGATCGGCATCGTCCCGAGCGACGTGTGCGCGGCGACCGTGATCGCGACGGACGAGTCCACGCGCGTCAGCTCCTCGATCGCGATCGCGTACGAGAGCGTATCCGCGCCGGCGCCGCCGTACTCCTCGGGGATCGGCATCCCCATGAGTCCGAGCTCGGCGAGTTCGGCGACGATGCCGTACGGGAAGCGTTCCTCGCGGTCGAGCTCCTCGGCGACCGGGGCGATCCGCCGCTCCGCGAACTCGCGGACCGTTCGCCGGACGAGCTCGTGCTCCTCGGCGAGGTCGAAGTTCACGAGGCGAGCCGCGTCGCCAGCTCGACGATCAACCGGACGCCGTAGCCCGTGCCGCCCTTCTGGGCCAGGTAGTCGGGACGGGGCCACGTGAGGAAGCCGGTGCCGGCCATGTCCACGTGAGCCCAGGGGCCGTCGCCGACGAACTCCTGCAGGAACTCGGCCGCGTAGGGCGGGATCGCCTGCTTGCGGACCGATGAGTTCTTCATGTCCGCGAACGCGGACTCGATGTAGTGGCGGTAGCGGCGATGCAGCGGCAGCGGCCAGGCGTGGTCGCCGCTCGCCTCGCCCGCTGCGACGACGAGATCGCGCCAGCGCGGATCGTTGCCGAAGACGCCGGCGTAGAGGTCGCCGAGCGCGAGCTCCATCGCCCCCGTCAGCGTTGCGAGGTCGAGCACGTGCGTCGCCCCCTCGCGACGGACGTACCAGAGGGCG
>DASQWB010000106.1:0-28961 GCA_035640455.1 Gaiellaceae bacterium | reverse complement strand
TCGGACGGACTACGAGCTGGGGAACGCGCAGGGGGTCCTCGACGGCGACCTCGACGGGTTGATCCGCGAGTGGCTGCTGGCAAAAGCCGCTGGAAAGGTTGTGTAAGCCGCAGGTTTCGTTAGACTCCTGGGCTTGCTACGGCCCTAACCGGCGCGGATTGCTCGTCCGCCCTTCCGACCCCCGGTGAAGACCTGACCTCCGCACCAACACTCCCCCGCCCCGTCGAGCGCGAGCAGCCGCCGCAGCCGTCGAGCGCGGGGGCGATGATCGTCTTCGAAGGGGTCTCGAAGACGTACGAGCTCGGCGTCCAGGCGCTCCAGGACGTGAGCTTCGTGATCGAGAAGGGCGAGTTCGTCTTCGTCGTCGGCGCCTCCGGCTCGGGCAAGTCGACGATGGTGCGGCTGCTCCTGAAGGAGCTCGAGCCCACGGCGGGCAGGATCATCGTCGGCGGCCGCGACCTCGCGCGCCTCAAGCGCTCGAAGGTGCCGCTGCTCCGCCGCAACGTCGGCTGCGTCTTCCAGGACTTCAAGCTGCTCCCGAACCGCACCGCGGCCGAGAACGTCGCCTATGCGCTCAAGGTGCAGGGCGAGAGCAAGGCGTCGATCCGCCGCAAGGTCCCGGAGGTGCTGAACCTCGTCGGGCTCGCGCAGCGGATGAACTCGTACCCCGACGAGCTCTCGGGCGGCGAGCAGCAGCGCGTCTCGATCGCGCGCGCCTTCGTGAACCATCCGCCGCTCCTCGTCTGCGACGAGCCGACCGGGAACCTCGATCCCGACACCTCGGTCGGGATCATGCAGCTCCTCTACCGCATCAACCGCTCGGGGACCACGATCCTCATGGTCACGCACGACCGGGAGATGGTCGACAAGATGCGCAAGCGGGTGATCGCCCTCGAGGACGGGCGGCTCGCGCGTGACGAGCGGCGCGGAGGATACGCCTCCGAATGAGGGCGCGCATGCTCGTCTCGGAGGCGCTGCGCTCGCTGCGCGCCAGCGCCTCGACGACGCTCGCCGCGACGATGACCGTCCTGATCGGGATGTTCCTCCTCGGTGTCCTGATCGCTCTCGGCACGTGGGTCGTCTCGTGGAGCGACCACGTGAAGAAGGAGGTCATCGTCAAGGTCTACTTCACGCAGGACGCCTCCGCGAAGCAGATCAACGCCGTCGCCGCGAAGCTCGACCGAGATCCGCGCGTGAAGAAGTACACATTCGTCTCGAAAGAGGAGGCGCTCGCCCGGATGAAGAAGCGCTTCCCCGACCTCTTCAAGGCCGGCGCGCTGCCCTCGAACCCGCTCCCCGCCTCCGAGGAGGTGGAGCCGAAGAGGGCCGAGTACGCGGACGCGATCTTCCGCAGCTTCACGCCGCATCCGCCCGGAGTCGACGTCGTCAACTACGGCAAGAAGACCGCGAAGCGGATCCTGCGCGTCGCGCACGTGATCGAGCTCGTGTTCGTGATCGCCGTCGCCATCCTGCTCGTGGCGGCGACGCTCCTGATCGCCAACACGATTCGGCTCTCGATCTTCTCGCGACGGCGTGAGATCGAGGTGATGAAGCTCGTCGGCGCGACGAACTGGTTCGTCCGCGGCCCCTTCATGCTCGAGGGGCTGATCTGCGGCCTCGTCGGCTCGCTGACGGCGGTGGTGTTGCTCCTCCTCGGCAAGGAGCTCGTGCTGCCGACGATCCTCGGCCGCGTCGACGCGGGCGACGACGTCAGCGCGATTCCCTTCGCCCTGAACGCGCTCGCGCTGCTCGGGGTCGGTCTCGCTCTCGGGGCCGCCGGCTCCGGGATCACGCTCCGCCGCTTCCTCAAGATCTGAGGCCGCCGTTGCGAGCGGTCTGGACGGGGCTCCTCGGGGCGCTCGTCGCCGCGACCTTCTACGCCGAGAGCGCGCCGGACGGCTACTTCTTCCTGCTGCTCGGGGTCGCGGTCGCGTGGCTCCTCGTCCTCACTGTGTGGCTCGTGTCGATCGGCGCCCGCGCCCTCGTGCGCCGCTCGCTCTTCGCTCTCGGGCCCCCGGACTTCGTCGTCCCGGCACTCGTGCCGCTCGTCGGCGCGCTGCTCTACATCCACGTGCCCCTGCACGTGCACTACCGGCTCAGCCGGCCCGCGATGAACTCCGCCGCGAAGCGCGTCGTCGCGCATCCGGAGGAGGCTCGCTCAATCCGCCGGATCGGCCTGTGGCCGACGAGTCGTGTCGAGAAGATCCCCGGCGGCATGCGGTTCCTCGTCTCCGGCTCGGGCTTCCTCGACGCGACCGGGTTCGCGTACAGCCCGAAGGGCGAGCCGGCGAGCGTCGGCGGCGAGGACGCCTACGAGCACCTCGACGGGCCGTGGTACGTCTGGCGCGAGAGCTGGTGAGCTGAGCGCGGGGCCTCTCATCGTCGTCGAGGTCGCTCGGCGTGGCAAGCTCGTCGTCGGGGAGCCGTTCTTCGAGCCGGGCGTGCCGCTCGTCCTCGACCGCAAGGGGCTCGGCGAGGCCGGCCCGGGCGACCTCGCCGCCGTCCGGCGCGACTGCGGGCGCGGTCGGGCGCGCGTCGAGCGGGTGCTCGGGCCGGCGAGGTCGATCGAGACGGCGCTCGATGGCCTGCTCGTCGAGCGGGGCCTGCGGCAGCCGTTCGAGCCGTACGAGCCGCCGGAGCCGAGCCTCGAGAGGCGGGTCGACCTCCGCGACGAGCTCGCCTTCACGATCGACCCCGAGACGGCGAAGGACTTCGACGACGCGATCTCGGTGCGCCGCGAGGAGGACGGGATCCGCGCCTGGGTGCACATCGCGGACGTGTCCTGGTTCGTCCCGGCCGGCTCGCCGCTCGACCACGGAGCCGCCGGGCGCGCGAACTCGGTCTACGTGCCGGGACGCGTGGCGCCGATGCTCCCGCCCGAGCTCGCGGACGACCTCTGCAGCCTGCGGCCGCACGTCGACCGCCTCTGCGTCACCGTCGAGCTGCCGCCGGCGGGCGAGCCGCTCTTCTACCGCTCGGTCATCCGCAGCAGGGCGCGGCTGACGTACGGCCGGGCCGAGCGGCGCGACGCGGAGCCGGAGGTCGCGGCGGGGCTCGAGCTCGCCGAGGAGCTCAGCGCCGGCCTGCGCCGCGCCCGCTTCGCGCGCGGCGCGCTGCGGATCGAGTCGCCGGAGATCGAGTTCGCCTTCGACGGCCGCGGCGGCGTCGAGCGCGCGTGGCGGCAGGTGGAGCCGCGCGCGCACGCGCTCGTCGAGGAGCTGATGATTCGCGCCAACGAGGCCGTGGCGAGCCTCCTCGCCGGGCGGCGGCGCGAGACGCTGTACCGCGTACACGAACGGCCGGATCCGCAGGCGATCGCGCTCCTGTTGGCGCGGCTCGCCGACCTCGAGGTGCCGACGCCGCCGGCGCCCGAGGACGAGCTGCTCTCGCCTGCCGAGGCGGCGCGGATCGCGGGCGCGGCGAGCGAGGCGGTGGCCGAGTACGTGGCCCGGTCGGGGCGGGGGAGGGAGGCGTTTCCGGCGCTCGTCCTGCGCTCGCTCAAGCAGGCGCGCTACGACCCTCGGAACCTCGGCCACTCCGGTCTCGCGAGCCCGGCCTACTGCCACTTCACCTCGCCGATCCGGCGTTATCCCGACCTTGTGTGCCACCGCGCGCTCCTGCGCGAGCTGGGCGCCGCCGACGATCCGCCGCCGAAGGACCTGGCCGATCTCGCCGAGCACACGTCGGCTCGCGAGCGCGAGGCGGCCGAGGTCGAGTACTTCGCCGACGAGCTCTGCCTCGCCTGGCTCCTGGAGGCGGAGCTCTTCGAGCGCGGCTGGGAAAGCCCGTACGAGGGCGAGATCATCAGCGTCATCGGCTCCGGCCTGTTCGTCCGCTTCGGCGAGGTCTACGAGGGCTTCCTGCCGGCGCGCCGCCTGCCCGGCGATTACTTCGAGCTCAACGAGCTCGCGACCGCGTTACGAGGCCGGCGCGGAGGACGCAGCTACCGGCTCGGCGATCCAATCGCGGTGCGCGTGGGGGAGATACGCCGCGCCGAAGGGAAGGTCGAGCTCTCGCTCGCGGACCGAGTCTGACGCGGCGGGCGTCCGAGGGCGCCGCGCCTGCAGATGCCCCCTCCGGGGGAGGCCGCTGCCGACGTTCCGCCTACGGTGAGGCTATTCCACTGCGGCTCCGCGCGCGGCCCGGCGCGGACAGGAAGAAGGAGTTCACCGAGATGCGGCAATCCTACGGAGTCCCTCGCGACACCAAATCGAGCGCCCTCTGGGGCAGGAGCGGCGGCGGCGAGCGAAAGAACGCGCTCTGGGGCGGAAGCCGGAACGCGCTGGCGGCGCTGATCGTCCTCCTCACCCTGCCCGTCGTCCTCGTCGGCGCACCGGCGGCGAGCGCGGGAGGAACGACCTACACCGCGTTCATGACCACGAGCCTGTCAAGCGCAACGAAGGCGAAGCCGACAGCGCTCTACAAAGTAATCGTCAAGGGTGCCCGAGGCCAGGCCGCGAGCACTGTCGCGACCGCGACCACCAGCGCGATCCAGAAGAACCCGAGCGGCTCGATCAAGGCCCAGTACTCCGTCATCAACGGCGTGGCCGCCACGATGAGCGGCGCGGCGATCCAGGCGCTGGCCAAGAACCCAACGATTGCGTCGATCGTCCAGGACTCCAAGGTCGGGGAGACCGCGCTCTCGAACCTGCAGCTCTGGCCCGACGTCGCCCAGGTCTCGAGCTACTACTCCTCTGCCCCCAGCGCGCCGGCGATCGCGGTGGTGGACTCGGGCGTGGACGCGACGCGCGCGGCGGACTTCGGCGCGCGAGTGATCGCCCAGCTGAACTTCGTCGCCGCCAACACCGGCAACACCAAGGGCACCGACGGGTTCGGCCACGGGACGTTGGTGGCCGGAATCGCGGCCGGCCAGGCGGCCGGCTACTCCGGCGCGGCTCCGGGAGCCAGCATCGTCTCGCTCGACGTTCTCGACGACACCGGTGCCGGCACGGAGAGCGACGTTCTCAGCGCCTGCGACTGGATCTACAAGAACAAGGACAAGTACAACATCCGCGTCGCGAACTTCTCGCTGCTCGCCGGCACGAACGCCAGCTTCATGTACGACCCGCTCGACCAGGCGGTCGAGAAGCTCTGGTTCTCGGGTGTGGTCGTCGTCACGGCGGCCGGCAACTTCGCGACCAACGGCCAGCCGAGCGGCCTCCCTTACGCACCGGCCAACGATCCTTTCACGATCACCGTCGGCGCCGCCGACATCAACGGCACAGTCGGGACGACGGACGACTTCAACGCGCCTTGGTCGGCGTACGGGTACACCCTCGACGGCTTCGCGAAGCCCGAGCTCGGGGCGCCCGGCCGCTACATGAACGGGCCCGTCCCGACGGCGGCGACCATGTATGCGCAGCATCCGGAGCGGATTGTCGCTCCCGGATACATGTGGATGTCCGGCACCTCCTTCGCGGCGCCCGTCGTCTCAGGCATCGCCGCCGACTTGCTCGCCCTGCACCCGAGCTGGACACCGGACGACGTCAAGGGAGCGTTGATGCTGACGGCGGCCGTGCCCGGCACCGTCACCGGCAGCTACGCGCTCGGCGTGGGCGAGGCGCAGGCCACTGCGGCAGCCGCAGTCGGCGCTCCGCCGAACCCAAACGCCGGCCTCAACGCATATGTCGTCACCGACCCGAACGGTGGCCGCACGTTCGACGCGGCCAGCTGGTCGAGCGCGGCGAAGGCCAATGCATCCTGGAACAGCGCTTCGTGGAGCTCAGCTTCGTGGAGCTCGGCTTCGTGGAGCTCGGCTTCGTGGAGCTCGGCCTCCTGGAGCAGCGCTTCCTGGAGCAGCGCCTCCTGGTCGTCCGGGACCACGAGCGACGGTTCGCTACCCGACGCCTCGTGGTCGAGCCTGATCTGGGTCGGGTGAGCTGCTCGGCGTGAACCGCCCACCGAACGAGCATCGGTCGCGGCCCTTGAAGGGCCGCGACCGGGCTTGAGACAGGGCCCGGAGACGTCGACAGGACCTAACGTGAGCGACACCGGAAGAACGGAAGCCAGCGGCGTGCCGCAAGGGTGGGACCAGCCGGGGCTGCCGGGCCGCGCAATGGCATACCTGCTCGTCGTTCTGACGGCGGCCGGCGCGCTTGCCGCACACCTCCTCCTACGGCTTCACGACGGCGATCTGAGTGGCGACCAGCTCGCCACCTTCGCGTTGCTGGCGACGGCCGCTGCAATCACGCAGCTCTTCGTGGTGATCACGCCCCGCAACCAGTCGTACCACACGACGATTGTCTTCCTCATACCCGCCGCGCTGCTCCTCCCGCCCGCGCTCCTTCCCCTGGTCGCGCTCGTCCAGCACGTGCCCGAGTGGCTGAAGGAGCGTTATGCCTGGTACATCCAGAGCTTCAACATCGCGAACTACGCACTCAACCTGCTGGCGGCCGCCGCAGGCGCTCACGCTGTCCTCCGCGCGTCGTGGTTGATCTCGGATGACCGGCTCCGGTCCGCCGCCGCCTGGATCGTTGCCGCCGTCGTGCTCGTCGCGGCCAACCACGTGCTCCTCGCCCTGATGCTGCGTCTCGGCCGCGGCCATTCCTGGCGCGCGAGCGGGCTCTTCACCTTCGAGAGCCTCTCCACGGACCTCGTGCTCGGGGCGCTCGGGATCACGTTGACCGTGACGTCGCACGCGAACCTCTGGCTGGTCGGCCTTGCCCTTGCTCCTCTGCTTCTGATCCATCGGTCGCTCGCCGTGCCTGCATTGGAAGCGGAAGCTCGGATCGACCCGAAGACGGGCCTGTTCAACGTCCGCCACTTCACCGCCGCCGTCGAGGACGAGCTCGAGCGCGCGCGTCGCATGGAGCGGCCGCTCTCCCTGCTCATGGTCGACCTCGACCTTCTGCGCGAGATCAACAACTCGTACGGCCACCTCGCCGGCGACGCCGTCTTGGAGGGCATCGCCGGCATCTTCCGCAAGGAGCTGCGGCACTACGACGTGCCCGCACGCTTCGGGGGCGAGGAGTTCAGCATCTTGCTTCCGGAGACCGAGCGGGAGACGGCTCTCGAGATCGCAGAGCGGATTCGACGCTCTGTCGCCCAGAGCAGATTCTCGGTCGAGACGTCGAACGAGCCGATCACAGCCACGATCTCGATCGGCGTCGCCGCCTTTCCTCGAGACGGCACGAGCCGGAACGAGCTCATCCACAACGCCGACGTTGCCGTCTACCGGGCGAAGCTGCAAGGGCGGAACCGCGTCCTCGGCGCGAGCGCCGAGCCGCTGCTGATCCCGGAGGAGCGGCGGACGCGACTCGTCAGCCTGGCGTCCGTCAACCAGCGCCGTGCGCCGACAGAACGCGCGAGCCAGACGATTCCACACGAGGAGAGGCGCCGGCCGCCTGCACATCAGGTCCGACCCTCGCGAGAGCTCTTCCCGTGCTCAGGCCGTCTCGCTGCGCTCGTCGGCCTCGTCGGCATCGTCGGCACGGCGGCCGGCGCCGCAGGGATTCTCTTCGGGCACAACCGCGATCTGCTGGGCATGCTCGCGATAGCCATGCTCGCCGGCGTCGGACAGGCGCTGGCCCTCGAGGTGCCCGACGGCTCCATCTCCGTCGGCGCCGTCGGCGCGCTCGCCGGCGCTGCTCTCTTCGGGCCGCGAATCGCGCTCGCACTCGCCGTCACGACGGCGGTCGTCGACTGGAGCGCTCGTCGGCCACCTTTCTATCGCCTCGTCTTCAACGTCGGAGCGCTCTCGATTGCATCCTTGAGCGCCGTTGGAGTCTTCGAGCTCTTCCGGTGGGGCGGTCTCGGCGTCGTGGCCGCCGGGGTGGTCGCGGGGATCGCCTACTTCGGCACCAACACCGGGCTCCTCGGCTTTGCGCTCGCACTCGAGGACGGCGGTCGCTGGTGGACCGGCTGGTGGGATCGGTTCTCCTGGCTGCTGCCGCACTACCTGGTCTACGGGTTGATCGGCGGCGTGATCGCCGTCGGCTACGACGAGGTCGGGCTCTACGCCTTCCTCGTCTTTGCGATGCCGCTTCTCCTGATCCGCAAGACGCAGGAGGCCTACCTGGCACACACCCGCCGAAGCGTCGAGAAGCTCCGCGATGCGGCGGAGACGATCCAGCGCCAGAACGTCTCGCTCGAGCAGGCAAACCAGCTGCTCCGGGAGCGATCGATGGCGGCGATGGAGAGCTTGGCCGCGACCGTCGACGCCCGCGACTCCTACACCGCGGGGCACTCGCGACGGGTGCAGCGGCTCGCGCTCTTGGTCGGGCGCGAGCTGGGCCTTCCTCGCGCGGAGCTCGAGGTGCTCGGCCAGGCAGCGCTGTTCCACGACATCGGCAAGCTCGCGATTCCCGACGCGATCCTTCTCAAGCCGGGCGTCCTGACCGAAGAGGAATGGGGGCGCATGCGCGCACACGCGGAAGAGGGGGCTCGCATCATCGATCGGCTGGGCTTCCTCCGCGACGCCGTTCCCGCAATCCAGCACCACCACGAACGCTGGGACGGCAGCGGTTACCCCGCCGGCCTGGCAGGCAACGAGATTCCACTCGGCGCGCGGATCATCCACGTCGTGGACGCTCTCGACTCGATGCTGACATCGAGGCTCTATCGCGCGGGACGACCACTGGACGAGGCGATGCTGGAGCTTCGGGCGGGCGCTGCGACGCAGTTCTGCCCTCATTGCGTAGAAGCGCTCGAGCGGGTGCTCGCGGAGGAGCGAGCCAGGGGCTACGACACTGCGAGCATCGCGAGCGAATTTGCCGTTCTGGACCAGGCCCTCCACAAGCCGGCCTCGTTCGAGCAAGACCCTCGCGGGCGCAGCACCGCAATCGCCTCGTAGCACGAGTCGCTCGGTCTGCGCGCGTAGGCTGCCGGCCGCATGTGCCCCGAGGTCAGGCGCAGCGAGGGCAAGGTCTCCCTTCCCGTGTACGCAGCGGGCGACCACGGCCGAACCCTCTTCTTCGGCGACAAAGCCGCGGCCGGTGCGATCGAGGCCGTTGTCCGCCACCGCGGCGCCGAGCACCGTGTCCCGGTCGAGAGCGGCTTCTTCGTCTTCGTGCAGTGGAACGTCGCCGACGGCGACTGGGATCAGCCCGAGCTGGTTGGCTTCGCGTAGGCATGGACGACCGCGACCTCGAGCTGCGCAATCTCACCTACCACCTCTTCGTCGAGCTCGGGCGCGCTCCGAGCGTCACCGAGGTCGCCCAGGCGGCGGAGCGCTCGCCGGCCGAGGTCGAGGAGGGCTGGCGCCGGCTCCACGAGGCGCACGCCCTTGTGCTCGACGCGCAGACGACGGAGCTCCGCATGGCGAATCCCTTCTCCGCCGTCCCGACCGCCTACCGCGTCCACGCGGCCGGCCGCTCGTGGTACGGGAACTGTGCCTGGGACGCCTTCGGGATCTGCGCCGCGCTGCACGTCGACGGACGCATCGAGAGCTCCTGCCCCGACTGCGGCGAGCCGATCGCCGTCGACGTGCGCGACGAGCGGCCGAACGACACGAGCCTCCTCTTCCATTGCCTCGTCCCCGCCGCCCACTGGTGGGACGACATCGTGTTCACCTGAAGCGCGATGAACCTCTTCCGGTCGGAAGAGCACATCGAGCGCTGGCTCGCCGGCCGCTCGCCCGGAGCGACGATTCCGGTCACGACGCTGAGCGACCTGGCACACGCCTGGTGGAGCGATCGTCTCGCACCGGACTGGCGGCCGCACACGCGCGCTCAGAACCAGGCGATCCTCGACAGCGTCGGCCTCACGGGCCGCTTCTGGCAGCTTCCGTAGCCGTGCCCGCCGTCTTCACCCACGCCGAGCGCCCCGACCTCGCCGAGCGGGTCGACTTCAACGTCTGGCCGGCGTACAACACACACGGCGACGTCCTGAAGCGGTACTGGTCGCGCCTCTACGAGGAGCTCCGCGAGTTCCAGTTCGTCCTCTACGAGGACGACGAGGACGTCGTCGTCGCCGAGGGTCACTCGATCCCGTTCGTCTGGGATCGCACCGCCGAGGGCCTGCCGGCGGGGATCGACGGGCTCGTCGAGGGTGCGTTCCGGCTGCTGGAGGAGGGCGGCGAGCCGACGGCTCTCTCGGCGCTCGCGATCGAGATCCGCGCGACGGCGCAGGGCCGCGGCCTGAGCGGCTCGATGATCGCGGCGATGGGCCGGATCGCGCGCGAGCACGGCTTCCGCGACCTCGTCGCGCCGCTCCGGCCGAGCTGGAAGGAGCGCTATCCGCTCACGCCGATCGAGCGCTACGCGCGGTGGACGCGCGAGGACGGCCTGCCCTTCGACCCGTGGATCCGCACGCACGTCCGGCTGGGCGGCGAGATCCTCCGGCCCGAGCCGAGGTCGCTGCGGATCAGCGGCACCCTGACGGAGTGGGAGGGCTGGACGGAGATGGCCTTCCCGGAGAGCGGCGAGTACGTCTTCCCGCACGGGCTCGCGCCGCTCTCGGTGGATCGCGAGCACGACCTCGGCCTCTACTACGAGCCGAACGTCTGGATGGTGCACCGGGTCGTGTAGGCATCGCTTGCGATGCCGCATCAGGACGGGCGGGCTTTTGCCCGGGCGTCCGTCTGAAACGACCGGTCGACACCTGCGGATGTCGCTGCGGCTATAGCTTTGCGGCCATGCCCCGCCAGACCGGCTTCAAGCTCGTTGCGGAGAACCGCCGCGCGCGGCACGACTACCACCTCCTGGAGCGCTACGAAGCGGGGCTCGTTCTCGCCGGCACCGAGGTGAAGTCGCTCCGCGAGGGCCGCGCGAGCCTCGCCCGCTCCTACGCCGAGCTGCGGGACGGCGAGCTGTGGCTCGTCGGCGCGCAGATCGCCACCTACGACCAGGGCAACATCGCCAACCACGATCCGGACCGCGACCGCAAGCTCCTCCTCCATCGCAAGGAGATCGCGTCGCTGATCGGCAAGGTCCGCGAGCGGGGCTTCACGCTCGTGCCCACGAAGCTCTACTTCAAGGACGGCCGGGCGAAGGTCGAGCTCGCCCTCGCCCGTGGCAAGGAGACGCGCGACAAGCGCCGCGACATCGCCCGTCGCGAGGCCGATCGGCAGATCGAGCGCGCCCTGAAGAGCCGGCGCTAATCCTCGAGCTCGACAAGAAGGGCGCCGCCGACGACGTGCTGGCCCTCGCTGACGTGCACGGCCCGCACGACGGCCTCGAACGGCGAGGCGACCGGCGTCTCCATCTTCATCGCCTCGAGGACGACGAGCGGCTGGCGTGCGTGGACGCGATCGCCGGGCGAGACCAGCAGGCGGATCACCGTCCCGGGCATCGGCGCGGTGAGCGCGCTCTCGCCGCCGGGCCGGTGGTCGTGCAAGGCGGCGTCGACGTCCGGGGCCGGGCTCGGCGGCGGCGGAGCCAGGTTCAGCCGCCACGTGCCGCGCCACGGCCGGTCGGGCACGCGGGCCGGCGGGCGCGAGAGCGGCGGGTGCTCGGTGAGGAAAGCGGTCGTCGTCAGTCCCGCCCGAAGCGACGGGTGCCGCACGAGCCAGCGCAGGAACGGCAGGTTGGTGACGACCCCTTCGACCTCGGTGGCGTCCAGCGCGGCCGCGAGCCGGTCGAGCGCCGTGTCGCGCGTCTCGCCGTAGGCGATCAGCTTCGCGATCATCGGGTCGTAGCCGGTGCCGACTTCGTCGCCCTCCTCGACGCCGGCGTCGACGCGGACGCCGTCGGGCAGTCGCAGCCGCTCGAGCCGGCCGGCCTGGGGCAGGAAGGTGCGCGGGTCCTCGGCGTATAGCCGCACCTCGACCGCGTGGCCCCGCGCCTCCGGCGGCGGCTCGACCGGCTCGCCGGCCGCGATTCGCAGCTGCGCCTGCACGAGATCGATCCCCCGGACGAGCTCCGTCACCGGGTGCTCGACCTGGATGCGGCCGTTCAGCTCGAGGAAGAAGAACTCCCCGCCGTCGAGCATGAACTCGGCGGTGCCGGCGCTTCGGTAGCCGACTGCTCGGGCGAAGGCGACCGCTGCCTCCTCCATGCGGTGGCGTAGCTCAGGGTCGACCGCGATCGAAGGCGCCTCCTCGAGCACCTTCTGGTGGCGGCGCTGGATCGAGCACTCGCGCTCGCCGACCGCCACCACGTTCCCGGACGAGTCGCCGAGGAGCTGGATCTCGACGTGCCGCGGGCGCTCGACGTAGCGCTCGCAGAAGACGCGGTCGTCGCCGAAGGCCGCGGTCGCCTCGCGGCGGGCGGCCTCGAGCGCCTCGTCGAGCTCGGCCGGGTCGCGGACGACGCGCATCCCGCGGCCGCCACCGCCCGCGGCCGCCTTGGCGACGAGCGGATATCCGATCTCGGCGGGGTCGCCCTCCGGGACGGCCGGCACTCCGGCGGCGCGTGCGATCTCCTTCGCCGTGAGCTTGTCGCCGCCCGTGCGAAGCGCGTTCGCCGGCGGTCCGACCCACGTCAGCCCGGCTGCCTCGACCGCCTCGGCGAAGTCGGGGTTCTCGGCGAGGAACCCGTAGCCGGGATGGATCGCGTCGGCGCCCGTCGTGCGGGCGGCGCGCACGTGCTCCTCCGAGTGGAGGTAGCTCGCGATCGCGACGGTCTCGTCGGCGAGGCGAGCGTGCAGCGAGCCGCGATCGTCGGGCGCGACGACCGCGACCGTCGCGATCCCGAGCTCGCGGCAGGCGCGGAAGACGCGAAGCGCGATCTCGCCGCGGTTCGCGACGAGCACCTTGCGGATAGGCATGGGAGGGACTGTACGAGCCGCGGCCGCCGCAGCGGCAGACGCTAGTTCTTCTGCAGGCCGCTGACGGCGTAGATCACCCAGATGTCGCGTGAGAGCTTCAGCGGCTTCTTCGTCTGCTGCGGCTTCGGCATTGCGGTCAGTGTACTGCGAGGGCTGCGAGGAACAGGATCACCTCGATGATCAACGCGGCGAAGCCCACGCGAAGGAGCCGCAACGTGCGGTAGACAAGCGCCGATTCTCACGGCGCACTGATCGCATCTCGTCCGCAAGCGCCAAGTAGACCTCTTCCAGCGACGCGTCGGCACGCGCGACGTCGGCGTACAGGTGCGCGCCTTCGACTGACAGCGGGGCGTCGCCGCTGGTGGACGCAAGGTAGATCGCCGGCGCGAAGGTCAGCAGGAACGCCACGATGGCGGCTCCGGTGAAGGCATCCAGTCCGGCTGCGTCGATGGCGCGGCCCGCCTACGAACGACGTCACAATCGAGGAAGCGGTGAGCAACGTCGCCGATCGCGCGCGTACGTCCTTGAGGACGTCCCGCTGTTCGGAGAGCGAGTCGAGAGAAAGATCGAATACGAGCTCCTCGATGCTGGCGGCCACAGCGCAAAGCGTGCCGGTGCACTCGAGCCGCGTCTATTCGCTCATCCGGTCGCGTCCGTTTCGGGACGCCACGCCGCGCGGCGCTTGTCGACGAAGGCACGCAACCCCTCCTGCCCCTCGGGGCTCGTGCGCAGGCGGGCCGCGACGTGCGCGGCCTCCTCGCCGCCGGGGCGCTCGCGGATCAGGCGCTTCGCGGCCCGCGCCGCCTCCGGGCCTGAGGACAGCAGCTCCCCGAGAACGTGGTCGACGGCCGCGTCGAGCTCACTTGTGCACTGGTGCACGAGGCCGATTCGGAGCGCCGTCGCCGCGTCGAACCGCTCGCCGGTGAGGAAGTAGCGGCGCGCCGCGGCGCCGATCTTCGACAGCACGAACGGCGAGATGACGGCCGGCACGATGCCGAGCTTCACCTCCGAGAAGCCGAAGATCGCGTCCTCCGCGGCGAGCGCGACGTCCGCGCACGCGACGAGGCCCGAGCCGCCGCCGAGCGCGTAGCCGTGCACGCGGGCGACGACGGGGGCGGGGCAGGTGTCGATCGCCTCGAGCATCCGGTAGAGCCGGAGCGCGTCCTCCACGTTCTCGTCGTAGGTCAAGTCGATCGAGGCGCGCTGCCACTCGACGTCGGCGCCCGCGCAGAAGCTCGTGCCGTCGCCGGCCAGGACGACTGCGCGTGCGTCGCCGACGTCGGCGAACGCCTCCGTCAGCTCCGCAATCAGCGCCGCGTCGAAGGCGTTCCGCCGCTCCGGCCGCGCCAGCGTCACGCGCAGGACGGCGCCCGTCCGCTCGACGCGCAGGGCCTCCATGGCGGCGGAGCATAGAGTTCCGGCCATGCTGCGCGGTGCGCTCGCCGCGGCGCTGACGCCGCTCGCCGACGGCGGCGAGTCGATCGACGAGGCGGCCTTCGAGCCGTACGTCGACTTCCTCGCGGCCGGCGGCCTCGACGGGCTGCTCGCGCTCGGGACGACAGGCGAGGGCTTCCTCCTTCCGCTCGAGGCCCGCCGTCGCGCGGCCGAGCTCTTCCTCGACGCGGCGAGGGACCGTCTCGAGGTCGCCGTCCACTGCGGGGCGCAGTCGACGGCGGGCACCGTCGCGCTCGCGGCGCACGCGGCCGAGGCGGGCGCGGACGCGGTTGCCGTGATCGCGCCGCCATACTTCCGGCTCGACGACGACGCGCTCGCCGCGCACCTCGAGGCCGCCGCCCGCGCGTGCGCGCCGACGCCGTTCTACCTCTACGAGTTCGAGCGTGTGAGCGGTTACGCCGTGCCGCTCGAGGTGGTCGCGCGCCTGCGCGAGCGCGTGCCGAACCTCGCCGGCCTCAAGGTCTCCGACCGGCCGTTCGAGCGCGTCCGGCCCTATCTGCTGGACGGCCTCGACGTCTTCGTCGGCGCCGAGGCGTTCATCCACGAAGGCTTGGGCGCGGGGGCAGCGGGGACCGTCTCCGCGCTCGCGGCCGCGTTCCCAGAGCTCGTGGCGGAGGTCGTTCGCGCCCCGTCGGCGGCCGGAGCGGCGCGGCTCGACGAGGTCCGCACCGCGCTCGAGCGCTTCCCGTTCCACGCGGCGCTGAAGGTCGCGGCCGCCGCGCGAGGCGTGCCGATCCGCGCCGACGTCCGCGCGCCACTGCGCACGCTCCGCGACGAGGAGCGCGCGTCCCTGGAGACATGGCTCGAATCGCTGTCGCCGGCGCCGGCGCGATAGGCGCGAGCGTCGCGTACCAGCTCGCGCTGCGAGGTGCGCGCGATGTCGTGCTGGCCGACCGCGGCGAGGTCGCCTCCGGCTCGACCGGCAAGGCGATGGGCGGCGTCCGCCAGCAGTTCTCGACCGAACCCGAGGTCCGGCTCGCCCGCGACAGCATCCGCTTCTTCGAGGAGCTCGGGGCGCGCTGGTTCCAGCAGGTGGGCTACGTCTTCCTTGCCACGACGGAGGCGGGCCTCGCCGAGCTCGAGGAGCGGATGGAGCTCCAGCGCCGACTCGGCGTGCCGGTCGAGCACGTCGACGTCCCGGAAGGCGTCCGCGGAGACGACGTTCTCGGAGCCGTCGCCTGCCGCTCGGACGGCGTCGCCGATCCCCCGGCGACCACGCGCGAGCTCGTCCGCCGCGGCGCCGAGCTCGGCGTGGAGGTGCGTGAGCGGACTCCGGTCGAGGAGCTCGAATGGGACGTCCTCGTCGTCGCATGCGGGCCGTGGTCGGCCGAGGTCGCGGCGCCGCACGGGATCGAGCTTCCGATCCGGCCGCTCTGCCGCCAGCTCCTCGAGACGACCCCGCTCGAAGACCTGCCGCCCGACCTGCCGATGGTGATCGAGCTCGAGACCGGCTTCCACTTCCGCCGCCGCGACGGCCGCCTCCGGATCGCGATGCCCGACGAGCAGCTGCGCTGGAGCTTCGAGGAGGTCGTCGACGAGAGCGTCTTCGACGACCGGCTCCGGCGGCTCCGGCACCGCTACCCGCTGGCGGCCGGCGCAGCGATCGACCGCTCCTGGGCCGGCCTGTACGACATGACGCCGGACGCTCACCCGATCGTCGATCGCGTCGCTGACGGGATCTACGTCGCCTGCGGCTTCTCCGGCCACGGCTTCATGCAGTCGCCGGCGGTCGGCCAGGCGCTCGCCGAGCTGATCCTCGAGGGCGAGACCGGGTACGACCTGTCGCCGTTCGCGCTCGAGCGGTTCGAGCACGACGCCGTCTTTCCCGAGGAGGTTGTGCTGTGACCTTCGCGTCCGAGGCCCTCGACTTCCTCCGCCGCCTCGAGGAGAACAACGAGCGCGAGTGGTTTCACGCGCACCGGGAGGAGTACGACCGGCTGCTCCTCGAGCCGGCGCGGGACTTCGTCGAGGCGTTTGGCGAGCTCTCCGGCCGGCTGGGCGAGGGAGTGGACGCCGACCCGCGCGTGGGCCGCTCGATCATGCGCATCAACCGTGACACCCGCTTCTCGCGCGACAAGCGCCCGTACAAGACGCATCTCGACCTCTGGTTCCCGCAGGGTGCGGGGCCGAGCCGCGAGCGGCCCGGCTTCTGGTTCCGGCTCACGCCGGAGCGCCTGATCCTCGGCGCCGGCATGCACAACTTCGAGCGGCCGATGCTCGAGCGCTTCCGCGACGAGGTCGCCGACCCCAGGCGGGGCGGTGAGCTCGTCCGGGCCGTGGAGGAGACGCGGGCCGCCGGCGGTGAGATCGGCGGCCAGACCTACAAGCGCGTGCCCGCGGGCTACGACGTCGACGAGCCTCGCGCCGAGCTCCTCCGCCACAGCGGCCTCTATGCCTGGGTCGAGCACGTTCCGCCGCCGCCGGAGACGCACACCACGGACTTCCCCGCCTTCTGCGTCGAGAAGTACAGCCGGCTCCTGCCGGTGCAGCGCTGGCTGCTCGCGCTCGTCGCCGCCGCGGCTCTTTGGTTGACGGCTGCGGCCACCGCCGCACCGTCGGCCTCGAGCATCACGTTCCGGCTTGTCGGGCGCGGCAAGCCGCTGCCGGCGCAGATCGGCTCCGGGCCGTGCCCTCAAGGGCGAACCGTCTATGCGATCGCATCGAAGTCGGGGACAAGCATCGGAACCGCCCACGTCTGCGTCCTGACCATCGAGAGGATCGACGACGAGAGCGGGAATCTCCGGCGCATCGTCCAGACGGTGCTGGAGCGAGACGCACTACCGGCCGGGACGATCGTGAGTCGGCAACGGCAGACCTTCGTCTTTACCCAAGACCAACGTCATTCCACCGCCATCTTCCACGGACGCGTCGTGCGCGGAACCCGTCGCTACGCCCACGCGACCGGAACGGTCTCCGGTGGCGGCCCGACCGTCGATGGGTTCGCCAACTGGAGAATCACGATCCGGCCCCGTCTCCCCTAACTCTCGCTCGTCGTCTCCACGTCGAAAGTCTCGCCGATCTCCGGTTCCTTGCCGATCAGCTCGCGCACGCGGCTCGGAATCTCCCGTTCCGCCGCCTCGGCCGACTCCCACAGCTCGATCGCGCCGAAGCGCTCGGTCGCCTCGTCCGAGATCCACGCTCTGGAGCGAAGCCCGGGCACGTCGCCGGACTCCTCGCGGAGGTGGTGCCGCAGCTCGGCGACCGTCGTCTTCGAGTCGGCGAGGCTCCAGAGGACGAGTCGGACGATCACCGGCGACGGGTGTAGCCGAACGCCGCGACGGCGCCGACGAGGAGCACGATGCCGACGGCGTCGGCCGCCCGCCGGTGACCGGTCCCGACGAGCACGCTGAAGACGACGAGGCAGAGCAGGAGACCGGCGACGAAGACCGGCGGCAGCCCCGTCACGCCGACGAAGGCGCCGGCTTGGCGGCGCCGACCATCAGGACGCGCGGGCCGGCGGCATCGCTTGCGATGCCGCTCAAAGACTGTGCCGGCTTTGCCGGCGCGGCCGGCTGCTCGGCGTGCGTCCGTCTGAACTGACCGGTCGAACGGATGGGCGGCATCCGAAACCGCGTCTAGGAGGACGGCGAAGGCAGCTTCGCGATCAGCTGCTTGATCAGGCGCAGCACGTCCGCCTCCTCGTGGCCGAAGTCGTCGAGGTAGGAGTGGAGCGCGGCGTGGAGGAGGCGGAGGTCGTCGTCGCTGAGCTCGATGGTGTGCATACGCGCGAGCCTATCGGCGGCTTCCGAACGACGTCTATTCGAGCCTGCCGTCCTGAGCGGCGCCGCCGTCGGCACGTCAGCCCCAGTCGGGCGGCTCGTAACGACCGGCGAGCGGCGCGCCGAAGGTGACGAACTCGAGCCCCTCGTCGTCGCCGGCGGTCGGCACGCGCACGGCCTCGGGGTCGAGCCGGACGAAGCGGCCCGGCTTCAGCTCGACCTCCTCGCCGTCGACGGTCAGCATCCCGGCGCCCCTGACGACGAACATGACCTCCTCTTGCCCGTCCCCGGCGTGGTCGTGCTCGTGGCCGCGCACCCCCGGCGGCAGCGTGAAGTAGTTGAAGCCGAACGCTCTGGCGCCGAGCGCACGGCGCGTCTTCTTGACGGCGCCGCCCGGCCCTTCGCCCTCGAGCTCCTCGACGTCGACGACGCTGTACGAGGCCACGCCCGAAGCCTACTTCTCTCGGTCGGGTTCTTCCCGCCTCGCGAGCCGCTCGGCGAAGGCGCGGCGCAGGCTCTCGCCCGAGACCTTCAGCTGGTAGCGCGGGCGCCGCGGCTCGAGCTTGACGACGCGCACCTGAGGGCTGCGCTCGCCGTAGGCGCGGCCGTACGCCTCCGACTCGCCGATCGGCCGTAGCCTCCGCTTCCTCCGCCTGAAGAGCCTCATCACATGCGGAAGATTCCGAATTCGGTCTCTGGTATGGGCGCGTTGAGCGCGGCCGAGATGCCGAGCGCGAGCACCTTCCGCGTGTCGAGCGGGTCGATGATCCCGTCGTCCCAGAGCCGCGCCGTCGAGTGGTACGGGTTGCCCTCGGCCTCGTATCTGGCGCGGATCTCGTCCGGGTCGGCGTCGCCGACCATCGTCAGCACCGTCGCTGCTTGCTCGCCGCCCATCACCGAGATGCGCGCGTTCGGCCACATCCAGAGCTGCCGCGGCTCGTAGGCGCGCCCGCACATGGCGTAGTTCCCCGCGCCGAACGAGCCGCCGACGACGACGGTGAACTTCGGCACGTCCGCGCAGGCGACCGCCATCACGAGCTTCGCGCCGTCGCGCGCGATCCCGCCCGCCTCGTACTCCTGCCCGACCATGAAGCCGGTGATGTTCTGGAGGAAGACGAGCGGCACGCGCCGCTTGCAGGCGAGCTCGATGAAGTGGGCGCCCTTCTGCGACGACTCGGCGAAGAGGACGCCATTGTTCGCGAGGATCCCGACCGGATAGCCCTCGATCCGCGCCCAGCCGCAGACGAGCGTCTCGCCGTAGAGCGCCTTGAACTCGTCGAAGCGGCTCGCGTCCACGGTCCTCGCGATCAGCTCGCGCGGGTCGACCTGGTGGCGGAAGTCCTCGGGCACGAGCCCGTAGAGCTCGTGCGGGTCGAGCGCGGGCGGCTCGGGAGGGAGGGCGTCCCAGGGCGGCGCCTTCGGCGGCAGGTGGAGGTCGGCGACGATCTGGCGCGCGATCGCGAGCGCGTGCTCGTCGGAGGTCGCGTAGTGGTCGGCGACGCCCGAGCGGCGCGTGTGGACGTCGGCGCCGCCGAGCTCTTCGGCGCTCACCTCCTGGCCCGTCGCCGCCTTCACGAGCGGAGGCCCACCGATGAAGATCGTCCCCGTGCCCTTGACGATGATCGTCTCGTCGCTCATCGCCGGCACGTAGGCGCCGCCGGCCGTGCAGGAACCCATCACCACGGCGATTTGCGGGATGCCGAGCGCCGAGAGCCGCGCCTGGTTGAAGAAGATCCGCCCGAAGTGGTCGCGGTCCGGGAAGACCTCGTCCTGGAGCGGCAGGAAGGCGCCGCCCGAATCGACGAGGTAGAGGCAGGGGAGGCGGTTCTGGCGCGCGATCTCCTGCGCGCGCAGGTGCTTCTTGACCGTGATCGGAAAGTACGTGCCGCCCTTGACGGTGGCGTCGTTGGCGACGACCACGCACTCGCGCCCCTCGACGACGCCGATCCCGGTGACGATCCCGGCCCCGGGTGCCGCGCCGTCGTAGAGGTCCCATGCCGCAAGCGCCGAGAGCTCGAGGAAGGCGCTGTCGGGGTCGACGAGCCGGTCGATCCGCTCCCGCGCCGTGAGCTTGCCGCGCGACCGGTGGCGCTCGAGCGCCCGCTCGCCGCCGCCGCGCGCGACGAGCGCCGTCCGCTCCCGCAGTTCCTCGACGAGCGCCTCCATGCGCTCGCGCCGGCGCGCGTAGTCGTCGGAGCCGCGCTCGACCTGCGAGCTGAGAACGGCCATTTCACCTAGACCCTAACGCGCAGCGAAGGCACCCCTTGCGGTGCCGCCGTCAGGACGGGCGGGTTTCCCGCCCGTCCGTCTGAACCGACCGGTCGACACGCATGCAAAACCGTCGACGCAGGCGGGGGAGAACGGCCTACCCCGGACGGGGGACCGGACCTGCCCCGAACGCGGGATGACGCCCACATGGCGCCGACACACGCTGAGTGTGGACTTCGATGGACCGCCGCACCCTCACGTCCGCGCCGCCGGCGTCGCCGCTCGCAACCTCCAACGGAGGTCTGGGCAGCCGTGTCCGCCGGCTGCGCAACGAGCGCGGGCTGACCCAGACCGAGCTCGCCGCCGCGCGGGTCTCGAAGGAGTACATCAGCCAGATCGAGACCGGCAAGACGCGGCCGACGCAGCAGATGCTCGACTGGCTCGCCGAGCGCCTCGGCGTCGACCCGCACTATCTCGTCGAAGGCGTCTCCGATCGCGACCATCGCGAGCACGAGGCGGTCGTCGTCCGGGCCGAGGAGGCGGTGCGCGAGAAGCGCTACCGCGACGCGGTCGACGCGATCTCGAGCCTCGCGCGGACGCCGGGCTCGCCCGAGCTCCACCTGCGCGCGCTCTTCGCGGAGAGCTGGGCGCGCATGTACCTCGGCGAGCTGCGCACGGCGCTCGACCGGCTCGAGCGGGCCCGCGCCGTCGCAGCCGGCGACACCTTCGGCGACGTCGACCGGGCGCAGGTCCTGTACCGGCTCGGGTGCTGCCACTACAAGCTCACGCACGTCGACCGCGCGCTGAAGGACTTCACGGCCGCGCTCGAGTTCGTCGACCACTCGGGCGAGAGCTGCGACCGCCTCCGCGCGAACATCCTCCAGTGGCGCTCGCGCTGCTATCGCCGTCACCGCGACTGGGAGGCCGCGCGCGAGGACATCGAGCGTGCGCTCGAGCTCGCCGAGGCGGTGGGCGACAACGAGACTGTCGCCCACGCCCACTTCCAGGCCTCGCTCGTCGCCGAGCGGAACGGCAACTGGCCAGGCGCGCGCAAGCATTCGGAGCGCGCGAAGGAGCTCTACGAGGCGGTCGACGATCCCGTCAACGTCGGCCGGCTCTTGAACAACCTCGGCGCTTTGAGCTTTCTCCTCGGCCACAAGGAGCAGGCGGTCGCGCAGCTCAAGGAGGCGTTCCGGATCGCGCTCGAGCTGGACGACCCGGCCGGCGCGCACGCCGTCGCCTCCCTCGCCCAGGTGCACTTGCGGAGCGGCGAGCTGGAGCTCGCCGAGCAGCAGGCGCGGCATGCCCTCGAGCTGCTCGACGGCCGGACGGACTACCTCGACGAGATCGGCAACGCCCAGCTCGTCCTCGGCCGCGCCCTGCTCGAGCAGGGACGTCTCGACGAGGCCGAGCAAACGTTCGCGCAGGCGGAGCAGAGCCTTTCCCAGCTCTCGTCGGCGAGCCATCGCGCCACCGCCTGGACGGCCCAGGGGGAACTCGCCCTCGCGCGCGGCGACGATCGCCGCGCCGGTGCGCTCTTCCGCCAGGCCGCCGTTGCTCTTCAGGACTCGACTCTCTAGGGGAAGGAGGTGAACACCATGCTGCGGAAACTGGCCCTCCTCGCCGCCGTCGCTGCTCTCGGGCTCGCGCTCGCCGGGACTGCGAGCGCGAAGCAGTCCCCGAAGAACCCGCCCTACGGCAACGCCTACGGGTACGGGCTCGGGTTCGTCGACGGCAACTAGGCCCGATCGCCGGCGGCGGGGCCGCGGCTACGCTGGCTCCGCCGTGCCTGATCGGTGGCTCGCGGACCTCGAGCAGACGCTTGCCGAGGACGCCGGCGACACGCTCGCCGTCGGCGTCGTCGTGCTCGCGTCGGTCGCGGGTGCGGACGTGCACGTCGACGAGGAGGAGCGGCACGGCGCCGTCCGCCGTGCCCTGCTGCTCCTCGCGGCGGGCGGCGACCCGAATCGCGGCCTCGGCCTCAACGGCCGGGCCGTGTCTGCACTCGCCGCCGACCTCGACGATCCGAGCCGGCGCGAGGCGCTTCTTGCCGGGCTCGCCGGCCTCGCCGGCGATGCCCAAGGACTGCCGCACGTGAGCGAGGCGTTGCACGCGCTCGCCGACGCCCCGGAGATTGCCTGGCGCGCGTACGCCTGCTCTCTCCTCGCCCAAGAGCTTGACGACGAGAACTGAATGTCGCATTTCCGCTTCTGTGAAGTCTGGAATGCGTCAATTCCAGGCCCGAATGTGACGGTTCGCCTGACTACCTCGATCCAATCAGCTCTCGCAAAACGATCTCGAGGCAAACGTGTGCACATTCCACGGCCGACCGCGGCCACGGATGTCCGCGGCTGCGTCGCCGGCCCGAGCCGCGCGCATCTCGTAACGCGTTTCGCAACCGCCCGTAGGGGCTTCATCGGCTGCTCTCTCGTGCGATTCCGTGGCGGATGCAGCACGGGCCGACGGGGCTCTCCACACGGCATGCGGGCGGTCGTTCCGGCTCCTCTTCGCCGGGGCCGGGCACCGCGGTCGCCCCGTCTGCCGCAGGCTCGGCGGGCAGTCGCGAGCCCGGCGCCCGGCCGCTGCGCCACCCTGTCCAAACCTTTCCGTCGGTAAATCGCTAAATCGCCAAGTAAATGTGAAGAAACTGCCGCACGACAAATGCGTCCGTTGACGTTGCAAGAAACGCAAAGCAAGATGAGCCGTCGTGCGCGACCTCCACGCAGCGGCCGGCGAGGAGACGATCGGGGCGCGAATTCGCCGCCTCCGCCTCGAGCGGGGATTGTCGCAGCGCGAGCTGTCCGGTCCAGGCGTGTCGTACGCGTACGTCTCCCGGATCGAGGCGGGTCAGCGCGACCCGTCCCTCAAGGCGCTCCGCGTCCTCGCGCGCCGGCTCGGCGTCTCGCTCGAGCACCTCGAGACCGGCGTGCCTGTCACCGAGGCCCAGGAGCGGGAGCTCCGCCTCGGCGACGCCGAGCTCGAACTGCGGCTCGGCGACCTCCGCGCAGCCGAAGAGAGCTTCCGTGCGCTCCTCGTCGACGCACGCGAGAGCGGTGACGTCGTCGGAGAGGCGCGGGCCCGCGCGGGTCTCGGCGTCGCGCTGGCTCGACTCGGGGACACGCGCGAGGCGGTCGCCCAGCTCGAGCGCGTGCTCGACTCGGAGGCGGTGGCGCCGGAGCTGCGGCCGGACGCGTACGCCACGCTCGCGCGGCTCTACCGCGAGCTCGGCGCCCCGCAACGCGCTGTCCAGCTGCTCGAGCGGAACCTCGAGGAGCTCACGGGCCGGGCACCGGAGGACGCTGCGAGCGCCGCCCTCTACGCGACGTACCTGAGCCAGGCGCTCGACGCTCGCGGAGACGCGGCGAGCGCCCGCGTCGCGCTCCTCGACGCGAAGGAGCGGCTCGAGGCGGTCGGCGACGTCCACGGCCGCATCCGGCTCTACTGGTCGCGCGCCCGCGCGGCCTCCGAAGAGGGCCGGTTCGCGCGGGCTCTGGCGTACCTGCGGCGGGCGGTCGCGCTCGTCGAGGCGACGGACGACACCCTCGAGCTCGCCCGGGCACACCTGACCTGCGTGCACATGATGATCGCCGACGGCCAGGCCGAGCAGGCCGGGCCGCACCTCGAGCGCGCCGAGCGGCTGCTCGGGCTCGCGGGCGACCGTGCCGAGATCGGTGCCCTGCGGACAGCGCAGGCACGCTGGGCAGTGGAGCTCGAGCGTGGCGACGAGGCGCTCGAACGGGCGCAGGAGGCGGTCGAGACGCTCGAGGACGAGGAAGCCGAAGGCGACGCCTGGTACGCGCTCGGGAGCACGCATGCCCTCCGGAACGAGGTCGACGAGGCGGATACCGCCTTCCGGCGCGCCGTCGAGCTCCTCCGGCGGCGCGGCGACTGGCGGGAGGCGGCGAAGGCCTCGCGTGAGTGGGCGCGGGCGCTCCGCGGCGCCGGCCGCGAGGCGGAGGCGTTCGACGTGATGGAGCAGGCGACGCTTCTGACGGTGCGCGGGATGGGCGCCGAGGCGCGCCGCTCCCGCTGACGCTCGGCCTTTTCGGCGATCTTCCCTAAAGTCGGCCTATGCCGACGTGTCCAAACTGCGGCACCGACAATCCGGACGGCTTTCGCTTCTGCGGCCAGTGCGGGACGCCGCTCGCCGAGACGGCGCCCGAGCGGCGGAAGACGGTCACGCTCCTCTTCTGCGACGTGAGCGGCTCGACCGCGCTCGGCGAGCGGCTCGAGGCCGAGTCCGTGCGCGAGGTGATGCTCCGCTACTTCGAGGAGATGCGGGTCGTCATCGAACGTCACTCCGGCACGGTGGAGAAGTTCGTCGGGGACGCGGTGATGGCTGTCTTCGGCGTGCCGGTCGCGCACGAGGACGACGCGCTGCGCGCCGTTCGGGCAGCGAGCGAGATGCTCGAGCGGCTGGAGGCGCTGAACGACGAGTTCGAGGGTCGCTTCGGGGCGCGGATCGGCCTCCGCATCGGGATCAACACCGGCGAGGTGCTCGCCGGCGACGCGGGCGGCGGAGAGGGTTTCGTCAGCGGCGACGCAGTGAACGTCGCGGCGCGGCTCGAGCAGACGGCCGGCGTGGGGGAGGTGCTGCTCGGCGAGTTGACCTACCGGCTCGCGCGGCAGGCGATCACGGCCGAGCGGGTCGAGCCGCTCACGCTCAAGGGGAAGGCGAAGCCGGTCCCTGCCTACCGGCTCGTCGCAGTCGCGCCCGACGGCGCCGCGCGGGTCGGGCATGCCGGGACCGCGCTGGTCGGCCGGGAAGAAGAGCTCGCGGCGCTCGAGCAGGAGTTCGACGCGGCCGTCGCGGCGGCGGGATGCCGGCTCGTCACCATCCTCGGCGAGCCGGGAATCGGCAAGTCGCGGCTCGTCGCGGAGCTCCTGGCGTCTGTCGAGTCCGAGGCGCGCATCCTCACGGGACGGTGCCTCTCGTACGGCGAAGGGATCACCTATTGGGCCCTCGGCGAGATCGTCCGCCGGGCGGCCGGGATCGAGAAGGAGGACGACGCGGCGACCGCACGTCGGCGGATCGAGTCGCTCCTCGCCGGGACGGAGGACGCCGAGGTCGTGGCCGCGCTCATCGCCCAGGCGCTCGGGCTCGAGCGCGGGAGCGGCGCGACGGGCGAGATCGCGTGGGCGGCGCGGCGGCTCTTCGAGGCGCTCGCGCGCGAGCGGCCGCTCGTCGTCGCGATCGAAGACCTGCACTGGGCCGAGCAGGCGCTCGTCGACCTCGTCGAGCAGCTACCGGCGCTCGCGCGGGGGCCGATCCTCGTCGTCTGCCTCGGCCGGCCCGAGGCGCTCGACGCGCGGCCGGAGTGGCCGGGCCGGGTCATCCGCCTCGAGCCGCTGCCCGACGAGGACGCGACGCTCTTGATCGAGAGGCTGATCGGCGGCGCTGGACTTCGGGAGGACGCGCGCGAGCGGATCCTCGAGGCGGCGGCCGGGGTGCCGCTCTTCGTCGAGGAGCTGCTGGCCATCCTCGTCGAGGACGGCCTGGTGCGGCAGACCCCGGACGGGCGGTGGGTCCCGCACGGGAGCCTGGCCGACTTCGCGATCCCGCCGACGATCGACGCTCTCCTCGCCGAGCGGCTCGACCGCCTCGAGGCGCGCCAGCGGACGCTGCTCGAGGACGGCGCTGTCGAGGGGCAGCTCTTCCACCTGGGTGCCGTCCTCGCGCTCGCGGCCGAGAGCGCCGACCGGGCCGCACGCCTGCTCGCCGAGCTCGTGCAGCGCGAGCTCGTCCGGCCGAGCACGCCCGCCTTCGTCGACGAGACGGCGTATCGCTTCCGCCACATCCTCATCCGCGACGCCGCCTATCGCGCGCTGCCGAAGAAGACCCGCGGCGAGCTGCACGAGCAGTACGCGCGCTGGCTGGAGCAGAAGGCCGGCGGGCGGGAGACCGAGTACGAGGAGATCCTCGGCTACCACTTCGAGCAGGCCTACCACTACCGCCTCGAGCTCGGCCTCGCCGACGACGCGGCCCGCGAGCTCGGCCTCCGGGCCGGGCGGCTGCTCGCCGCGGCCGGTCGGCGGGCGCTCGGCCGTTCGGACATGGCTGCCGCCGAAGGCCTCCTCTCGCGGGCCGTCGAGCTCCTTCCCGCCGACGACCCGGATCGGATCGAGCGCCTGCTCGGGCTCAGCGTCGCCCTCCGCGACCTGGGCGCCTTCGAGCGAGCCGCCGAGGTGAACGCCGAGGCGATGGAGCGGGCGGCGGCCCGTGGGCTCCGCGGCGTCGAGGCCCGCGGCCGCCTGAACGGCGGCTTCCTGCGCCTCTACACCGACCCGGCCGGAACCGACGAGCTCGTGGCGACGGCCGAGGCCGCGCTGCCCGTCTTCGAGGAGCTCGGCGACGACGCCGGCCTCGCCCAGGCCCTCTGGCTCATCGGCGTATCGGACTGGAACCGCTGCCGCGGCGCGCACGCGAAGGCGCTCGCGGAGCGCGCGCTCGTCCACGCCGAGCGAGCCGGAGACCGCCAATGGCGCGATCAGATCCTCGGCCTCCTCGGCATCTCGGCGCTCACGGGCCCCGACCCGGTGGAGGAGGCGCTGGAGCGCTGCGCCGAGCTCGTCGAGCGCGCACGCGGCGCGCGCGGGGCCGCGGCGCTCGTCAACGCCTACGCGGCGAGCCTCGAGGCGATGCGCGGCCAGTTCGACGCCGGCCGCGAGAAGGCCGAGCGGAGCCACTCGATGCTCCAGGATCTCGGTCGGCGCGTGACGGCCGCAGGCGCGTGCTACTTCGCGGCCGAGGTCGAGCTCTTGGCCGGCGAGCCCGCCCGTGCCGAGGAGATCGCCCGCTCGGCCTTCGACACGCTGAACGCCCTCGGCGAGACCGTGAACTCGGCCGTGGTGGCCGCGGTGCTCGCCGAGGCCCTCGTCCGGCAGGGCCGGTTCGACGAGGCAGAGGCCCTGACGGAGACGAGCGAGCGAACCGCCTGGCCCGACGACCTCCATGCGCAGGTCGGCTGGCGCGCGACGCGGGCGCAGGCCGTCTCGGGGCGTGGAGACGCCGCCGGCGGCGAGCGGCTCGCCCGCGAGGCGCTCGCGATGCTCGACGGCGCCGACGACCTCGACCTCCGCGGCGACGCCCTCGTCGCGCTCGCGACGACGCTGGCGGGGCCGGAGCGCGAAGCCGCCTACCGCGAAGCGCTCGGCCTCTACGAGGCGAAGGGCAACCTCGCCTCGGCGGACCGGGTCCGCGGGCTGCTCACGTAAGGCCCAGGCGCGCCATCGTCGCCCGATCGCGTCGGGGCCTTCGCGCCGGGGGCACGACGAGCGTCGAGAGGAGCGGCACCTCCGCGTCGGGGAGCCTGTCGAGCGGCACGCGGAGCACGAACGGGTCAGCGACGAGCGGAAACGGCGAGGCCTCGTAGACGATCGTCTCGTGGCTCGCCGGATACGAGCGCTCGAGGTGCTCGGCGAGGACGGCGAGGTTCGCGCGGCTCGGCTCGCTCGCCGTCCCGAGCTCGCCGATCACGCCGATCTGCCAGAGGACGAGCGTCGCCGCGGTGTCGGGGCGGCGGCGGTGCACGACGAACTCCGTCGCCTCGTAGCTCTGCAGACCCGTCACCGCGGGGTCGATCCCGAGGTCGGCGACGAGGCAGTCGAGCGCCGAGACGGCCGGCAGCATGCGGGCTCGGAAGCCCTCGGCGCGGGCTCGGCGGACCGCCTCGTGCCCCGGGCGGACGAAGACGCCGGGGTGGCCGTAGAAGACGGCGCAGACGTCGCGGCCGGCGCGCACGGGCTCGAGCAGCTCGTCGACGACCTCGGCGTACGTCTGGTTTCGTTCCTTTCCCGGGGCGTAGAGCGTGTGGAGCGAGCGGCTGCGTGGATTCGCGTCCTCGACCCAGGCCGCCGCGAGCCGGTCGGTGACGAGGTAGAGCACCTCGTCGGCGCGCTGGATCGCCGCGGCCGCTTCGCGCGTCACCTGCGCGCGAAGCGCGATCCCCGTTCCGACGACGGTGAGCGAGCCCCGCGCCGCGCTCAGGTCTCGGGGGCGATGACGACCATGAAGCACATGGTGTGCACGCCCGGGAGCTCCCTCTCGAGCGCGCTCTTGATCGCCTGCAGGTCGCGGCTCAAGAGCGTGCCGATCGTGTCCTCCGGCAGCCCTGCCTGCCGCAGCGTCCCCTCGGGATCCCTCGTGTACGCCTGCTGGAGCTGCGGATCCTCGCTCAGCTTCGTCAAGAAGTTGGAGAGCGCGCCACCGTTCCCGTTCATGGTCACCTCCCGTTCGTCGGGCAGCCCGGCGACGCTACAGCCGCGAACGGTGCCCGTCAAACGCGTCGAGGCTGCATTGCCTCCGACCAACGCCGCCTGACGCTGTCCGGGTTGGCGCATGTCTCTTCCTTTGCTGTCTTTGCTCGCAAAGAGCGAGAATTGAGGGCTCCTAGGTCTTGACCTCCGTAGCGGCCCGCGCAAAGGTCGAGGCAAGTGTGGGGCCGGCAGGCGGCTCCCGACGGAACAGGGAGGTTCGTAATGCGCCGCGGTCCTGCGAGGGCTCTGCTCGTGCCGGCACGCCTCGGGCTGGTGTTGGGCATCATCGCCGCCGGCTTCGTCCTCACGCAGAGCGGCGGTGCGCGTGTGATGACGAGTGACGCCGGGATCGCCCGCGGGCCCGGAGTCGCGCCGATGCCTCTCCTGCATCCGCTCGGCCCGGCCTGGCGCGGCTTGCCGACGTTGCGGCCGAAGAGGGTGTCGCGGGCTTCGACGGTGATCACGGGTTCGATCACGGCGGGTGGGGCGCCGTTGGTGGTGACGATCCCGAACGCGGGCGACACGGCGGCGATCACCTTCTCCGGCACGGCCGGGGAGCGGGTGAGCCTGAACGCGTTCAGCGACTCGATCCTCTATTCCTGGTTTTCGTTCAGCGGCCCGGGCCCGTCCTGGAGTTCGGGCTATGTGTTCACGTCGGGGAAGTTCTACGAGCCGGTG
>DASQWB010000105.1:0-9597 GCA_035640455.1 Gaiellaceae bacterium | reverse complement strand
TGCCCGAGATCGAGGGCTACGGCTTCGGGCGCGTGACGATCGACGGACGTGAGGAGACGTGGGACGTCATCGTGCTCCCCGAGCGCGTGGTGCGCGGCTGGTGGCGGAAGGACGGGCACGGGCTCGTGCTCGAGGATCTCGACGAGGTGCTCGGCGAGCTGCCCGAGCGGCTGCTCGTCGGCACCGGCGCGTATGGACGGCTGCGGCCCGATCCGGGCGCGCTCGAGACGCTGCGCGCCCGCGGCGTCGATGTCGAGGTGCTCCCGACCGGAGAGGCCGTCGAGCGCTACGCGAAGCTCGATCCGCGCAAGACGGCGGCGGCGCTGCACCTCACGTGCTGAGCGGGTCCGAGCTCGAGCGCCGGGCGGCCGAGGCGCACGAGCTCCTGGGCGAGCGCTGCGTCGTCTGCCCGCGCGGCTGCAAGGTCGACCGCCGGGCCGACGTCGCGGGCCTCTGCGCGATCGGGCGGCACGCGGTCGTCGCCTCCTACTTCCCGCACTTTGGCGAGGAGGACTGCCTCCGCGGCCGGCGCGGCTCCGGGACGATCTTCTTCTCCGGGTGCAACCTCCGCTGCGTCTTCTGCCAGAACCACGACATCTCGTGGGGGGTCCGCGGCGAGGTCGTCACGCCCGAGCGGCTCGCCGAGATGATGCTCGAGCTCCAGGCGATCGGCTGCCACAACATCAACTTCGTCACGCCCGAGCACGTCGTCCCGCAGATCCTCGAGGCGCTGCCGCTCGCCTTCGCGCGCGGTCTCGAGCTGCCGATCGTCTACAACACGAGCGCCTACGACTCGCTCGACAGCCTCCGTCTGATGGAGGGGATCGTCGACGTCTACATGCCCGACTTCAAGCTGTGGACGAGCGAGGCGGCGCGGCGCTACCTGAAGCGCGCCGACTACCCGGACGTGGCACGCGAGACGATCGTCGAGATGAACCGCCAGGTCGGCGACCTTGTGCTGGACGAGCGGGGGATGGCGCGGCGTGGCCTGATCGTCAGGCACCTGATCATGCCCGGCCTGGTCGAGGAGACGGAGGCGATCCTGCGCTTCGTCGCCGAGGAGCTCGGCGCGGGCACCTACGTGAACCTGATGGCGCAGTACTACGTCTCCGGCAAGGTCGGCCAGAACGGCCAGTACGACGAGATCGCCCGCGGCATCCACCGCGAGGAGTACGAGCAGGCACTATCGCTCGCCCGTCACCTCGGCCTGCGCCTCGACCCCCGCAGCGTCGGGGAGAGACGCCGCTTAACCCGGGCAAGCTAGACGACGGGTGTCGGACACCGAGTGGGTCAAGGAACTCTTCCGGTGCGCCGCCGCGGTCGATGCCCGCGGCAGCGGCTCAGAACGAAACGAGGTCGGTAAGCAAAATCCACTGGAATTCGTCATGGCCGCCAGGCGGCCGGACTTCCCAGGGATAAGGCCGGAGCGACGGGGTCGATCCGTGCCTTTACACCTAATGAGATGAGATCCCATGACGCGGCGGGCACGGCGCCGACACGGTGAGCGACCCGGCGCCAAGGCGTCGTGATTGCTCGGATACCGAGTCGCGCGTGAGAAACGCGCACTCATGAGTGGGCGGGCATCAACTGGACCACGCCGAACTCGGCGTGGGCTCAGCGCTCGTCGGCCCGCTCCGCGACCTCCTCGCGGTCGGGCGTCGACGTGAGCTTGAAGAACGCCCTGTGCTCGACATCATCTTCGAAGTAGTGGTACCCGCCGCTCGAGGAACGTTCGCAGCGCAGGAAGATCGGGCGTGGACTGATGGAGGTCGAGTTCCCATGTGGTCAAGATCACGCCCAACTGGATCTCACCCTGCAACTCGAGATCCTGAAGCGTCGGCTGGAGAAGATTCGGCCGGCGTTCGTCGATCTCGCCGCCCCCGTCCATGAGCTGCCTCATGCGAGACACGCGCTTCTCAAGCGAGCGTTCCGTGTCGAATCCCTCGGCGCCGAGCCGCTTGTTCAGCGCGTAGTTGACTAGCGCTTGCAAGATGTGCCAATCGAGCCATCCCCGCGAGCGCAGCTCATCCATGATCGTGCGGAAGCCCGAATCGTGCTCAAGTCGCCTGAGTGCCTTCGGGATCAACGTCGGAATGCGTTCGTACCTCGTCCTAATGAGATCCAGTGCCGTTGATCTGTCGTACGTCGGGCCGTCGTCCTCGCGCCACTGCAGCTCCTCAGCAGGGACGACCTGAAACGCCTCCGGGTCGAACGGGGGGAAGACGAGCGCGCGCGGAGTCCGGTCGTAGATGGACCGCGGCACGCCCAGCTCGTCGTAAGGGCGGACCGAGCCGAGCTTATGGGTAAGGCCACGACTAAAAGCATCCTCGATCCGCGCGAGGTAGTCCTTCACCGGCAGCAGCGACGCATCCATCAGGATCTTGCTGATGACGCTGAGGAGTTCGATCTGCGTCGACTCAGGGTCAAGCACGTCGCCGCCGTAGCGCAGCAGGCGAACCAGCCAGTCGCGACCGTCATTGGACGGCTTCGTCCTCACGGATTCGCGCGGGTCGCTGGTGGACTCACGCGCCTCGACCCGCACGCGAATCCTCGTCGGGATGAGGCAGAGGTCGTTTTGCGCGAGCTCAACGAGCGTGATCTGAACGGCTGCCGCAAGGCGTTCAGCGGCCCGCGCGTCCTCAAAGCGGTTGCTAGACGTGATCGTCCAGTCCGTCCCGAGCGCCGCGAACCGGATAACACGTGTAAGCCCAGCGTCGCTCAGGGGGCGCCCGCGCAGCTGTTCGTCGATCCGCTCAAGCAGCACGTCGCGCCCCTCAGGCGGGACTGACTTGTCGATCTCGTTGAGCTCGTCGAGAAGCCCATGCCTCTTCGCGATCTGCTCGACGAAGGGAACGAACTTCGGCGTGAGCTGACGGGCCATCCGGAGCGTAAACCCGATCGTGGCGACGCTCCGGCGGTAGAGATGCGTGGCCGTCTCATCGACGTCGAGATCCACGAGTACGGCCTGTGCGGTCAGACCCAGATCGACAAGCTCCATCGCGCTGCACCACGCGCCGGCGGCGTAGTCGCACTCGGACGCCACCAGGTACCCAGCGGCCACGAGGTCCACGACTTCGTCCCCGCTGCCGTGTGCGGCGTACGAGACGGCCAGCGCGTGGTACTTCGCCGCCTGGAGCATCCCGAGATCCCGGTAGCAGTCGGCGATCAGGAGCATCGAAAGCAGCGACCCGCGGAGCGTGTCCCCCCTCCACCACTCGACCTTCGCCGTGTGGAGTTCGTGCAGGGCGTCCAGGATTCGACCGGCACGGCGCAGGTACAGGCCGCGATCCCGTGCTCGCTCTGCGACAGCTGCACCACCGCTCGTTCGCGCCACACCCGCGTCGACTGCATCGATGAACTCGCGGTAGCCGGGCTCATCGAGGAGGAGCGGCGCCATCACGCCAGCGCGCTTCGCGAAGCGGTCGACGGGAAAGAGCGGCGTGTCCTCAAGGTGCGCCGCCAGCTCGCCCCAGGCGCTCATCGTCTCCTCGACGTCGATGACAGCGGGCCAAGCATCGCGCTCAACCACCACTTTCGGCATCGCGCCGGTCTCGTCCAGCATGTCGAGGACGTCGATGTGCGGAAGGGGCTCGTCCGCGATCGGATGTTGGAGCGGGTCACGGTGAAGCGCGAGTCCGCCGAGGATCTCGAGCAGCAGCGCGCGCCGCGTTCGACGCTCCTCGCCCTCAAGCTCTGTGCGTAGCCGGCCGCGCAGTTCGTCGTTCCAGCGGCGCAGCTCCTCGAGCGTGATGTCGGTCTGACGACCGTACAACGACGTCGTCGCGAACATGATGACCGTGCTCGCGTCGTCGTACTGTGCAGGATCGACATCGTCCGCCGCGAGGAGGTCGCCGAGGAAGGCACGGATTAGCTCGTCAGCAGACCGTAGGTCCGGGAGTGCCTGAACGGTGGCCCACGCGACCTCGTACTGCGCGCGCTGGCGTACCTCGTAGGCGACCTCGTCGCCGGTCAGCTGTCGCGCAAGCCCGAGCCAGAACGGAAGATCAGGGCGAGCGGCCGCAAACCTGGTCGCGTGGCGCAGACCATCTTTCACGTCGAGGATTTCCGCGAGCACCCCCTGCGGGGCGCCTCGCTCGCGCCAGCGTTCGCGGTCTGCGAGGTACCACTCAGGGAGCTGCGCCTCGTCCTCCTCCACGGGCGCTGGCGCGAGCGCAGCTGGGAGATCAAGGTAGCGCTCGGCGATCCAGTAAATGTCGCGCTGTGCGAGCTGGACCGCGAGTGCCTCGCGATCGATGATCTGGAAGATCCCCTCGAACTGCTTCGCGAGGTACTTCTCGCGCTTCTTACGCTTGCCAACGGGGAGATTGCCCGTGCAAAAGGCGTAGATCGCGGCAGGCTTGCGGCCCTTCTCGAGGATCTTCTTGACGTCGGCCAGGATCTTCTTGTCGACGTCGTCCTGCTGGATCGTGCAGGTGAAGACGTATAGGCCGTCGCTGACCCGGCCGAGGAACCCGCCGTGCGGCCCGAGCTCATCCTTCAGGACTGTATGGAATGTCTCGGAGTCGCGGCCCTCGTCGCCGCCGGAGGACACCGGACCCGTCGCCGGGAGAATGTTCGACGCGATCCGCGCCTGCGCGAAATGCCGGCACAGCTCCTCGAACTGGTGGTGGGCATTGCGGGCGCCGAGGTTGTCGAGCGCGAAGCGGATGTACTGCTCGCGTTCGGTGAGCCTCGCCTCAGGGCTGGTCCCTGACGGCGGCTCGGGCAGCGCTACACGTTCGAGCTCGCGGCCCGGCGGCGCTTCGTCATCCTGTTCCGCTCGTTCGTCTTGCGCTCGTTCAATCGCCAAAGGGCACACTCTCCGCTTCTGCACACGCTCGCCGTAAGACCATTCGTCGCTGTTCGGCCTACGGGCGCGATAGCGAGGTGTAAAGAGCGGGAGCGACGGGACTCGAACCCGCGAAGGACACCGCATCGAGATCCGCGCGTGACGGCGGCGCTATCGCGGCCGACAGCGGCGGGCCGTTACCGCTCGAGCGAGTCCAGCACGCTGAGGATCCGTTGTGGCAGCTCGGCTCTGCTCACGCGGTACTCGCGCCACTGGTCGGCGCTGTTGGCCTTCGGCGAGGCGCTGAAGCGGAGCCGGCCGCGCGCGTTCGGCCGGGCTCGAGCTGCGAGGACTTCCGACGGCACGAGCCATGCGAGGTCGAACGTCCCGCCCGGGACGTCAGCCGCAACGAAGAGCACGTACAGGCTCGGCCGCGGCCGGAACGTCTCGGAGCGGACGTTCGCGAGGAAGCGCTCGTACTGAGACAGCGTCACTGTGCCGAGGCTGCGTGATTTCACCTGGACGGCGAGCGTCGCGACGTGGTCGCTCCGGTGGAAGACGAGGTCGACTCCCTCATCGTCCACCATCGACGTCGAGACGTTCAGCTTGCCGTCGCTCGCGAGCACGCAGCTGGCGGCGACCAGGTACTCGACTGCCTTGCCAAGTCGGCTCGCGCTGATCTCCTGCGTCATCGACGCGAGTATGCGGCGGGCGTCAGACGCGACCAGTGAGGAAGACCCTTCCGCGCAGAGAGCGGGTCGCCAGCATCGAGCTCCGAGTAAAGCAGCGCGTCAAGGAATGGCCGCTGGCCTCGTTAGCGTCTCGCCATGGCGTTCATCCACTACGCGACCAAGCGTGCGGCGAGGAGGGCCCAGCGCGTGTTCCTTCTAGGCGCGGCGCAGTTCGGGGTGCTTGCGGAGATCCTCAGCGCTGTTCCCCACGCGGTCGCGGGCTGCGCGAGCAGTGGAGCGATTGCGACTGCGCTCGGCTACCTCGGGGTCGAGGCCGGGCACGCTGCTGAGGACCCGCCACGCCGGGATTTCCGCACGCCGACGCGGTCGAAACGCAGAAGACTTGCGATCGAGACGCTCGGCGAGTCTCCGCTCGAGCGGCAAACGGCAAGGTTCGCCGACGAAGCGGTCCACAGCGCCGCGTACTTGGCAGCTTTCGTTCGGGCGGTTGAGCGCTCGCAGACGGCCGAGGAGCTCAGCGTCCGCGATGTCGTCGCGGACCGCGTGGCGGAAGCGCACGCTTATGCACACCGAGCCTCAGCATCGCTACTCCGCACGGCGGAGTGGGACCTTCCGCTTGCCCGAACGCTCGAAGCTGACAGCCGACTTCGCCGCGACGCCCGCGAGCAGTTCTTGGGCCCCAGAGGTCGGACGCTGATCGATACGCCCTATTGGGAGAAGCTCCCTCCCAAGATCATTCAACTGTTTCACGAAGCCGGCCTCGAGCCGCAGTTCCTCGCACCCGAATGGGACAACACATTCCCGGAAGACCCAATCGGATCAGCAGCGAGGACTCTCGGGCGGATTGGAGAGGCTTCGCCGGCGCTCGCAAGTGGCCTTGAGGACTGGGGACCAGCAGCCGAGAAGCCTGAGACGCCGGATGTCTTCGACGTCTGGTGACGAGAGCGCGCCGCGCTTGCGGAGCCCGCTATACGACCTAACCGAGCGACCAGTGGTACGTGGTCGACCGGACACCACGGTTCGTGCCGCCGATGTCCATGAAACTCATGTCTGACCACATGTTCACGCCCTTCGATAGCTTCGCCCAGTCGTGCAGCCGGTCGTATGCAATTCCGGTGATGTAGATGTTTCCCGTCCCGGACCCGACATTCGAGAGTTTGGCCGCCGTATTCGTCGCCCGACCGACCCAGGCGACATCGTTCGTACCCTTTATGCCGACCTTTACAGCATAGATCCATCCGTCGTCGATCCCGCAGCCCACTTCGAAGTTGAGCGCCTTGCCGAGCGCGGACTTGTTGTTATCGAAGTACTTCTCGAACTTGGGGCGGAGGAGTTCCGTTACGAACCAGTCGATCTGCATCGCTGACTTCACCGCAGGCGACGTGCGGGTGTCCCCCATGAAGAACGCAAGCATGCCGTCACCATTGAAGCTCCGTACGGCGCCCCCGTTGCGGTTGATGATGCGAACGGCACCGGAGAAGTACGCCTTCATCATCTTCGCGGCCGTCTGTCGTCTGAAGGAGTCCGTGATGTCGGTCGACTGGCGAACGTCCACGAAAAGCGCCGTAGCCTCGAACTCCATCGCCTTCTTTCCAAGGGGCACTTCATCGTTATCCGGGACATCCTGCGGTTTCGTGACCTCGTACGTGCCGGCGAGGTAGTTGTCGACGTCGGCCGTCACCTCTTCAAGAAGGCTCATCGGTTACGCCATCGCCATTGCGGAACGCGCCACCGCCCAGGCGGTTAGGAACGCAAGCACGAGCCAGTACGCGTGACGGGTGCGCTCGAACTTTCGGTTCGCGATGCGTGCGAGCTCCCACGCCTGCTCGCCTAACTGCTCAGCGATGTCCTTGGCCCTCAGGCCGAGAAACGATGCGGTGTATGCGGAGCCGGTCGGATACGTGGAAGCCGAGCCGAAGAAGAAGGCGGAGTGTGTGGTCGCCTTCACGCGCGGAAACAGCGCGCGAGAGACCTCGATCACCACGAGGACGGCCAGGGCAAGGGCCGCGAGAAACGTGAAGGTCGCGACGTCGCCCCAGTCGGAGCGGAGACGATGGGCGTGAAGGAGCGGATCCGCATGTGTCAGCAGATCCGCGAGCCCGATCCCGAGAAGCAGCAATACGCCAGCAGCTTTGGCGTCGCCGAACTGCACCCAGCCGGCGAAGCGCTCGACGGTTCGTTCGAGTACCTCGATCTGGCCCTGGGTAGGAGCCGCGTCGTCGGCGCTCCCGGAGCCGTGCTTTCGAACCTCGCCGGTGCTCACGCGGCAGCCAGCCTCACAACCTCATCCCGCTTGGTCTTACCGTCGAGAATCGCCTGGCAGAACTCGTCGCCGCAGTTCTCGCACCATGCAGTCTTCAGAAGCTTGCAGTCGACGTTGCCCTCGCCAAGGGCCTCGACCTGCGTCTCCGTCCAGAGGTAGCTGATACTGCCGCGCGGCTCGCCATCGACGCAGCCGCACGAGTGGGTGACATAGTCGTTCTCGGCGAAGCGGTTGAACACCTTGCTCGTTGCGATCAGCTCATGTGCGTCGGCGCGCTGCGCGCACTTCGTCGCCCAGTTGACCGCCTTCCCCGCCCAGACCGGCTCGTTTGTCTTGCGCGTCCCGACGCGCTTGACCGTCAGCGTGCTGGCCGCTAGTCCGACCTTCAGGCCGGTCCTCGGGAAGCGGTCGCTCATCGTCTCCTCGATCGCGGGAACGAGGTCACGGGAGCTGAAGGTCTTCAAGGTGACGGCCGCGCAAAGGGCGCGCTCATAGGCGCGCTCTCCGTGGAAGAGGGCGAAGAAGCCGTCGCCCTGGATGTCGACGAACTGCGGCTCGAACTGGTTGGCGAGCTTGACACCGCAGCCCGTAACTGCCTCGTAGAGACGCGCGCTCGTGTTCGCGTGCTTGCCCTTGTAGTCGAGGGCCGTCGACCCTTTCAGGTCGATCACGACCGCGACAACGTTCTCGATCTTCATCCACTTGCGAGCGTCGACGTACATCTCCTCCGGCTCAGGGAACTCCTGGGGCTCGACGATCTCGACCGGCGTCTTGAGCTCGTAACGGGCACGATCCCCGGCCTCACTGAGCAGCTGGCTCACCTGCACAACCACACCTCCCTGGACGATCTTCCGTAGCTGCGGCGAAAGGCATGGGCGTAGTCGCGTACCTACGACGTAGTACGGCTCTGACCAAAGATAGGAACCTGGTCGGACGGGAAGGCGTGCCCGCTCCTCCTACGCGGCGAGTCGAAGGCGGTACAGGCCGCTTCTGCGACCGACGGGCTCTACTCGGTCGATCCGCGAGACGTGAGTGAGGAAGGTCGCGAGCGGATCCTTCCCGGTGACGCGGTAGCCCGCCTCCACGAGAGCGTCAAACCAGGCACGGTAATGGATGGGCTCGCCGTCTCCAGCTCGGTCGCGCAAGACGTCGAGCGCGACCTCGCGCAAGCGCTGGCCGCGAAGCTCCTCATCGATTTCGTAGATCGCGATCTGCGAGGAGATACCGAGCATCTCTTCAATGTCTCGCATGGAGCGGACGAGCGACTCCGCCTCCTGCCGCGCCTCGGCGGCGAGGGTCTCAAAGTGCTCGACCCTCTCTTTCGTTTCTGTGAGGCGCGCCGCGAGCTTCTCGCGCTCGGCCTTCGCGGCTTCGACGAAGTTCTCGGAGAGCGGCTTGGGCGCGTGCATACGGCGAGGGTACGGAGCCCATCGGATGTACCTACGGGTGCAATTGACGTCCGTGGCCGACGCGAACGGGCTCCGTCCGATCGCCCTCCTAAGCTCGCCGTCATGCAGTCGCGGCTCTTCGACCAGGCGCCCGAGGTCGATCTCGATCTCGATCCCTACCGCGAGACGCGGTCCGCCGGTGGACGCCTCGCAGCTGAGTTCCGGATCGACGAGACTGACGCCTTCGGCCTTGTTCTCGGGTATGGCTCGGAGGCTGCCGCCCGAAGAGGGCTTCTCCAGCGCTGGTGGCGAGGCGAGGTCGAGCTGCGTGACGAAGCTGCTTGACCCGAGAGCGTAGGTTCGTCGACCAGGCAGGACGCCTCGCCGCCGTCTTGGCGCAGGCGGCCGAGCGCTTCCCTGGCGACGAAGCGAACTTCCGCCGCGAGGCCGAGCGAGCCCTCGAGG
>DASQWB010000104.1:0-2287 GCA_035640455.1 Gaiellaceae bacterium | reverse complement strand
GCCGACTTCCGCCGCCTGCTCGGTCTTCGTGCCCTTGAACTTCTTCAGGCGGAGCCAGCTCGCCGCAGCGAGCGTGCGGCCCGCGAGGTCGTCGACGAGCTGCGCCTCGATGCCGCGGTTCGAGCGGAAGACGACGAGGCGCGGCCGCTCGGCGGTGCCGCTGATCTTGCCGCGCACGCGCTTGTGGCGCCGCACGCGGGCCTGGGGCTTGGTCAGTGTCGTCATGCTCTCTTCCCGACCTTGCGACGCACGTACTCGCCTTCGTAGCGGATGCCCTTGCCCTTGTACGGCTCCGGGGGACGCACCGCGCGCACCTCGGCCGCGGTCTGACCGACCTGCTGCTTGTCGACGCCCTTGACGACGATCTGCGTCGGCGCGGGCACCTCGAAGGTGATCCCGGCCCGCGGCTCGACGACGACCGGGTGCGAGAAGCCGACGTTGAGCTCGAGCGCGGCCCCACGAAGCGCGGCTCGGTATCCGACGCCTTGCACCTCGAGGCGCTTCTCGAAACCCTTGGTGACGCCCTCGACCATGTTCGCGATCAACGACCGCGTCAGGCCGTGCAGCGCGCGGTCCTCGCCGCGCTCGGTCGGCCGGGTGACGACGAGCTCGCCGTCGCGCTGCTCGATCTTCATGCGCAGGGGAACCTGCTGCGAGAGCTCGCCGAGCGGCCCGTTTACCTGGACGCGCCCGCGCGAGAGCGCGACGTTGACGCTCGAGGGAAGCTCGATTGGCTTGTTTCCGATTCGACTCACTATCCCTCGCTACCAGACGAAGCAGATGACCTCGCCGCCGATTCCCCGCTCGGCCGCCGTACGGCTCGTGACGAGGCCACTCGACGTCGAGAGGATCGCGGTGCCCATCCCCCCGAGGACGCGCGGCAGGCGATCTTTGCGCGCGTAGACCCGGCGGCCGGGCTTCGAGATCCTCTTGAGCCCGGTGATCACGCGCTCGCGGTTGCGCCCGAACTTGAGCTCGACGACCAGGGTATCGAAGCTCTCGCCCTTCCGGACGTGGTAGTCCCGGATGTAGCCCTCCTCCTTGAGGATGCGCGCGATCTCTTGCTTGAGGCGCGACGTCGGCATCTCGACGCTCTCGTGCATCGCCTTGTTGGCGTTGCGGATGCGGGCCAGCATGTCGGCGACTGGATCGGTCAGCATCGCCCGCCTCCTACCACGAGCTCTTGGTCATGCCGGGGATCACGCCCTGGTGCGCGAGTTCCCGCAGGCAGATCCGGCAGAGGCCGAACTTGCGGAAGACGGCGCGCGGGCGCCCGCAGCGGTTGCAGCGCGTGTAGCTCCGCACCTTGAAGCGCTGCGGCCGGCGTTGCTTGACGACGAGTGACTTCTTGGCCATGCCTGGTTACTGCTCCCTTCTCTCGCCGGCGAACGGCAGGCCGAGGCCCCGCAGGAGCGCCAGCCCCTCCTCGTCCGTCCGCGCGGTGGTCGTGATCGCGACGTCGAGGCCGCGCACCTGCTGGATGGAGTCGTAGTCGATCTCCGGGAAGATGATCTGCTCGCGGATGCCGAGCGAGTAGTTGCCGCGGCCGTCGAACGAGCCGGGGTCGAGGCCGCGGAAATCGCGGATGCGCGGCAGGGCGATCGACACGAGGCGGTCGAGGAACTCCCACATCCGCGCGCCGCGGAGCGTCACGCGCGTCCCAACCGGCATTCCCTCGCGCACCTTGAAGCCGGCTATCGACTTCCGCGCACGGCGGAGCTGCGCCCGCTGTCCGGCGATCGTCGTCAGCTCGTCCATCGCCGACTCGAGCGCCTTCGCGTCGGTCTTCGCCTCGCCGACGCCCATGTTGAGCGTGATCTTCGAGACCGTGGGGACCTCCATGATCGACGAGCAGCCGAGCTCCTCCTTCAGGCCGGCGCGAAGCTCGCGCTCGTAGAGCTCCTTCAGGCGCGGCACGTAGCCGTTCCCGTTCGCGGCTTGCTTGCGCTGTCTCGCCATTAGCAGTCACCTCCCGTGACGATCGTGCGCGCCAGCCGCGAAACGCCGGTCTCGCAAGGACGCAGGGAGCGTTCGTAGCCGGAGGCTACGGGCGCGACTGAGGACGCGGCGAGACCGCGCGTTGCAGCGCCCTGGCGCGTACGAGCGGCGCGGGAGGGGGCTGCCATCACTTGTCGATCTCCTGGCCGCAGTCGGCGCGGCGGCACGTCCGCACGTGGACCTGCTCGCCCTTGATCTCCTTGATCGTCATCCCGATGCGTGTGGGGCGGTTGCAGACGGGGCAGACAACCATCACCTTCGATACCGGCAGCGGCGCCGCCTTGTCGAT
>DASQWB010000103.1:0-38836 GCA_035640455.1 Gaiellaceae bacterium | reverse complement strand
GGAGGCTCCGAAGATGATCGAAGTGACCCTCGAGGACGTGGTCGTTCGCGTGCTGACTGGCGAGGGCGACGACGAGGCACCGCGCCTGGGGAGCCGCCAGCTCCGCATCGTCCTGCTGCGGGAGAAGGGCGGCGACCGCGTCCTGCCGATCTGGATCGGGGCCGCCGAAGGCGACGCGCTCGCGCTCGTGCTCGGCGGCGGGTCGATGCCGCGGCCGCTCTCCGCCGACCTCATGGCCCGCCTGCTCGAGGCGAGCGGCGCGAGCGTCGAGCGGGTGACGATCTCGAGCCTGCGCGACAAGACCTTCTACTCGACGATCGCGCTCGCCGCGGGCGGGGCGACGCACGAGATCGACGCCCGGCCGAGCGACGCGCTGAACCTCGCCGTGCGGATGGGTGCGCCGATCGAGGTCGAGGACTCGATCTTCGAGTCGAGCGGCATCCGCGCGGACGAGGTGCTCGGCAAGCTCGAGGAGGACTCGCCGTTCCAGGACGAGCCGGAAGGCGAGTGGCGCTCCCTCTCGGCCGACCTGCTGGAGACGCTCCACCCGCCGTGGCCCGGTACGCGCTGACGACTAGCAGCGAATAGGTACACCGGGCCCGCCCTTCCACGCTGCTCGTCCCGGCTCGCATCCCGCTAGCCGTGGTCATCTGCATCAGCTTTGGGGACGTCTTCTCGGTTCGCCGCAGGCGCTCTGTACTCGGCAAGTACCTGCTCGATGTTTTGTGTTAGGTCAGAAGTTTCGCCAAGCGTGTCAAGCGCGCGGATCGCGCTTCTGAGAAAGTCGCCAGCGCTTCGAACGTTCCGGGCGTCGACCGACGAAAGTTCGGGCTCGCTCTCACCGGCCTTCTTCTTAGCATCGTGATAGCTGGCCAGAACCGTCTCAAGGCCTAAATCCGCCAGCTCAATCGCCGCCCAATCAATCGGCGTGAGAAAGCGTGCAAGCAGTTTTCGGTCGTCAGTATCTATGGCCGGTACGGCAATATCCTGCATCCGATACCACCCAACAGGTGGTGTGAGCGAATGATCAAGGAGGATGTAGGCTCGAAGGTATTGCGACCGAACTGCGCGAGCCGCAGCAAGTGCGAGCATTTTCTCGCGGTCGTCTTCGCGGTCCCATCGAGCGCGTTCCTCCGACCGAGTGAATTCTTGGCGCTTTCGTTCGGCGCGAAGACTCACTACGCCTGTGATCGATCCCCCCACGATTGAACCGGCGATGGCCGCAATCGCGCCGACCAATGCGATCCGAAGATCAGACGTCGACGAGGCAGTAGCCGCTAGGAAGAGAGCCGACGGAAGATGCTCCAAGCTCGGCATCTCGAGACAACACAATAGGTCACTTGCAAGGTCTCCGACCGGGCTGCTAGCCTCAACGACTTGATGCTGCTCAACGGCTGACACACCGGTTCGCGCGCACCTCCGCGGGAGAGGTGCGCTGTCTCACCGTGTCATCCGGGCCCGCGATCCAAGGAGCAGCACGTGTTCGCCGTCGAAGTTCACAACCTGCGCAAGGAGTTCTTCCGCCGCGACGCGGAGCGGAGCCGCCTGCATCGCCGCCGCCGCCGCCGCGTCCCGGCGCTCGAGGACGTGACGTTCACGATCGAGCGCGGCGAGTGCGTCGCCATCCTCGGCCAGAACGGGTCGGGGAAGTCGACGCTCGTCCGGGTCCTGTCGACGCTGCTCCTGCCCGACGGCGGGTCGGCGCGGATCTTCGGCCATGACGTGGTCGCCGAGCCGCGCGCGGTGCAGCGGCTCGTCAACCGCGTCTCGGTCGAGGCCTCGTTCTTCAAGAAGATGTCCTCCGAGGAGAACCTCGCATACGCGGCGCGGTTCTACGGCCTGCCGCCGTCGAAGACCCGCCGGCTGATCCCGGAGATCCTCGAGCGCGTCGGCTTCCCGGTCGGCCGCCGGCACGAAGGCATGGAGGACCTCTCGCGCGGGATGCAGCAGAAGGTCGCGCTCGCGCGGGCGCTCCTCACCTCCCCCGTGCTGCTGCTCCTGGACGAGCCGACGACGGGGCTCGACCCGCGCTCGAAGATCGAGGTGCAGGAGTTCGTCGACGAGGTCTGGAGGGCGCAGGACGCGACGATCCTGCTCTGCACGCACGACCTGCGCGAGGCGGAGCTGCTCGCGAACCGTGTCGGCATCCTCGACCGAGGCCGGCTGCTCTGCCTCGAGCCCGTCGAGGTGCTCAACGAGCGCTACGAGACCGACAACCTCGAGGACGCATTCTTCGCGGCGACCGGCCGTGCCTTCGAGGAGGAGGACGAGGACGCCGAGAGGGGTGTTTTCGCATGAGAGAGGCAGCGGCCGCACTGCGGCACGAGTTCATCGGGCTCACGGGCGTCGTCGAGCGCAACTGGTACCTCGTGAAGCGGTACGTGTGGTGGGAGGTCGCGTTCTTCTTCTGGACCGCGGCCAACACGCTCACGATCGTCTTCATCGCCAAGGGCGTGCAGGCGGCGGGCGGCAAGGTCGACATCGACCGGCTGACGACGATCCTCCTGATCGGCGCGGTGATCTGGTCGTACCTCGGGATCGTCTTCGAGATCCTCATCGAGACGGTCGCCTGGGAGCGCTGGGAGGGGACGATCGAGTACACGTTCATGGCGCCGCTGACCCGCGCCGTGCACCTGCTCGGGACCGGCGTCTTCGCCGTCCTCTACGGCCTCGTCCGCGCGACGATCGTCTTCACGGTCATCGCCGCCTTCTTCGGGCTGCACATGCCGAACGCGAACTTCGGCTCGGCGGTGCTCCTCCTCGGCGTCGCTTCCGTCTCGTTCGTCGGCATCGGGATGATGACGGCCGTCCTGCCGCTGATCTCGCCCGAGAAGGGGACGCAGTTCGGCTACGTCGCGCAGGGCCTGATGCTCGTCGTCTCCGGCGTGTACTACCCCGTGTCGGTTCTGCCGCAGGCGATGCAGTGGATCGCGACGGTGTCTCCGGCGACATACGCGCTGCGCGGCATGCGCCGGGCAATCCTGAACGGCGCCGGCGCCGGCGCGCTGTGGGGGGACATCTGGCCGCTGATCGTCATCGGCGCCGTGTCGGTGCCGCTCGGGATCTGGGTCTTCCGGCGCGGAGAGCTCCACGCGAAGCGTCACGGGAAGCTAAAGCGTTCGGGATGAGCACTTCCTTCTCTCGAGCGTTTCGACCGGTCGGTTCAGACGGCGGGCGGGCGGAGCCCGCCCGCCTGACGGTCGGCACCGCAAGCGGCGCCTCGGGCCGCGGCGAGCTCCACGCGAAGCGTCACGGGAAGCTGAAGAGGTCCGGCTAGGTGAACGCGCCCGACGACTACTTCGCGGGCCGGGTCGCCGAGCGCTACGACGCGACGCTCGGAGACTGGGGAGACCCTGCGGCCGTCGGTGCGACCGTCGACTTCCTCGCCGAGCTTGCCGGGGAGGGAGCGGCGCTCGAGCTCGGCATCGGGACCGGGCGTATCGCTGTGCCGCTCGCGGCGCGCGGCGTGCACGTCTACGGCATCGACCTCTCGCCTGACATGGTCGCGCAGCTCCGTGCGAAGCCGGGCGGCGAGGCCATCCCGGTCACGATCGGCGACTTCGCCTCGACGCGCGTCGAAGGGACGTTCTCGCTCGCGTATGTCGTCTTCAACACGATCAACAACCTGACGACGCAGGACGCGCAGGTCGCCTGCTTCGAGAACGTCGCCGCCCAGCTCGAGCCGGGCGGCTGCTTCGTGATCGAGGTCGGCGTGCCGGCTTGCGAGCCGTTGCGCGTCTTCGACCTGAGCGACACGCACGTCGGCGTCGACGAGTACGACGCCGAGACCCAACGGCTCGTCTCGCACCACTTCACACTGGTCGACGGAGAGTGGGTGCGGGTGTCGATGCCGTTTCGCTCCGTCTCGCCGGCCGAGCTCGACCTGATGGCGCGCCTTGCGGGCATGCGCCTGCGCGAGCGGTGGAGCGACTGGAAGCGCGAGCCGTTCACGTCCGAGAGCACGAAGCACGTCTCAGTGTGGGAGAAGGCATGACGAGCCCGATCACGATCCGCCGCGCCGAGAGTGACGCCGACCTCGAGCGGTGGCGGCAGGTGCGGATGGCGGTCGTGCCACGCGAGCGTGCGGGAACGCTCGCCGAGATCCGGAACGGTGCGACGTCCGAGCGGCTGTTGCTCCTAGCGGAGCTCGACGGCGAGCTCGCGGGCTCCGGCGTCGCCAACCGGTCCGACCTGGCGGGCCAGGGCTCGCTGGCTCCGCGCGTCCTGCCGCGCGCTCGTCGGCAAGGCGTCGGCACGGCGCTGCTGCGCGAGCTCGCTGCGCACGTCGAGGCGCTCGGGTTCGACCAGGCCGGGGCGCTCGTCGAGGACCCGGCGTCGCTCCCGTTCGCCGAGCGCTTCGGCTTCCGCGAAGTCGATCGCGACGTCGAGCAGGTGCGGACGATCGGCGACGAACGGTGGCCGGAGATCACGCCGGACGTCGAGGTCGTCTCGCTCGCCGAGCGGCCTGAGCTGTTCGCTCGCGTGTACTACGAGCTCGCTCGCGAGGCCTTCCAGGACTTCGCGCTCGACCGCGCGCTCGAGGTCACGCTCGAGGACTGGGAGCGCGAGTGGCGCGTCTGGCCCGAAGGGACCTATGTCGCGCTCGCCGGCGATGAGATCGTCGGCTTCGCGGGCCTCCATCGCGACGACGATCGACCCGACCGCGCCGAGAACAGCCTTACGGCAGTCCGACGAGACCGGCGCCGTCGCGGCATCGCGTCGCTGCTCAAGCGGATGGCGATCGCGTGGGCGTCCGCGAACGGCGTCCGCGAGATCTACACGTGGAACCAGCGCGGCAACGAAGCGATGCGCGCCGTGAACGAGAGCCTCGGCTACGTCACACGGTCGACCTGCATCCGCGTCCGCGGCCGGCTGCCGCTTCCGCTGTGAGACGCGCCGACCCGACTCGGCTCTACTACGCGCTGACCTTCCTGCGCGCGACGGCCGTCGGCTGGGTCGTCTTCGACCTCTTCCTCGTCCGCGACCTGAAGCTCTCGCCGCTCGAGCTGATTCTGATGGGGACGGTGATGGAGGCGACGATCTTCGTCTTCGAGGTCCCGACGGGGGTCGTCGCCGACACCTACAGCCGCCGCCTGTCGCTGATCATCGGCTTCATCGGGATGGGAGCAGCGGTCGTCCTCGTCGGCGCGTCGTCGGCGGCGTGGCTCGTGATCGTGCTCTGGGGGCTCTGGGGTCTGTCGTACACCTTCACGAGCGGCGCGTTCGAGGCGTGGCTCGCGGACGAGGTCGGAGCCGCGAACGTCGGCAGCCTGTTCCTGCGGGGGAAGCGCGTCGGGTTCGCGGGCGCGCTCGTGGGGCTCGGCGTCGGCGTTGCGGTGGGCGTATGGTCGCTGCGCGCGGCGGTGATCGTGAGCGGCGTGATCGAGCTCTCGTGCGGTCTCGTCTGCGTCGTGGCGATGCCCGAGACGGGTTTCCGTCGGCGGCCGCGCGCGGAGCGCCAGCACGTGCTGCGCGAGCTGTGGACGACGGCCGCGAGCGGCGTGCACTTCGTGCGCGGCCGGACGCTCGTGCTCGTCCTCGTCACGACGGAGCTCTTCGCAGGCTTCGGCGCGGAGGCCTTCGACCGGCTGACGGAGGCGCACGTGATCCGCGACGTCGGCATCCCCGCGTCGATCAATCCCGTCTTCGCCTTCGCGGCCGTCTCGGTCGTGACGATGGTCTTCGGCTTCGCCGCGGTCGGCCGCGTCATCCGCCGGGTCGACTGTGGCGGCATGCCGACCGTCGCGCGGATGCTCGTCGTGTTCACGCTGGCGACGATCGTGGGCCAGATTGCGTTTGCGCTCGCGCGCGGCTTCTGGGTCGTCATGATCGTGTTCCTCGCGGCGCTGCTCGCGCGCGGCCTGCTCGCCCCGCTCTACACGACCTGGCTCAACAGGCAGATCACGGACTCGAGCGTACGGGCCACGGTGCTCTCGATCAGCGGCCAGGCGGACGCAATCGGCCAGGCGACGGGCGGCCCGGTGCTCGGCGTCGTCGGGAACGCCTTCGGGATCCCGGCCGCGCTCGTCGCCGGGGCACTGACGACGCTTCCCGCGGCCGCCCTCTACGGCCGCGCGCTCCGCCACGGCGGCGCCGAGCCAGAGCTCGAGGAGCTGCCGCAGCCGGCGGCGGTGTGACGTGCTCGAGATCCGGCCGGCCGAGAGCGAGGAGGACATCAACGCGTTCCTCGCGATCCGCGCCGCCGTCGATCCAGACTTCCCGATGACGCGCGAGTCCTTCGACGACGAGCAGACGACTCCGGACCGGCTCGACGTCGTCGCGCTCGTTGACGGCGAGCACGCGGGCTGCGCGTTCGTGGAGCGCCAGTACGGCGATCCGCGGAGCACGACCGCGACGGTCAGCGTCCGCGTGCTGGCGCGGTTCCGGCGCCGTGGGATCGGCACGATGCTCCTCGAGCACGTGTCGGCGCACGCGGTCGAGTTCGGCGCGACGGAGTTCTACACCGGCGCGCGCTCGGAGGCCGCCGACCTGATCGCGTTCTACGCGGCCCACGGGTTCGTCGAGGTCAACCGCATGCAGGACGTCGAGCTCGTGCCCGCGGAGGCGAGAGTGAGCGTCGGGCCTCCGCCTGGGATCGAGCTCGTCGCGCTCGCCGGCCGTGAGGACCTCGAGGCCGGGATGTACGAGGTCGCCCAGGAGGCGGATCCCGACGTGCCCACCGCTCGGCCCGCCGAGACCGGGTCGTTCGAGCAGTGGCGGCGTCGACATCTCGGGCCGCTCGCGATCCGCGAGCTCTCGTTCGCCGCGCTCGCGGCCAACGACGTCGTCGGCTACGCGCTCGTCGGCCGCTCCTCTTCCGGCGAGCCGGAGCACTGGATGACCGGCGTCCGCCGCGACTCCCGCGGCCGCGGCATCGCGACCGCCCTGAAGAGTGCCGCGATCGCCGCGGCGCGCGAGGCCGGTGTGCCGGTGCTCCGGGCGCAGAACGACCTCGCGAACGCGGCCATGCGCCACGTGAACGAGAAGCTCGGGTACCGGCCGCGGATCGAGTTCGTCCACCTGGCGCGGCCGGCTCGCGTGTAGACTCCCGCGGTCACTACGAGGCGACGAGGCCTCGGGCGCGACGTCCGCGCCTGGGGCTTTTTTGCGTTCGAGGAGGTCGTCATGGCACAGGTCGAGACCCGGAACAGAGCCACGTCGAGCGAGGAGTCGCGGCGCGAGGTCGCGCGGCGGATCCAGGACGAGGGCGTCGCCTTCGTCCTGCTCTGGTTCACGGATCTCGAAGGGCATCTGAAGAGCTTCGCCATCACCCCCGCCGAGCTCGAGGACGCGCTCGACGACGGGATGGGCTTCGACGGCTCGTCGATCACGGGCTTCAACGCGATCGAGGAGTCGGACATGGTCGCGATCCCCGACCCCGGTACGTTCCAGCTCATGCCGCACCGCGAGGGCGAGACGAAGGTGGCGCGGATGATCTGCGACGTGGTCACGCCCGACGGGAAGCCGTACGAGGGCGACCCGCGCTACGTCCTGCGCCGCGCGCTCGAGCGGATGCGCCAGCTCGGGTTCGAAACCTTCAACGTCGGCCCCGAGCTCGAGTACTTCCTCTTCCGCGACGACAAGGGCACCGAGCCGCTCGACGAAGGCGGCTACTTCGCGATGACGACGCTCGACGCGGCGAGCGAGCTGCGCCAGGAGACGGTGGCGGCGCTCGAGTCGATGGGAATCCCGATCGAGTACGTCCACCACGAGGTCGGGCCCTCGCAGCACGAGATCGACATGCGTTACGCGTCTGCGCTGGACATGGCCGACTACACGGTGACCTACCGCCTGATCGTCAAGGAGATCGCGAAGAAGGCCGGCTTCCACGCCACCTTCATGCCGAAGCCGATCTTCGGCGAGAACGGATCCGGGATGCACACGCACCAGTCGCTCTTCGCGGACGGCCGCAACGCGTTCTTCGACGCCGACGACGAGTGGCACCTCTCCGACGCCGGCAAGGCCTTCATCGCGGGCCAGCTCCGCCACGCGCGCGAGATCGCCGCGGTCTTCGCGCAGTGGGTCAACTCGTACAAGCGGCTCGTCCCCGGCTACGAGGCGCCCGTCTACGTCGCCTGGTCGCGGCGGAACCGCTCGGCGCTGATCCGGATCCCGCTCTACAAGCCGGGCTCGGAGCAGGCGACGCGCGCCGAGATCCGCTGCCCCGACCCCGCCTGCAACCCGTACCTCACCTTCGCGGCGCTCCTGCACGCCGGGCTCGAGGGGATCGAGCGCGGCTACGAGCTTCCGTCGCCGATGGAGACGAACCTCTACCACCTGACGGCCGAGCAGCGGCGCGAGCGCGGGATCATCTCGCTCCCCGAGACGCTCGGCGAGGCGATCGACGAGCTCGCGCAGTCGGAGCTCGCACGGAAGGCGCTCGGGCCGCACATCTTCGACCGCTACGTCGAGCTCAAGCGCAAAGAGTGGGACGAGTACCGCGTCCAGCTGACCGCCTGGGAGATGGAGCGGTACTTGTCGGTGCTGTAGGAAGCGAGATATCGATTGGTACTTGCTCGCCGCCCGACGGCGCGAGAGAATCGAGCCTCACGGCTCTGCGCGGCCCTGCGGTAGCGCGGAGCCGCTGACGGCCGACCGCGAGGTGCTTTCTAGGCACCTCGTGGTCGTTTCGGGGGCCGGTCGCTGTGGTGCCGGACCGCGGCGAAGCCCCCCTTCGCCGCTCGCTAGGAAGAAACTGCTCTAGAGGAAGCTGCGGATCGCCTCGCGCTCGACGCGCAGGCCGATCACGCCGCTCGCCCCGTCGATCTGGTCGATCGCGTCGGCGGGAACGAGCCGGCGACGCCGCGACAGGAAGCCGGCGCGCACGGAGAGCGCATCCGGAACGTCGGGCGCGGTGCCGTACATCGGGCACTCCACCTTGCCGACCAGGCGCCCGCGGCTATCGGCGACGATGTATCCGGCGGTGCGGCGGAGGTCGACGGCGAGAGCGCTCACGTTGCCGAAGCTATTCCACGTCTCTAAAGAAAAACCCTTCTCGCTCGTAAGCATTGTGTTAAAGGTCGAGCAGGCGCCGTGCCGGCGCCATTCGGGCCGAGGAGCGCGACCGGACAGACTCTTGGCGCTTCGTCGGCGTCTAACGTCGATCGGCGGCTTGCCTTCTTGATTGACGACTTGCGCGCAACGGCGTAGCTTCGCAATCCGGGCAGGCAGTGAGGAGGATGCGGTTTGCTCGTTGCTGACGAGACTCGCTCGGCAAGGACGGCGGCGCGGTGTCGGTAGTGGACGATGGCAAGCGCTCGCTTCGCGTGCTCGTGGTCCGGCGGGGGGCGCTCGCCCGGGAGCTCCTAAGCGCCGCGCTCGCACAGGCCGGCTTTCGCGTCGTCGCGACTGCCGCCGGCGCTACCGAGGGCGTGGAGCGGTACCGCCAGAGCCTGCCGGACGTCGTGCTCGTGGATGCCTCGGAGATCGAGGCCGTGGCAGCGGTCCGGGCCTTGGGGGCCTGCGACTCCCCGCGCGTCGTCGCCTTCGACGTGCCGGTCGAGGAAGAGGCGCGGACGCTCGCGCTCGCGGAGGCCGGGGTGCGGGGGTTCGTGCTGGCGGAGGACTCGCTCGACGGACTGGTCGTGGCGGCGGAATCCGTCGCCGCGGGCCGGGTGGCGTGTCCACCGCAGGTTGCGGCCGCGCTGCTCGGCCGCGTGATCGCCGCAGGGAACGCTGCGCCGCCGCCGCATCCGCTGCTGACGAGCCGAGAGCTCGACGTCGTCGCGCTCATCTCGCGCGGCCTCTCGAACAAGGAGATCGCGCGGGAGCTGCGGATCGAGCTACCGACCGTGAAGAATCACGTCCACCACATCCTCAAGAAGCTCAAGCTCGCGACGCGAGCCGAAGCGGCGGTGTGGGCGCGCCGGAGCGACGGCACGTGGCGAAACGTCAACTCCGGGAACAACAGCCTCCGCTGAGCCGTCTGTGATCCCCGATGGATCCAAGATAGTTCCCGAGGTCCATTGCCTCGACTGGAGGTCCGCGGCGACAATCGCCCGTCGCTCGGGGCGACTCCTACCATGCCGCCGGACTTGAGCCGATTCCAGAGCGTGGCCGCCCGCCTCGTCCACGATCCCCCGTTCGCGCAGCGGATGAAGGAGATGGCGCTCGAGGCGATTCGGCAAGGGCCTGGGACGCCGGAGTTCGAGGCGTACTTCGACGAGTTCGCCGCGACACCCGGCGATCTGGCCGGCATGGGCGTCGGCCCCGACAGCGCCTGCCTGTGCGACAGCACCACGTGGACGACGCTCTCCACCGTGATGACCCCGATCGTCACCTGCTGCGCCGCGACCACGACGACGACGACGAGCGGCCGCCAGTAAGCGCGGCCGGCGGTCCAGGCCACTGGATCCCCGGGTGGGCCGAAGATGGTTCCGGCGACTCATTGCCGGTTCGAGGCGGCATGACGATGATCTTTTGGTTACGGGCGCGTCGGCCCGGAAGTGTGGAAAGGAGCCGCAGATGGCGGTCGATCTGAGCAAGCTGCACGAGGTGGCCACGCGGGTCGTGCACGACCCGAGTTACGCCGAGGAGTTGAAGAAAAAGGGCATGGCGGCGCTCCAGGCCGGCCCGGGGAGCGCGGAGATGGACGCCTACTTCGACGAGTTCGCTGCGACGCCCGGTGCGCTGGCCGGGATGGGCGCCACGGGAGGGGCCGCGGCCTGCACCTGCAACAGCGCCACGTGGGTGACGCTGTCGAGCATCGTGACTCCCGTGCCGACCTGCTGCGGTGCGACCACGACGACGACGACGAGCACCAACGTCTAGACCGCGGCATGTCGGCCCTTGGGCGACGGGCCCGAGCGGTCACCGAGCGGGTTTACCACGATCACGAGTTCGCCGAGCGAGTGCGTAGCCTGGGCCGGGACGCCCTCCGGGCCGGCCCAGGCACGCCCGCCATGGCGGCGTACCTCGAGCTGTTTGCGTCGACCCCTGGTGAGCTGGCTGCGATGGCCGCAGGCGACGTCGACGCGTGCACGTGCGACAGCGCCACGTGGCTGACCCTCTCGACCATCGCGACGCCCGTCACCCACTGCTGCCAAGGCACCGGCGCCACCACCACGACGGGCGGGGTCGACCTCGACTACGTCGATTCGATTCCGCGATGACCCTGCACGCCGACGCTCGCCGCCCCGACGCCGCAGCTGCCCGCACGGCGCGCCTGCGGCATGCCGAGCGCTGGCGCGAGCTCGTCGACACCTTCCTGCCGCTCGAGGACGGCGATTCGCCCTGGAGGTTCAGCCGCGTTGCGGAGGCCGACGACCCGCCGCAGGGCTTCAAGCTGCATGTGTCTGCAACCGTCCTCGACGCCGTGGCGGTGATGGAGGCGTGCGCGCCGCTTCTGGCGTCGACCGGCACGCTCTTCAAGGCCGTGGCGAGCCTCGACACGCTCGGGCAGCTCAACAGCGGCCTGCGCTACGGCTTCAGCCAGGTCGGCAAGTTCATGACCGTCTACCCGAAGGATCCCGAGGATGCCGTACGGCTCGCGGCCGAGCTCGATCGGCGCACGGCCGGCCTCCGAGCTCCTCCGGTGCCCTACGACCTGCCGTACCGGGACGGTGGCTGCGTCTACTACCGGTACGGCGGCTTCGCCCCGCTCATCGTGGAGGAGTCCGACGGGTTCCGGTCTCCGGCGATTCGGGATCCGACGGGGAAGTTCGTGCCCGACCAGCGCCTGCCGGGGAAAGCGGTCCCCGACTGGATCGTCAACCCCTTCGATCCCGCCGCCGAACGCTTCGATTCCGAAAGCCCGCTGCTCACGCAGGTGCTCGTCTACGACATCCTCTCGCAGCGCGGGAAGGGCGGCGTCTATCGCGGCGTCGACATCCGGGAGACGCCGGCGACCTACTGCATCGTCAAGGAGGGTCGGCTCCACGGCGAGACGGGCTGGAACGGCATCGACGGCCGTGGACTGATCCTTCACGAGGAGAGAGTCCTGCGGCAGCTTCCTGCGAGCGTCGCGGCGGCGGAGGTGCGAACCGCCTTCGACGTCGAGGGGCATCGCTATCTCGTCCTCGAGCACATCGAGGGGGAGCCGCTGGTCGCGCTGTGTATGCGACCCCGCGCGAAGCTGCGGGTCGAGGAGGCGCTGGCCGCGGGGGCAGCGGCCGCTCGCGTCGTGGCTCGAATCCACGCCGCGGGCTGGGCGTGGCGCGACTGCAAGCCTGCCAACCTCATGCTGACCCCCGAAGGGGCCGTTCGCCCGCTCGACTTCGAGGGCGCCGTCCAGCTCGACGACCCCTGTGACGAGCCATACGGGACGCCGGCGTTCACGCCGCCCGAGCTGCGACTCGGCGCCGTCACGGGCACCAACCTTCCCGAGGACCTCTACGCCCTCGGCGCGACGATCTACCAGCTCTTGACCTCCTTCCAGCCGGATCTCGACGAAGTACTTGCCGCGGGCACGTTCCACGATCGCCGGCGACCGCTGGGGACGCTCCGCAAAGGGGTGCCGCGGGCGGCGCGGGCGCTCGTGGCGGCGCTCCTCGACGCCGATCCGCTGCGCCGGCCGGAAGCGGCAGAGGCGGCTGCCACCCTGGAGCGCTACGCGGGCTCGCTCCCGGCGGCGGAGGCTCCGGTGCGGCGCCGTCCGCGGCGTTCGCGCCAAGATCCCGAGGTCGAGAGACTCCCCGGCCGCGACCTGCGCGTGGTCCGGAACCCACGCCCGCGCCGCCGGCTCGCGGTCGCGGCCTGACGAAGCGCCGATCCGCCCTCAGCCCGGGACGGGAAGCAGGAGGGAGGGCGTCTCGGCGGGGTCGTGCAGCCGCAGGTAGAAGTGGGCGGTTCCGGCGATGCCCCACATGAGCCCGGGGGTTTCACGCCCGTCGGCGGCGCCGCTCGGCCACGGATCGGACCGACGGAGGTGGCGGGCGACGCCCTCACGCCCGATCTGCGCCGCCAACCGCGCCGGCTCCGCGTCGCCGAAGACCGCGGCGGCACCCAGGAGCAGGTCGGCGTTGCCGCAGACCCCGTGGCAGAGCGAGTAGTTCGGCTGGAGGTTGTCGGGGAACGCACGCAGGTCGCGGGTGACGGTGCGCAGCGCGGCCTCGGCGGCGAGCCTGTGCCCGACGTCGCCCAGCAGCTCGTACGCCCGCAGGTGCGCCAGTCCGATCCCGGCGGCTCCATAGCACCACTGCACCAGGTATGCGCCCGCGCCGGCGTTGCCGTCGGGGTCGACCGCACGCACGTCGGCCCAGTTCTCACGGGCGGAGCTGAACCAGCGCTGCTCGTAGCGGAAGCCGCCGTCGGCGGCAGCCCGAAAGCTCTCGTCGTCGGTGACGCGGTGAAGCTCGAGCAGCGCTCGCGCGATGCCGGCGGCGCCGTGTGCGAGCCCCGCCAGATCGCGGTCGCCGGGCGGTGTCGCAGTGCCGCGGGAGGACCACGACCAGGCGTCGTCGCTGCGGTTCGCGTCGGCCACGAGGAACGAGCCGAACCGCACCGCGGCCTCGAGGCTTTCGGTCGACCGATATCGGCGATGGACGTCGAGGAGGACGGGGATCGTGCCGGCAATCCCGGAGAGCACGTCGGCCGCCTGGACTTCGGGATCGATCTGGCCGAGGCCGGTGAGCAGGCGGAGACCGGTCTGGATCCAGCGATCGTCCTCGAGCGCCTCGCCGAGCTCGAGCGCCGCGGCCGCGATGCCGGCGAAGCCCGTGTAGAAGCTGCAACGCAGAAGCGGCGGGATCTCGCCGAGCCGGGCGAGCGCGTCCCGCACGCCGGCTGCTGCGGTGGCTGCGAAGCGCTCCTCGCCCGTAGCCCGGTACAGGCGCGCGAGCGCAAGCGCGACACCGCTGGTTCCGCTGTAGAGCTCGGGCCCGAACGGCCGCACGGTCGACGTCCAGCTCCCGTCGACCACGGTGGGAAGCGGTCCGCTCCATCCGCATGTGTCGCCGTTCCAGATCGCCTCGTCGCAGAGCTTGGCCCCGAGCTGCGTCGCGGCCTCGAGAAACGTCCCGGCGTCCTCCTCGTCCCGATCCGCGCAGCCTGCACGCATCGACTCGCATGATCGCACCGCGCATCGCCACGGACCGGTGACGCAGCGCTCGGTGCCTACAATCGGGCCGTGGACGCCTCCGCGCGGCACCTCCGGCTGCTGACGGAGACGATCGCCGCCGTCAACTCGTCGCTCGACCTCGAGGAGGTGCTCGGCCTCGTCGCGAGCAAGGTGGCGGACGCGCTCGGCGCCGACGCCTGCTTCGTCTATCTCTACGACGAGCGGGCCGACGAGCTCGTCCTCCGCGCGACGTACGGCACGCGCGTCGACGAGATGACGAGGCGGCCGCGGATGCGCCCTGGGGAGGGCATCACGGGCGTCGCGGCCGCGGAGCGTGCTCCGATCATGCTGCCGGAGAAGGCGCACCTCGACCCGCGCTTCAAGTCGTTTCCGAACCTGCCCGAGGACGAGTACGAGTCGATCCTTGCGGTGCCGATCCTCGCGCGCGACAAGCTCGCCGGCGCGCTCAACGTCCGTACGCTCCGGCCGCGGAACTTCACGGCGGCCGAGATCGACCTGCTGGCGGCGATCGCAGGCCAGGTGGCGCAGACGATCGAGCACGCGAAGCTCTACGCCGAGGCGCGGCGCCGGGTGACCGAGCTCGAGGCGCTGGCGCGGATCTCGGAGGCGGTCTCGGAGTCGCTCTACCTCGAGGAGTCGCTCGAGGCGATCGTCGAGACGACGATGGAGGCGCTCGACGCGACCGGCGCTGCGCTCGTGCTCGAGAACGGCAAGATCGCGTGGCCCGAGGGGGAGGCGGGTGCGTACGCCGTGCGGATGCCCCTCCGCTGGAAGCGGCGGCAGATCGGCGAGCTCGTGTGCGATCGGAACACACCCTTCTCGGACGACGAGCGGGCGCTGCTCGCGTCGATCGCGCACCACGCCGCGGTCGCGCTCGAGCACGGCCGGGCGGTCATGCGGGGCGTCCTCGCCCAGGAGATCCACCACCGGGTCAAGAACAACCTCCAGACAGTCGCCTCGCTGCTCCGCCTCCAGGCCCGCTCCGCGCACGAGGTCGACCCGCGGAAGGCGCTCGACGACTCGGTCAACCGCATCCTCGCGATCGCCGCGGTGCACGAGGTGCTGACGGAGCGCCGCGACGACGACGTCGAGCTCGACGAGCTCGTCGAGCGGCTGCGCTCGATGCTTGTCCAGAGCCTGGCGGCGGGCAAGGAGGTCGAGGCGGAGCTCGAGCCGATCTCGCTCGCCGGCAGCCGGGCGACCGCGCTCGCGCTCGTCTTCAGCGAGCTGTTCCAGAACGCGCTCGAGCACGGCGGCCGCTGGGTGCGCGTCGAGCTCGCTCGGCGGGACGGCGACGTCGTCCTCGCCGTCGCCGACGACGGTCGCGGGGTCGACGGCGCGGCGAGCGGCACCGGCCTCTCGATCGTACGCGCGCTCGTGCGGGACGAGCTGCACGGCACGCTCTCGCTCGAGAGCGGCGGGCCGTTCCGGGCCGAGGTGGTGTTCCCGGCGTGACCTACCGCATCGTCGACGCGTCCTCCTTCGAAGGCCGCCGGAAGCCGATCGCCCGCGGGCTCGCCGCCGAAGCCGTCAAGCTCAACCAGTTCGACTCGCAGCCCGGCCAGGCCGGGTTCGAGCACGACGAGCGAGAGTCGGACCAGGAGGAGGTCTACATCCCGCTCCGAGGCAGCGGCGTCCTACGCGTCGAGGGCGACGAGGTGCCGCTCGAGCCCGGCCGCTACGTACTCGTCGAGCCCGAGGCCACGCGCCAGGTGGTCGCAGGGCCCGAGGGCCTGTCGTACGCGGTCGTGGGCGCGGTCCGGACATGAAGGTCCTCGTCGCCGAGGACGAGACGATCATCCGGCTCGACCTCGTCGAGATGTTGGCGCGCGCCGGGCTCGAGGTCGTCGCCGAGGCGCGCGACGGCGTCGAGGCGGTCGAGCTCGCCCGCTCGCAGCGGCCGGATCTCGCCGTGCTGGACGTCAAGATGCCGCGTCTCGACGGGATCGAGGCGGCTCGCCGTATCCTCGACGAGCGACCGATCCCGATCGTGATGCTCACCGCCTACGGGCAGGACGAGCTCGTCGGCCGCGCGGTGGAGGCCGGCGTCTTCGGCTACCTCGTGAAGCCGTTTCGCGAGGTCGACCTCCTACCGGCGATCCACGCCGCCCGGGCTCGGCACGACGAGCTGACGGCCCTGCGGGAGCAGGCGGACTCGCTCGCGGAGGCGCTCGCGGCTCGCAAGTCGATCGAGCGCGCGAAGGGGTTGCTGATGGAACGGGAAGGGCTAACCGAGCAGGAGGCATTCGCACGGCTGCGCAAGGCGAGCCAGGTCTCCGGCCGTCCGCTTCGGGTTGTCGCCGACGCGGTGGTGGCGACGCTGGGCGGCGAGTAGTCACCCAGCCACCATGGCGCGCAGCCGCTCGTGCGCGAGCCTGCCGCCGCCGGGCTCCAGCTGCGTGACATCGAAGGTCGCGCTCGAGCGGCCCACGTCGACGCCGTCGCGCGTCCAGATCCGCACCGGCAGGCGCCTCGCGACGGGATAACGCTCGGTCACCGCTCCCTCCCGAACGAGGATCGACCGCGCGCGCCGGAGCGGCACGATCCAGGCAGCGCCGAGTCTCCGTCCCTTCCGGTCGGCGCAGAGGATGTCGAGCCGCGGGTCGTTCAGGCGGCCACGGCGCCATACACCGACCGAGCCGCCGCAGACCCGCCCACCGCGGCCGTGGCCGGCGAGGTCGCAGCCGTAGAGGAACGGCGAGCGCGGGTCGGCGATCGTCACGCTGCTTCCGAGCAGGCCGTGTCGCTCGACCACGAGCGTCTCGGGCGAGGGACGAAGGCGAAAGCGCCGGAGGCACGACCGCAGCGGAGGCGACCGAAGCCGCGTGACCGCGCCGACGCGGACGTCCCCCGCGACGACACTGCTCTTCGGCTTCGCGTGGTCGCGGCAGCCGGCCACCAGTAGGAGGCCGGCCGCCGCGACGCAGAGGGCGCAGAGCGTCCTCAGCCGGTCCACCCCATCCGCCGGACGCCGCCGTAGGAGCTGTCGGAGCGATAGGTGCGTGTGAAGATGTTCGTCCCGCAAGCCTCGCACTTCGCCTCGACGATCTGGTCGGCTCCGCTGGTCAGGCGCTGGTAGACCATCCCGATGTGGGTGTTGCTGGCGAACGCGTCCATGACGATCGCGTCGGCCTTCGGGTAGGTCGCGTTCGGCACACCGGCGCCCGCCTTGAAGTCCGCCGCCGCGTAGGGGCCGTGGACGTTCCGGAGGCGTCCCCACTGGTAGTGGCCGCCGTCGCTCGTGTTGAGCGACTCGCGCCACACCTTGAAGGTCAGGCCGGAGCAGTCGCCGCCCTCGCCGCCGGTCGAGTAGGTCTGGAGCGGCTCGTTCGGCCCCTGGTCGACGTCGTTGTCGTTCCAGCAGCCGCCGCCCCAGTGGTAGCCCTCGTAGCGGGCGACGAGCGCCACCGTCACCGAGCCGTCCCGGTACATGTTCGGCGACCACGTCGCCGCGTTGTAGTTGCAGTTGGCCGAGACGAAGGTCGCGAGCGCCGCCTTCGCCGCCACGAGGCTGAGCGCGACGGCGAACGCGGCGAGGAAGGCGACGCGCGGTCGCAGCAGGCTCATCGGTTCACCTCCAGGTCGAAGCGGTCGACGTGCATCCCGCTCGGCGTCGAGCCGAGCTGGTAGAGCGACGAACCCGCGAGCCGGAAGCGAGCCAGCGGCGCCGTCTCGGCCCAGTCGGCCGAGTCGACGCTGAAGGAGCGTTCGAGACCGCGGTCGCCGAGGACGAGCACGAGGAACTCGTCCTGAGTCTCGGTGTAGGGGCGGACGACGAGCACCACGCGATTGCCGAACGGCTCCGCGAGCTGGATCTCGCCGAGCGGCGGCGCGCTCGTGATCCGCCAGGAGCGCACGACGTGCCCGGCCGCGACCTCGGCGACGCGAGCCTCCGAGACACCGGTTCGGAACACGACGAGCTCGCGGCCGCTCGCCAGCGTCCGGCCGGGGTGACCGGCTCGCGCCTGCGCCGCCCGCGCGAGCCAAGCCTGCCCTCGACGCACGGGCATCCACTGCTCCGACGGCTCCTGCTGGACCTCGAGCCCGTCTGCTCCCCTCCGGAGCTGCGACCACGTCCGGTCCTCGATCGCGGTCTTCGAGAGGAGCTGCCCCGCCGGGTCGAAGCTGCGGAGCTCGGGCGTCGCCGCGGAGCCCGAGCCGGTCGGCTCGAGGACGTCGATCGAGCCGTCCGCCTCGACGGCCATGTCCGCAATCCCGCCGGTGACGTCGACCGGCACGGCGGCGGCCACGCGGCCCGCCCGCCAGCGCTCCGTGCGTCCGTTCGCCTGGTCGAGAATGGTGACCTCGCCGTTCGGCGCGACGTCGAACGCCGACGGCCCGATCGGCCCGAACGACGGTCCGTACAGGAGCCCGACCTCGCCGGGCGCCGTGCCCCAGATGGCGCTTGCGACACGGGCGTCGGCGCGGCGGGTCGAGCCGAACGCGTGCGTGCCGAGCTCGACCTCGACTGCGTGCTCGAGCGGGAGGCTCAGCTGCGGCGCGGCCGCGCCTCCGGAGGGGACGGTGATCGACGCACCGGTCGCCTGGTTGCGGAGGACGGCGTAGTACGAGAACCCCTCCGGCGAGGCGGCGAGGTCCGCCGGCACGTCGACGACATACCGGCCGTGAGCCACGTCGTCCGTCTCTCGAAGGGGAAGCTGCCTGAACGGGCCGGACCGCCTGGCGCGAACGAAGACGTCACCGCCTGCGTCGCACGGCGTCCCGTCGAACGGGTCGTCGCCCGGAGCCGGGCAGAAGACGTTGAAGCGGAGCGTCACGCGTTCGCCCGGCAGCCGCAGCAGGGGCGGCAGGTGCCCGGCGTCGACGATCCGCGCCGCGTCCTCGTCGGTGGCCGCCGACCGGCCGGCCGCGACGGCGCTCGCGACGAAGACGGCGCAGATCCCGGCGGCCGCACCGGCGGCGAGCCCGCCCAGCCCCCAGCCGACCAGGCGGAGCCGCCCGGGGTCGACTCGAATCGCTCTCACGGTTCCTCCTTGCTGTCGCGGCGACGCGCGAGGAGGCCGTGCAGGGCCACTGGTCGCCTGGCTTTCGAACCAGGCTGCGGAAAGGGGCAGGCGCCGTCAACGGTACGCCCGCAAGTCGGCGCGAAGTTGGAACGGCTGCGTGAGAGAGAGAGCTAGTGGTGGCGGAGCGGCCGGTCGGTCACCGGCCACCAGCCGGGCTCGCGCTTCGCCAGCTCGCCTTGGAGCTCGCCCACGTAGAGCGTCAGCTCCGTCTCCTTGCGGTCGAGGCGCTGCTCGAGCTCCTGGAGCTCGGTGCGCCAGCGCTCGATGCGCTGCTCTCGAAGCTCGACGTCGGCCTCGAACTCCGCCTCCCGCGTCTTGAGCGCATCCTCGCGCTCGGAGACGTCCTGCAGCCGCTCCTCGAGCTCCTCTTCGATGCTCGCCACGCGCTTCTCGCGCGACGCGAGCCGGATCTTCTCCGACGCCGTGAAGCCGGAGCCCGCCTCCAGCTCGAGCTCGCGCTCGTTGAGCCGCCGCTCCGTCTCGTCGAGCTTCGCTTCCCGGCGCTCGAGCTCGGCAGCGCGCCGCTCGACGTCGGCGTCGCGCCCGGGCGCAAGCGCCCGCAGTCCGGCCTCGAGCGCGGGCACGGAAAGGCTGCCGCCGCTCTCCGCGGAGATCTCGACGCGCAGGACGAGCGGCGTGCCGCTCGGATGATCCGTCAGCTCGGCCATCGCGACTCCTCTCACCATGCGATGCGTCGCGCCCGAGCGCATCCCCCGGAGTGGGCGTATCGACGAGGGAGATCGGCTTCCTACACTGGCGCCATGGACGACGTCGACTTCGAGCGGTGCGCCCAAGAGGCGCTCGACTCGCTGCCGGCCGAGCTCCGCGGCTACATGTCGAACGTCGCGATCGTCATCGAGGACGAGCCGCCGGACGGTCAGCCGCTCCTCGGCCTCTACCAGGGCGTCCCGATGACGAGACGAGGCAGCTGGTACGGCGCCGTACCGCCGGACAAGATCTCCATCTACCGCGGCCCGCTCGAGCGCTGCTACGGCGCCGATCCCGACCGCTTGTGCGAGGAGATCAGGCGCGTCGTCCTGCACGAGGTCGCCCACCACTTCGGCATCAGCGACGAGCGCCTCAGGGAGATGGGCCGCTACTAAGAACCCGTTTCGAAATGAGCCACGGGCTGCCCGGCCGCGCTGGGCGGCACGAGACTGCGTCCTCGGTCGCGCCCGTAGCCTCCGGCTACGAACGCTCCCTGCGTCCTTGTCTCGCACTCCCCCATCGCAACCGGTCAGCGCGTGTTCATTCCGAAACGAGTTCTAGGCCGTAGAGCGCGAGCGCGTTCTCGCGCAGGATCGCGCGGCCGTCCCGCTCTGCCTCGTCCGGCGGCAGCGTGTCCGCGAGGACCTCGGCGAGCGCCTCCCGCCACCACTTCGCGGCGAGGTAGTAGAGCTCGGGCGTGCGGGCCGCATCCGACGCGTAGAGCAGCTTCGAGACCGGCGCGAGCTCGAGCGCCTCGCGGACCGCCTCCGCCGGCCGCGCGACGTGCGGGATCGTCAGCGAGAGATCGAACCAGACGTTCCCGTAGACGTGGGCGAGCCAGCCCGCCTCGCGCACGAACGGGTAGCAGTGCAGGAGCACGAACGCCGTCTCCCGGAAGCGCTCGACGAGCGGCTTCAGGTGGCTCGGGTCGGCACGCATGAGCCAGAGGTCGGAGTCGCCGAAGCCGCAGTGCACCTGCACCGGCAGCGGCTCTCCCGTCGCCTCGTTCGCCTCGAGCGCGGCGAGTAGGACGTAGCGGATGCGGGTGCCCTCGATCCGGGCGGTCGGGAGCGTCGGCTTGAGCGCCTCCAGGTCGAGACCGCCACGGTAGGCCGCGATCGTCTTCAGCGCGACGAATCCGTTCGCTCGGGCGGCTGCGATCTCGGCGCGAACCCGCTCGAGTCCCTCCGGCCCGGCTTCCTCCGCCACCCGCTCGATGCGCAGGACGGGGCGGGCCTCGCAGCCGGCGAGCTCGCCGAGCTCGCGCCACCCGACGGCTTCGCCCGGGGGCGGATAGCCGTCGTCGACGAGGAGGAGCTCGGTGCCAGTGGCGCGTAGGAGCCTCGACGCGTACTCGTCCGGCTCCGTCGCGAGCCGGTGTTCGTAGACCACCTCCTCGGTCGGCTCGGCGTCGAACAGGGCGGCGAGCTCCCGGATCGCCCGCCGGTAGGTGAGGCCGGTCGCGACGTGCGGCCACTGCCGCGGGTCGGGGCTTTCGGAGAACAGGCCCCGGAACTCGTCGAGGCTCGGTTGCGCCCGCAGGATCCCGTGGGCGTGGTGGTCGACGAGCCCGACGCCGTTCAGTACTTCGAGAAGTGGCCCCGCTGCTCGAATGCCTCGTCTCCGGCCGAGTAGGCGGCCCACTCGGAGCGGCGGACCGCGAGGTAGGACGTCGTCAGCGTCGGGCCGAGGGCCGTCGTCAGCACCTGGTCGGCGGCGAGCGCGTCGAGCGCCTCCTCCTGCGTCGCCGGCAGGCGGCGGATGCCGCGCTTCGCGCGCTCCTCCTCGGAGATCGTCGCCGGGTCGACCTCGAGCGGCTCGGGCGGCTCGAGGTCGCGCTCGAGCCCGTCCAGCCCCGCCGCGATCAGCCCGCCGAGGGCGAGGTAGGGGTTGCAGCTCGCGTCGGCCGACTTCAGCTCGACGTTCGTCGAGGCCTCCTCCGAGCCCCAGAAGAGCGACGGGACGCGGACCGGCGCCTCGCGGTTGTCGTGGCCCCAGCAGGTGAACGCGCCGGCCCAGTACTGCGGGACGATGCGGTGGTAGGAGTTGAAGCTCGGCGCCGTCAGCCCGCAGAGGCCGGGCAGGTGCTCGAGCACGCCGGCGACGAACGAGCGAGCGGTGGCCGAGAGGCCGTCGGCCGCGTCCGGGTCGTGGAACAGGTTCTTGCCGTCCTTCCAGAGCGAGAAGTGGATGTGACCGCCGTTGCCGGCGTTCTCGGGCCACGGCTTCGGCGCGAGCGAGGCGACGAGGCCGTGGTTCGCGGCGACGCCGCGGATCGTCTCCCGCACGAGCACCTGCTCGTCGGCGGCGCGGAGGGCGCGAGCGTGCTCGGTCGAGAGCTCCTGCTGCCCGTGGCCGAGCTCGGCGTAGTACTGCTCGAGCCCGATCTCCTGTTGCTCGAGCGCGTCGACGAGCGCGTCGACGTACGCCTGCGAGGCGGTCAGGCCGATCGTCGAGAAGCAGAGGCTCTCGTCGACCGGCACGTACGCCCCGTCCTGCACCGTCGCCAGCGAGAACTCGTTCTCGAACGCGACCTCGAGCGTCCCCGCCCGCTCCTCGAGCCGTTCCGCCTGCCGCTCGAGGAACGAGCGGGGACATTGCGGCGCGGGCTCGCCGGAGAGCTGGACGAGATCGACGAGCATCGCGCCCGTGCGTGGCGCATAGGGCAGCACCCGGAACGTGTCCGGGTCGGGAACGAGTCGGATCTCGCCCACCGGCCCCATCCCCTCGACCGGCTGGAGCTGGTCCAGGCCGTTCATCGCCTGCATCGCGACCGTGAGGCCGATCCCGCTTTCGATGCGGCCCTCGAGGCCGCCGATCGCGCTCGCCTTGGCGCGGACCGTGCCGTCGTTCCCGCACCAGAGAAAGCGCACGAGGCGGAGCTCCGCCTCGTGCGCCTTCTTTACGACATCTGCCGCCCCCAACTAACCCGCAGGCGTCGGGGTCGGAGTCGGTACCTCCCGTCGGCGCGTGTACTCGCTGATGGCGTAGATCGCGATCGCGACGAGCGCCGACACAATCACGATGACCGCGAGCCACACGCGCCAGCTGTGCGTCGTCCACTGCGTGACCCACGGCGTCTTGAAGGTGACGACGATGCCGAGGATCGACGCGCCGATCCCGATCAGGCCGCTTCCGAAGAGCGCCCAGTCGGGTGCCACGCGCACCTCCTCGAACTTCCCCGGGAAGGCGCGCTTCACGAGGTAGATGTCGGCGAACAGGAGGACCATCGAGATACACCAGATCACGGTCACCGCGGCCTGGAGCATCCAGAAGATCTTGTTCGTGTTGCCGCTTCCGAACCAGGGCCCGAACGCGACCACGGTGACGGCGGACGCGAGCACCGTCTGGACGACGATCGCATTCCTCGGCACGCGCGTCTTCTCCTCCACGCGTCCCATCGCCGTCGGCATCCGCCGCTCGAGGCCCGACACGAAGAGCAGCCGGCTGAACGAGTAGTTGTAGACGACGGTGTTCGAGACGAAGAACCAGAGCGCGATCAGCGCGATGATCACCGCCCAGGCGTGCGAGCCCCAGAAGGCGTGCTGCACGGCGACGAAGATGTCGCTGAGCCCGCCCGTCGACTGCGACGCGGGCAGGTTCATCATCGTCCCGAAGGTCGCCCAGAGGTAGCCGACCATCACGACGATCGAGCCCCAGAACAGGTACTTCTTGATCGCTCGCATGTGGACGATCTCCACGCCCATGTTCAGCGGCACCTCGATGCCGAGGAGGGCGAGGATGACGAGCCCGAAGAGCGTCCACGTGCTCGAGTGCGGCAGCCAGTTGTCGAACGTGCCGAAGCCGCCGGTCGCGGAGTGTCCGTCGCCGATCAGCCACAGGATGCCGGCGAGGCCGATGACGAAGATCGCCGCACCGTAGAAGACCACCGCGACGTTTGCGTAGTTCTGCGTCATCCGCAGGCGCAGCATCGAGATCACCGCCGAGAACCAGAGGACGGCGAGGATCACGAGCCCCTGCTCCCAGTTCTTCGGCAGCCCGCCGGTGTCGATGAACTGCCAGATCGTGACGACGGCGTCGCCCGTCGCCGCCATGACCAGGATGCCGGGCCACCACGCGCAGAAGCCGGCGAAGAAGCCCCAGAACGGGCCGAGCGCCTTCTGCGTCCACACGTAGAGCGACCCTTCCTGCGGGAACATGAGCCCGAGCTGCGCCGTCACGAGGGCACCCGGGATCAGGAACGCGAGGAAGCCGAGGATCCAGAACGTGTACGCCGCCGGGCCGGCTCGCTGGATCGCCGACGCGTTCACGATGAAGAGGACGATCGCGACGAAGATGATCGTCATGTCCGCCGAGTTCAGGACCCGCGGGAGCATGCCCGGAGCGATGCGCTCCGAGATCATCGTCCGCTCGTCCGCTGGCGCAACGGCAGCCATACACCACCTCCGGGTCGGTTGTGCAGGGATTTTTGCCTTAGAGGCCCGGCTCGATCAAGAGTTGTGACAAGAGCCGTGCCCGGACGGGCACCGAGGCGAGGAGCACGTGCTCGTCGCGGGCATGCGCGCCGCCGCCCTCGGCGCCGAGGCCGTCGAGCACCGGGACGCCGAGCGCGCCGACCAGGTTGCCGTCCGAGCCGCCGCCGGACGAGCTCTCGTGCAGGTCGAGCCCGAGCCTCGCGCCGTGCTCCCGCGCCTTCTCGAAGAGGCGCGCCCCGCCGGGCGAGCGCTCGAGCGGCGGGCGCGTGAAGCCGCCCTCGAGCTCGAGCCGCGTCCCGCGGACGAACGGGATCAGGCCCGAGAGCGCCCGCTCGACCTTGGGAACATCCGCCGAGTGCGTGACGCGGACGTCGATCCACGCCTCCGCGTGATCTGCGACCACGTTCTCGCGCAGGCCGCCGCGGATGACGCCCACGTTGACGGTTATGCCCTGCCGCGGGTTGTTGAGGCCTCTCAGAACGAGGATCTGGTGCGCGAGCTCGTCCACCGCGCTCGCGCCCTCGTCGGGATGGGTGCCCGCGTGAGCCGCCTGGCCATGGGCGACGAGGCGGTAGCGGGCGAGTCCCTTCCGAGCCGTCTTGAGGTTCCCGCGCGGCGTCGGCGGCTCGAGGACGAGCGCGGCCGCCACTCCCTCGGCGGCCTCCTCGATCAGCGGCCGGCCGGTGAGGCTTCCGATCTCCTCGTCCGCTGTGAGGAAGACACGAAGCGCGCGACGGCGCTTTCCGGCGGCGCGGACCGCTTCGAGGAGCACGACGAGCCCGGCCTTCATGTCGTAGGCGCCGGGGCCGTACGCGCGGCCGTTCTCGATCCGGAAGGGCATGTCCTCGAGCGTCCCGATTCCCCAGACGGTGTCGACGTGGCCCAGGAGGAGGAGCGGCGGGCCGTCGCCCGGCAGCTCGACGCGGAGGTGGTCGCCGAGAAAGCGCGCCTCGCCGCCCAGGGGCTCGAGCTCGTCGGCGACCCGCGTCGCCACCGCGCGCAGCCCGTCGGAGTAGCCGGTCGGAGACTCGATCTCGACGAGCTCGCGAAGGAGGTCGACGTTTCTCGTGGTCACGGGCGTCGCCAGGAACCCGTGATCAGCCGCTCGGCTCTGTCGATGAATTGCCGATATTTCGGCCGCGTCGAATGACGATCAGCATCCACTTCGAGCCGTGGCTGATTTTGCTCGTTCTATCCATGTGCGTCGGCTGGTTCCGCCGATAGTCGAGCGTTAAGCCTGCGAGCGCTCGAAGAGCTCTTCCCAGCGGGCGAGGAGCGCCTGCAGCTCGTCGCGGGCTCGGCGATGGGCGGCCAGCGTTTCGACGTCGCCCCAGTCGTCGGCTAGGCGCCGCTCGAGTTCTGACACCGTCTCCTCGTGGGCGGCGATCTCGGCCTCCAGGCGGTCGAGCTCGCTCGGCCGCCGCGCCGGAGCAGGCGCCGGCTTCGGCGCCTTCTGCTTCTTCGGCGGCGAAGGTGGAGGTAGAGGTGCCGCTCGCGCCTCGCGGGCCCGCACGTAGTCGGCCCAGCCGCCGTCGTAGGAGCGCAGCTCGCCGTCCTCGATCGCGAGCGTGCGCGCCGCGACCGCGTCCACCAGGGCACGGTCGTGCGAGACCAACAAGACCGTCCCGGGGAAGGCCTCGAGCGCGGCCTCCAGCGCCTCGCGGCTCTCGAGGTCGAGGTGGTTCGTCGGCTCGTCGAGGACGAGGAAGTTCGCGCCCGAGGCGACGACGAGCGCGAGCGCCAGGCGGCGCCGCTCGCCGCCCGAGAGCGCCGACACCGGCTTCTCGTGCTCCGTCCAGCCCGAGAAGAGGAAGCGGCCGAGGAGCGACTGGGCCTGCGGGCGCGGCAGGCCCGTCGCCGACTGCGCCGCGTCGAGGACGCTGCCCGTCTTCGGCAGCTCGACCTCGTGCTGGCTGAAGTAGACGGGCTCGACGCCGTGGCCGAGGCGGGCCGTGCCCGCGCGCGGCGAGCGCAGGCCGAGCAGCGTCTCGAGGAGCGTCGTCTTGCCGGAGCCGTTCGGCCCGACGAGGGCGACGTGCTCCCCGCGCTCTAGGGCGAAGGTCGCGCCCCGCAGCAGCACGCGCTCGCCGACCGCGAGCTCGAGGCCGCGCGCCTCGGCGACGGTGCGGCCGCTCCGCGCGGGCTTCAGGAACTCGAAGCCGAGGCTGCGGGAGCGGCGCGTCAGGAGCTGGAGCTCGTCCGCCGCGCGCGACCGATCGCGCTCGAGGCGCGAGATCTGCCTCAGCTTCGCCTGCGCCTGCTTCGCCTTCGTCTTCTTGTACCGGAACCGCTCCACGAACCGGTGCAGGCGGGCGATGTCCTCCTCGTAGCGCTCGACCGCCTTGCCCGCGTGGAGCGCGCGCGCGGCCTTCTCCTCCCGCCACGTGTGCCAAGGGCCGGGGAAGAAGGTCGAGCGGCCGGCCTCGAGCTCGAGCACGGCGCCCGTCACCGCCTCGAGGAACCAGCGGTCGTGCGCGACGAGGATGACGCCGGCGTCGAGGGAGGCGAGCTCGCGCTCGAGCCACTCGATCGACGTCACGTCGAGGTGGTTCGTCGGCTCGTCGAGAAGCAGGAGATCGGGATCGCCGCCGAGAGCGCGGGCGAGCGAGGCGCGCGTCAGCTCGCCGCCGGAGAAGGTGGCGAGCGGGCGGTCGAGGTCGGCGTCGACGAAGCCGAGGCCGCGGACGACCGCGTTCGTGCGTTCGCGCCACGCGTAGCCGCCCGCGTGCTCGAGGCGGGCCTGCGCCTCCGCGTAGCGCCGCAGCGTCGCCGCGGCGTGGTCTCCGGCCGCCATCGCGTCCTCGAGCCGGCGCAGCTCCTGCTCGGCCGCGACGAGGTCGGTGGCCCCGGAGAGGACGTATTCGCGCAGCGTCAGCTCGCGCTCGAGCGGCGGCCGCTGGTCGTGCAGCGCGACGCGTGTGCCCTTCTGGAAGGCGAGCTCGCCGCCGTGGAGCTCGGTCTCCCCGACGAGGATGCGGAGCAGCGTCGTCTTGCCGGAGCCGTTCGGCCCCGAGAGCGCGACGCGGTCGCCGCGCTCGACCTTGAACGAGACGCCGTCGAAGAGGACGTCGCCGGCGAGCTCCTTGCGCAGGTTGGAGGCGATTACGAGCGCCGTCGCAACCACTCCCCGATCTCGCGTGCCGTCTCTTCCGGCGCGTCCTCGAGCACGAAGTGCTGGGTGTCCATGAGGCGGACCTCTGCCTGCGGGACGAGCGCGGCGAACTGCTCGCGCGCCGGCCGGCGCCGCTCCTTCTCCTCGGGCGGAAGCGTCGCGGCGAGGAGGAGCGTCGGCACGCCGCTCGCGCCGAGCCGCGCGAGCGCCTCCGCCGGGGGCGCGCGCAGCACGCCCCAGATCGCGGCGGCGTAAACGTCCGGGCCCATGATCGAGACCACCTTCCCGTCCTGCTCGCGGTACGCCGAGCGGCAGCTCGCGGCGAGCGCGGGCGTCCAGCGCATGAAGTAGGCGCGCGCGTCCTCGTCGATCCTTTCCCAGGAGTCGTAGCTCCAGAGCGCCGGCTGCGAGCGCCAGTGCCGGCGGATCATCTTGAGCGAGGCGCCGAAATCCTCCGCCGGACCGAGGTAGCCGCCGTCGAGGAGGACGAGCGCCTCGATGCGGTCGGGATGGGCGGCGGCGGCGTGTACTCCGACGGTGCCGCCCCAGGACGAGCCGAGCCAGTCGACGCGGTCGAGCCCGAGCGCGTCGAGGAACGAGCGCGCGAGGTCGACGAGCGCCGGCAGCTGGTAGCGCTTGTCGGGCAGGCGCGGCGAGCCGCCGAAGCCGGGCGCGTCGAGAGCGAGCACCCGCAGCCCGTAGTCGCGGACGAGGAGCGGCGCGACCTCGACGAGCTGGAGCGACGTGTGGTCGCCGAGCGCGTGCCAGAAGAGGAGCGGCCGCCCGCTCTCGTCGCCCCACTCGCGGAGCTGGAGCTTCGCGTCTCCCGCGTCGACGAGGCGCGTCTTCATCGCTTGTATCGTCGCGGAATGGCGCGGGTGCTCGCTCTCGACGTCGGCACCTCCTCCATTCGTGCACTCGTGCACAACGAGGACGGCGAGCCGGGCGGCGAGATGGCGACCCGCAAGTACGACACCACCGATGCGGACGAGATCGTCGATTGCGTGCGGAGCGCGATCGACGAGGCGCTGCGCGGCGAGGAGGTCGACGCCGTCGGCGCCTCGACCTTCGGCCACTCGCTGCTCGTCCTCGACGAGCGCGGCCGGCCGGCAGCGCCCGTCCTCACATGGCGTGACACGCGGAGCGAGGACGCGGCCGACTGGCTGAAGCGGCGGCTCGACCCGCAGGCCGTGCACGCGCGCACCGGCGCCTACCTGCACTCGAGCTACTGGCCGGCCAAGCTCGCCTGGCTCGCCGAGGAGGAGCCGGAGCTCTTCCGCTCGGCGGCGCGGTTCGTCTCGTTCGCCGACTACCTCTACGAGCGGCTGACGGGGGAGCGGCCGCAGTCGTCGGTCTCGCTCGCCTCAGGCACAGGGCTCGTCGACCTCGCGAGCGGCGACTGGGACCAGGAGCTCCTCGAGACGCTCGGCGTCGACCCGGAGCGCCTGCCGCCGCTCGGGGACGAGCCGGCCGGCGGCTGGTATCCGGCGCTCTTCGACGGCGTCTGCTCGAATCTCGGCGCAGGTTGCGTGACGCGGGAGCGCGCGGCGCTGATGGTCGGCACGTCGGGCGCGTACCGCGTCCTCTACGAGACCGAGCGGCCGCAGCCGCGACGCGGCCTCTTCCTCTACCGCGTCGACGAGCGGCGGGTGCTCGAGGGCGGCGCGCTCTCGGACGGCGGCAATGTGCACTACTGGCTCGAGGACATGCTCGGCGCAGACGAGGACGAGGCGTCGCTCGCGGCGCGCGACCCCGACGACCACGGGCTGACCTTCCTCGCGCTCCTCGGCGGGGAGCGGAGCCCGGGGTGGCGCGGACACGTCCGCGGCGCCGTCCGCGGTCTCAGCTTCGAGACGACGTCGCGCGACCTGCGGCAGGCGGCGCTCGAGGGGGTCGCGTTCCGCTTCGCCGCCGTCGCCGAGCTGCTCCCGGAGGTCGAGGAGGTCGTCGCCACCGGCGGCGCGCTCGTCCACAGCCCGGCCTGGTGCCAGCTCATGGCCGACGCGCTCGCGCAGCCGATCGCGCTTTCGGCCGTCCCAGAGGCGTCGCTCCGGGGCGCCGCCGTCGCGACGCTGGAGCGGCTTGGCGATACCGCGGCCGAGGCGCCGCTCGGGCGCACCTTCGAGCCCCGCCCCGACCGGGCGGACGCCTACCGGCGCGCCCGCGAGCGCGACCGCCAGCTCTACGACGCGGCTACCTGAGCTCCGACGAGCCTTCGCGCCGCTGCCGCGATCGCGTCGGCGTCGATCTCGGCCGCATGCAGGAGCTCCGCGGGCTTGCCCGAGCGCGGCATCTCGCGCACGGCGAGCTGGACGACGGGCGGCCGCTCGTCGGCCTCGGCGAGCGCCGAGAGCACCGCCTCGCCGAGCCCGCCCTCGGGGAAGTGGTCCTCGACGGTCACGATCGGCATCGAGAGCGAGCGCAGCGTCTCCTCGTCGAGCGGTTTGATCGAGTAGAGGTCGATCACGCGGGCCTCGACGCCCTCCTCGGCGAGCGCGTCGGCCGCCTTGAGCGCCTCCGGGACGGTCACGCCCGCCGCCACGATCGCGACGTCGTCGCCGTCGCGAAGCATGCGGCTGCCGCCGATCTCGAACTCCTCGTCCGCGTCGTAGATCACCGGCGTCGCCGGCCGCAGCGTGCGGAGATATGAGATCCCCTCGCAGTCGGCCATCTTCGCGACGAGCTTCGCGGTCTGGTTCGCATCGCACGGGTGGAGGACGATCGAGCCGTGCACGGCGCGCAAAGCGGCAATGTCCTCGAGGCCCATCTGCGACGGGCCGTCCTCGCCGATCGAGACGCCGGCGTGCGAGCCGCAGAGGCAGTAGTTCGCGCGGCTGATCGCCGACATGCGGATGAAGTCGTAGGCGCGCGAGAGGAAGGCGGCGAACGTCGAAGCGAACGGCCGCCACCCGAGCGCCTGGATCCCGACCGCCGCGGCGATCATCTGCTGCTCGGCGATGTACATCTCGAAGTACCGCTCCGGGTGCGCCTTGGCGAAGATCTCGGCGTAGGTCGAGTTCGAGACCTCCCCGTCGAGCGCGACCACGTCGCCGCGGCCGGCTCCGAGGGCGGCGAGTGCGTCGCCGTAGGCCTTCCGCGTCGCCACCTCCTCGCCGAGGTCGTAGCGCGGCAGCTCGAGCGGACCGATCCGGAACTCGTGCGGCGCTGCGCTCGTGTCCGGCTTCTGCACGTCGATGCGGATGTTCCGGTCGCCGCCGAGCTCCTCGACGATCTGGTCGGCGTGGTCGAGCGCCTTGCCGTGCCAGCCGTTCTCGTCCTCGACCTCCTTCGCGCCCTTGCCCTTGATCGTCCGGGCGACGACCACGGCGGGCTTCCCGGTCAGCTGGACCGCCTCCGCGTACGCGCGATCGATCGCCTCGACGTCGTGCCCGTCGATCTCGATCGCGTGCCAGCCGAACGCCTCCGCTCGCCGCGCGTAGGAGTCGAGGTCCCAGCCGTGCATCGTCTCGCCGCGCTGGCCGAGCCGGTTGACGTCGACGATCGCGGTCAGGTTGTCGAGCCCGTAGTACGCCGCGTGCTCGAACGCCTCCCACTGCGAGCCCTCGGCGATCTCGCTGTCGCCGAGCAGCACCCAGACGCGGAAGGGCAGCCGGTCGAGCTTCTTGCCGGCGAGCGCCATCCCGACCCCGTACGGAAGGCCCTGTCCGAGGGAGCCGGTGGCGACGTCGACCCACGGGATGCGCGGGGTCGGGTGCCCCTCGAGCATGCTCCCGAACTGGCGGTAGGTCTTCAGGTCGTCGACCGAGATCGCGTCCGCCGCCCGGAACATGCCGTAGAGCAGCGTCGACGCATGGCCCTTGGAGAAGATCAGCCGGTCGTTGTGGGGGTCCTTCGGCGCGTCGAAGTCGTAGCGCAGGTACTTGGCGAGCAGCACCGCCATCAGGTCGGCCGCGGACATGCCGGAGGTGGGATGGCCGGACTTCGCGTAAACGGCGCAACGGACAGAATCGACCCGCAGCTGCTGCCCGAGCTCGCGCCAGAGCTCGACGTCGTTCATTCCCACGGCTTCTCCCTTCTCCGGCTGGCCAAACGCCGTCCCAGTCTACGAGACGGCCGCAGCTTCATTTCATGCGGTTCGACCGGTCGGTTCAGACGGACGTGCGGGCAGAGCCCGCACGTCCTTATGTCGGCGCCGCAAGCGGCGCCTCCGCGCATAGGGCCTGGGCTCTCGGGTACGGTCAAGACCGTGAAGGTTGCGGTCGCGTTCGACCACAGGGGCGTTCGGCTGCGAGAGGCGGTCCTGACGGCTATCGGCGATCACGAGATCGTCGACCTGGGCGTCGAGACCCCGACTCCGCGCGTCGACTACCCCGACAAGGCACGCGAGGTCGGCGAGGCCATACGAAGTGGCGACGCCGAGCGGGCCGTCTTCGTCTGCGGCTCGGGAGTCGGCGCCTCGGTCGCCGCCAGCAAGCTGCCGGGAATCCGCGCCGCCGTCTGCCACGACGTCTACTCCGCGCACCAGGGTGTCCAGCACGACGACATGAACGTGCTCTGCCTGGGCTCCGAGATCGTCGGCCCGTCGCTGGCCGTCGACCTCGTCCGCACGTTCCTGCTGGCGCGCTTCGACGGCGGCGAGCGCTACGTCCGACGACTGGACAAGATCGAAGCCATGGAAAGAGGTCTCACGAATGCCTGAGAAGAGTCCACTGCAGCAGCTCGCCGACCACGGCCAGAGCGTCTGGATCGATTTCCTCGCGCGCCAGCTCCTCCACTCGGGCGAGCTCGCGCGGATGATGCGCGAGGACGCGGTCGTCGGCGTGACGTCGAACCCGACGATCTTCCAGAAGGCGATCTCGCAGGGCGACGCCTACGACGACCAGCTCCGCGAGTGCCTGGAGCGGCTCGACGACCCGAAGGAGATCTACCTCCATCTGACCCGGGACGACATCGCCGAGGCGTGCGACCTGCTCCGCCCTGTCTGGGACGCGGGCCACGGCAAGGACGGCTACGTGTCGTGGGAGGTCGACCCGAACTTCGCCTATGACTACGACGCGAGCCTCGCCGAGGCGAAGCGGCTCCACGCGCTGATCGACAAGCCGAACCTGTACGTGAAGATCCCGGCGACGAAGCCCGGCCTGCGCGCGATCGAGGACATGATCGCGCTCGGGAAGAACATCAACGTCACGCTCATCTTCTCGCTCCAGCGGCACGAGGCGGTCATGGAGGCGTACATCCGCGGCCTCGAGCGGCTCGTCGAGTCCGGTGGCGATCCGTCGACGGTCGCCTCGGTCGCGAGCTACTTCGTCTCGCGCGTCGACACGGAGGCCGACAAGCGGCTCGACGCGATCGGCGGCCACGACCACCTGAAGGGCAAGCTCGGCGCCTCGAACTCGAAGCTCGCCTACCAGAACTACAAGCGCGTCTTCGCCGGGCCGCGCTGGGAGGCGCTCGCCGCGAAGGGCGCGACGAAGCAGCGCTGCCTGTGGGCCTCGACGTCGGTGAAGAACCCGGCCTACCGCGACGTGATGTACGTCGAGGAGCTGATCGGACCGGACACCGTGAACACGATGCCGCAGGAGACGATCGAGGCCTTTCAGGATCACGGCCGCGTCGCCGACACGCTCGAGCAGGGGCTCGACGAGGCGCACCGCCTCTTCGAGGATCTCGCGGCCGCGGGCGTCGACTACGACGACGTCGTGCGCGTGCTCGAGGAGGAGGGCGTCGAGAAGTTCATCGACTCCTTCACCGAGCTCTTGAACGGCGTGCGCTCGAAGCGCGAGCTCGTGAGCGCGTGAGCTCGCGCGACGGCGAGACCGTCCGCCGGATCTGGGCGCGGGACCCCTCGCTCTGGACCCGCTCGGGCGAGGAGCGGTGGCTCGGTTGGCTCGACGAGCCGGCTCGTCTCTGCGCCGAGGCAGACGAGCTCGTGCGCTTCGCCGAGGAGACCCTCGAGGACTTCGACGACGTCGTCCTGCTCGGCATGGGCGGCTCCAGCCTCGCCCCGGAGGTGCTGCGGCGCACCTTCGACGCGGAGCTCTTCCACGTCCTCGACACGACGCACCCGAAGGCGATCCGCGCGCTCGAGGCGCAGCTCGACCTCGAGCGGACGCTCTTCGTCGTCTCCTCCAAATCGGGCACGACGCTCGAGACGCGCTCGCACGCCGACTACTTCTGGGAGAAGACCGGCCGCGGCGAGCAGTTCGTCGCGATCACCGATCCCGGCTCGGAGCTGGAGCAGGTCGCGAACACGCGCGGCTTTCGGCGCGTCTTCGCAGGAAATCCCGAGATCGGCGGCCGCTACTCGGCGCTCTCGCCGTTCGGGATCGTGGCGGCGGCGCTCCAGGGGATCGAGGTCGGACGTCTGCTCGACCGGGCCGTCGAGGCGGCCGAGGCATGCCGGTCGCAGCGTGACGACAACCCAGGCCTCGAGCTCGGCCTTGCCCTCGGCCACGGCTGGCGCCATGCGCGCGACAAGGTGTGCATCGACCCGAATCCCGGCGAGTTCGGGCTCTGGGCCGAGCAGCTCCTCGCCGAATCGACCGGCAAGGACGGCAAGGGGCTCGTCCCGTGCCCGGAGGAGAACCCGAACGGCGGCCGCGACCGGCAGCCGGCGCTCGTCCTCGTCGACGAGCCCTACGACGTCGCCGCCGAGTTCTTCCGCTGGGAGTTCGCGACCGCGGTCGCCGGCCACCTGCTCGGGATCAATCCCTTCGACCAGCCGAACGTCCAGGAAGCGAAGGACCGGACGCGCGCGATCCTCGAGAGCGGCGACGACCCGCAGCTCGAGCCGGAGCACACGGCGGACGTTCTCTTCGCGCAGGCACGGCCCGGCGACTACGTCTGTCTCCAGGCGTTCGTCGAGCCGAGCGAGGACGCGGACGCCGTGCTCTTCGACCTCGCGCAGCGCGCGCGCGAGGAGACCGGCTGCGTCGTCACGCATGGGTACGGGCCGCGCTACCTGCACTCGACCGGCCAGCTCCACAAGGGCGGCCCGCCGACGGGGCTCTTCCTGCAGATCGCCGACGACACCGGTGAGGAGCTCCCGATCCCGGGGCAGCCGTTCGGCTTCGGCCGGTTGATACGCGCGCAGGCGGCAGGAGACTATGCATCGTTGAAGGAGCGCGGCCGCCGCGTCGCGCGCGTGAGACTGGAGGACTTGTAATGACGCCCCATCCCGCAACGGTGGCGCGCTCTGGCGGCTGCAAAGCTGCGCTAGGCGGCGTCCTCAGTCGCGTCCGCAAATTGCATGTACGAACGCTCCCTGCGTCCTTGCCTGGCTTGCTTTTCGCGCGCCAGAGCATCACCACCGTCACGGGAAGGAGCGTCTGATGGCCCAGCTCGGGATGATCGGCCTCGGCCGTATGGGGCACGGCATGACGGAGCGGCTCCGCGAGGGCGGGCACGAGGTCTGCACCTACGACCCCAACAAGGAGGAGCGGACGGCCGCCTCGCTCGAGGAGCTGAAGGGCCAGCTCGACGCGCCGCGGGCCTTCTGGATGATGATCCCGGCCGGAAAGGTCACCGAGGACGTCTTCCAGGACCTGCTGCGGATCGCCGACGAAGGCGACGCGATCGTCGACGGCGGGAACTCGAACTTCCACGACTCGAAGCGGCGCTACGCGGCCGCGCGCGAGAAGGGCCTGCACTTCGTCGACGCGGGCGTCTCGGGCGGGATCTGGGGGCTCGAGGTCGGTTTCTGCTTGATGGTCGGCGGAGACGAGGAGCCGGTGCAGCGGCTCGAGCCGATCTTCGAGACGCTCGCGCCCGAGGAGGGCTACGCGCACGTCGGCCCGTCGGGTGCAGGGCACTTCGTGAAGATGGTCCACAACGGGATCGAGTACGGCCTGATGCAGTCGTACGCGGAGGGGTTCGAGATCATGGACCACTCCGAGTACGACCTCGACCTGCAGGCGATCTCGGGGATCTGGCGGAACGGCTCGGTCGTCCGCTCGTGGCTGCTCGAGCTCCTGCACGCCGCCTTCGAGCGGCACGGCGGCAAGCTCGAGGACGTCGCTCCATGGGTCGAGGACTCCGGCGAGGGGCGGTGGACGATCCTCGAGGCGATCGAGGAGAACGTACCGGCGCCGGTGATCGCGGCGTCGCTCTTCGCGCGCTTCGCCTCGCGCGACGAGATCAAGTTCTCGGCGAAGGTCGCGGCGGCCCTGCGCGAGCAGTTCGGGGGCCATGCGATTCGCGCCCTCGAGCGCGCGAAGGCGAGCCCCGACCCGCGCTGACTACCCGGCGTCTGCTTCGCGCCGAGCCTGCTCCGCGAGCTCCGCTTCCAGCCGCCTGATCTGGGACCTCGACATGAGCGGGCCATACAGGTAGGGCGTCCCGACGACGACCAAGAGCGCGAAAAGCCCGAAGCCGACGCCGAAGCCCGTCCACTCTGAGGTCACTCGGCCGATCAGACCAGAGAGAACTCCGATCGCCACGCACGCCAAGAGAATCAGCGTTCGCGCTGAAGGCGCCCGACGCCGTCGCTTGCTCGCTGTCGGCGTCCCACCTCCGAGCACTTCCTCCTCAGTGCGAGAAAAGGCCATAGATCACCCCCACGATAGCCCCGCCGACGCCCCACTCGCCAGACCAGAGAAGAGGGTCGGGGCGCCGTATCCGCAGCGACACGCGGCGGTTGCGGTCGTGTCGAACGCGAATCCGAGCGTAGCCGGAGACCCGCAGTAAGGTGGCGACGGCGAAGCCGAAGAGAACTCCGGCGACGCTGAATCGGCCAGCCGAATCCCAGGCGCCGACGAATCGCGTCGCTGCTGCCGACATCGGGCCAGCGTATTGCGGCCTCCGGCACAGAACTGCTCGCAGGCACGTGATGTCACGCTTTTGGGACAAGACCGTGCAGCACCGCGTTCGCTGAGCCGCACTCACATACCCTTCCGGGATGGCGATCACCGAGGAGGAGGCGCAGCGCGAGGAGAACCCGCTCCTCGAAGGGCTCCAGGTCCGCGCCACGCCGGATCCCTGCGTGCTCGTCATCTTCGGCGCGTCCGGCGACCTGGCGACGAAGAAGCTCTTCCCGGCCCTCTACTCGCTCGCGTTCCGGCGGCTGTTGCCGGAGCAGTTCGCGATCCTCGGCGTCTCGCGCAGCGAGGAGACCGACGACGGCTTCCGCGAGCGGATGAAGGAGGCGGTGAAGGAGCACGCGCGCGATCCCTTCCACGACGAGATCTGGGACTGGCTCGCCGAGGGCATGGCCTACGTGGCCACGGACTTCGCTGACGAGGGCGGTGAAGACGAGGTCGCGCAGCGCCTGGAGGAGCTCGACGAGAAGCGCGAGACGGGCGGCAACCGCGTCTACTACCTGGCCATTCCGCCCGGCGTCTTCCCGGTCGTCGTCGAGGCGCTCGGCAAGCGGCGCTCGACCGCGGGCTGGACGCGCCTGATCGTCGAGAAGCCATTCGGTCACGATCTCGCCTCGGCCCGTCAGCTCGACGCCGTGATCCAGGAGCACTTCGCGGAGGACGAGGTTTTCCGGATCGACCACTACCTGGGCAAGGAGACGGTCCAGAACATGCTCGCGCTGCGGTTTGCGAACGGCATCTTCGAGCCGATCTGGAACCGCCAGTTCGTCGACCACGTCCAGATCACCGTGGCCGAGACGATCGGCATCGAGGGCAGGGCCGAGTACTACGAGAAGGCGGGCGCGATCCGCGACATCTTCCAGAACCACCTGCTCCAACTGCTCGCGCTGACGGCGATGGAGCCGCCGATCGACTTCACCGCCGATTCGGTGCGGAACGAGAAGGTGAAGGTGCTCCGCTCTCTGCATACCCCGGGGCCGAAGTCGGTCGTCCGCGGCCAGTACGGACGCGGCTACATCGAAGGCGAGGAGGTGCCCGCGTACCGGGAGGAGGAGGGCGTGGCGCCGGACTCGATGACCGAGACGTACGTGGCTGCGAAGCTCTACGCCGACAACTGGCGCTGGGCGGACACGCCGTTCTACGTGCGGATGGGCAAGCGGCTCGCGCGGCGCGAGACGACCATCGCGATCGAGTTCAAGCGCGCGCCGCACCCGCCCTTCGAGGAGACCGCGGCGGAGGGCCTGCGCCCCAACGTGCTCCTTATCCACATCCAGCCCGACGAGGGCGTCTCGCTCGCGATCGGCGCCAAGGTGCCCGGCCTCGGAATGACGATCCGGACGGTGCACATGGACTTCCTCTACGGAGGCGCGTTCCGGACGGGCATGCCCGAGGCGTACGAGCGGCTGATCCTGGACACCATGCGCGGCGACGCGACGCTCTTCACCCGCACCGACGAGGTCGAGGAGCAGTGGGCTCTGGTCGACGCGGTCGTCGCGCCCTGGGCCCGCGACCGGCCCGCGTTCCCGAACTACGCGGCGGGGACGTGGGGGCCGCACTCGGCAGACGAGCTGATCCACCGGGACGGCAGGTCGTGGCGACGGCACTGAGCTCCGTCCGGGCGATCCAAGACGAGCTCCGCGCGCTTCGGATCGACCGCGAGACGGGCGCGGCCCTTCAGCGAACGAGCGTGCTCACGCACATCGCCTGGGTGCCCGAGGAGTGGGTCGCGGCGGCTGAGGACGTGCTGGCCGGGCTCGCGGAGCGCCACCCGTCGCGCACGATCGTGCTCGTGCCGGAGCCGGACGCCGAAGACGGGTTGGAAGGCGACGCCGAGGTCGAGTGCTACCCAGCGGGCGACGGGCGCTCCGTCTGCGTCGACACGATCCGCATCCGGCTGCGCGGACGCCGCGCGCAGGCGCCCGCGAGCATCGTGCAGCCGCTCCTCATCCCGGACCTGCCCGTCTTCCTGCGCTGGCGCGGCATGCCGCCCTTCGGAGCACAGCCCTTCGAGCAGCTCGTCGACGTCGTCGACCGGCTGATCGTGGACTCGACGGAGTGGCCTGGGCTTCCCGGCCCGTATGCGCGGCTCGCCGAGGTGTTCGACCGGGTCGCAGTCTCCGACATCGCGTGGGCGCGGACGAGCCGATGGCGCCCGCAGCTCGCGTCCCTCTGGCCGGGGATCGGGGAGGTGCAGCGGCTACGCGTCTCGGGCACGGAGGCTCAGGCGCACCTGCTGGCGGGTTGGCTGCGCTCGCGCCTGGGTCGCGAGATCGAGCTGGAGCACGACCCGTCCGACCGTTTGGTGGGAGTCGAGAGCGACGGCGAGCCGGCGCCGTTCCCGCCCGGCGACCCGCCGCCGCCGGCCGAGCTCCTGTCGGACGAGCTCGACCGCTTCGGCCGCGACCGCATCTACGAGGAAGCCGTTCGGTCGGCTTGAACGGACGCATGAGCGCCTAGTACTGGACACATGACTGTCTTCGACTCGCTCGCCGAAGAGCTCGTCGTCAGCGGACGATCTTTACGGTGAGCTGTCGAGCGCGGGATGATCCGAGCGCGACGTCTGAGCCCGCGGCGGACGGAGCTGTCATTCGCGGAGCGCCACTACGTCGCATTGGGAGCTCCTGCCTCGTCGATCGCGATGCCGAATGGTCGGCTCTGACACGGGCCGCACGTCAGATCCACCGGGAAGCCGCGGCCGCCGAGGCGACGCTCGATCGGCGCATTGCCGAGCTCGCCGAGCTGGTCGGAGCCGGCGGTCG
>DASQWB010000102.1:0-18238 GCA_035640455.1 Gaiellaceae bacterium | reverse complement strand
GTGCGCGCCGGCGAGGGCCGGAGCTGCTCTTCGGCTCGATGTACGAGGACTGTGCCCTTGAGCTCGAGCTGCTCCCCGCCGGCGGGCGAATCTTCTGTATCGCTTCGGCCGGCTGCACCGCGCTCGCGCTTGCCGGGCGGGGGAACGCGGTGACCGCGGTCGACATCAACCCGGCGCAGGTGGCGTATCTCCGCGCCCGGCTCACCGGAGCGCCCCACGTGGATGGTGTCATCGAGCGTCTGCTCGCCCGGGCACGCGCGCTCGGCTCGGTAGTCGGCTGGAGCAAAGGCAGGCGTGCGGCGTTCTGCGACCTCAACGACACGACACTGCAGACACGCGTGTGGCGGGAGCAGCTGAATACGACTCGTTTCCGGGCCGCGACTGCGATGCTCCTCTCGCCGCTCGTGCTTCGCCGCGCCTACGCGCGCGAGTTCGTGCGCGAGGTCCCCCGCCGCTTCGACGTGGTGCTGCGCGACCGACTCGCGCGGGGCTTCGCTCGCCACCCAAACCGCGGCAACCCGTATGCGCGCCAACTCCTGCTTGGCATCCCGCCGCAGATTCCCCGAAGCGGCAGTGGAAGCGTCGACGTCGTCTGCGCGGACGCCGCGGAGTACCTGGAGCGCGCGGCTCCTGGCAGCTTCGACGGCTTCTCGCTCTCAAACGCGCTCGACGGCGCCGACTCTGCCTACGGCTCGCGGCTCCTGCGGGCTGCTAGGTTGGCCGCCGCTCCCGGCGCCGTGTTGATCCTGCGGAGCATCGCCGAACCGACCGAGAGCGAAGATAAGCAATGGGCCGAGCGCGATCGCTCGCTGATCTGGGGCAGCGTGCGCGTCGAGCGACTCGGCGCGTCCTGATGCTCGAGCGACTGAAACGCCACCCACTGGCCGTCGAGGCGCACTTCCGGCATAGCCTCGTGCTCACCTACGCGTGGCCGCGCCAAGTGCTTGAGCCGCTCCTGCCGCCCGGCCTCGTCTTAGACAGACACCATGAGTTCGGGTTCACGGCGATTGCGCTTGTCCAGACCGAGCGGCTTCGCCCCGCCTTTCTGCCAGCGTCGCTCGGACTCGACTTCTTCCTCATCGGCTATCGCATCTTCGTCCGCGTGGTCGATGCACCGAGCCTTCGCGGCCTTTACATCCTTCGGAGTGATACCGACCGTCGCACGATGGTCGCGCTCGGAAACATCCTTACGCACTACCGCTACCGGCCCGCCGACATCTCCACGGCGGAGCGAGATGGGCGCCTTGAGATACGGGTGCGTTCAGCCGGGGGCGACGCCGATCTCGATCTCGTTGCCGACCTAACCAGCAAACCGGCACCGCTCCCGGCCGATTCGCCGTTCACGGACGCCGCTGACGCGCGCCGCTACGCCGGTCCACTTCCATACACATTCGACTACGAACAATCGACGGGATCGATCATCGCCGTGAAAGCAACGCGGCAGAGCTGGAATCCCGAGCTGGTTGCGGTCGAAGTGCGCGAGGCGAGCTTCCTTGAGTCGCCCGTCTTTTCGGGCCGGCGGCCCGTGCTCGCCAACGCCTTCCACGTCGAGGCCGTCGACTACCGTTGGGAGCGCGGCGAGGTACTGACGCGATAATCGCGAGCGTGGTCTGAGCCACTGACGGCAACGCTGGTCTTGAGCGCGTCCCTCTTGACGGTGTCGTGCCTGCCTGGCAAAGTCGTCGGGTCAAGTCCTGTGGGCCTTCGGGTTCGCAGGACTTGTCTCCTTTGCGGAGCGAGGAGATCGACCCCCTCTTTAGCAAGAGGGAGGTCGAATCGACACGACCCTTACCATGCGCTCCGAGCGGCAACCGGTCGCAACCCACGGCAACGGTTTTGGCTTGTTCTTGCGGCTCCGCCGCGAATCCGACTTGCGAGTGATTGCCACCGGTTGCGACCACGGGGCTCCATAAAGGCTCCATCAATCGTTGTCTTGTTTGCCTACGAAGGTCGGGATACTTCGCCTGCGACGAGCTGCTCGAGCGCGCCCTCCAGGCGACGCCGCGCTCACGAGCTCCTCGCCACCCACGACGGCTAGCTGCCGCCGCACGTCGCAGACCCTTGCCGCGTTGATCGGTTTCGCGCTCGTCGCCGACTTCGAGCGTGTCGCCGACAAGACCTGGCTGCTGTCGCCGTCGTGCGCTGGGATACGTGTCGATGCGCTTGCCGCCCCGTCTGCTAAAATCAGCTCCCAGAGAGGAGTGATTTTAGATGACTGCTAGCGCGACATCGGCCAAGAGCGGGAGCCGGACCGCGAGCTCGTCGACGCGTGGACGTGTCTTGTCCGGGCTCAAGTTCAGCCGGCGTGAGGTGGCCGAGTTTGCGGGATGCTCGTTGCAGGCGATCGACAAGGCGATTGAGCAGCGGGTCGTACCGAAGCGCCGAGGGAAAACCGAGACCCTGATCGGCGAAGACGGGCTCGCTGTGATGCTGATGCTCACGCACACGAAGCTCGACCTTCCGGTGAAGACGAAGCAGCTCGTGAGGCAATGGCTCGCTGAATCTCGTCCCTTCGCGAAGAAGGGCGAGCAGACGCTCGAGCTGAGCGAGGTGCTTCTTGTACGTGTGCCCGAGCCGGTTAAAGAGGCCGTCGCGGCAGCAGAGGCGTACGCGGCTGACCGCGACCGGTTCATCACCAGCGAGCCGCACGTGTTCGGCGGACAGCCGGTGATCGCCGGCACGCGCATCCCGGTGCATACGGTCGCGGAGCGGCTGGAGGCGGGCGACACGCTTGAGGTGCTCGCGGAGGATTACTCGCATGTGGACCCGCGCGCGCTCGAGGTGGCCGCCCGCTATGCGAAGACGCACCCGCGCCGGGGCCGGCCGGTGAAGCCGTGGCGCAGTGCGGCCGGTCGGCCGAGCCGGGCGTGAAGCTGTTCGTGGACGAGAATCTCTCACCCCGGCTCGTTTCCGTCGCACATGACCGCGGCTACGACGCCTGAAGGGCGCCAATATTGGTGTCACCTCTCCGTCAGGCGAGGGCTGGGAGGATCGGCGGCATGGTCTTCTCCTTCCTCTATCTCGCTGTTCGGGCCTTGGTCGGTGCGCTGGTTCGTAGCCGCCGCGGGCTGCATCTGAAAGACCTCGAGCTGTTGGTGTTGCGGCACGAGCTCGAGATTCTCCGCCGCCAGGTGGGCCGACCGAGGCTACGTCCTGCTGACCGGGCCCTGCTCGCGGCGGCAGCCTTTCATCTGCCACGCCCGTTGCACGACGCACGGCTGGTCACTCCACGCACGCTGTTTCGCTGGCATCGGGCCCTTGCGCGCCGGAAGTGGCGGCAATCTGCTGGCCGGCGCGGCCGGCCACCGCTGTCGGTTGAGGTGCGCGAGTTGGTGTTGCGCCTTGCCCGTCAGAATCCGCGCTGGGGCCATCGGCGGATCTGCGGTGAGCTGGTCAAGCTGGGCATCCAGGTCTCGCCGACCAGCATCCGCCGGCTGCTCGCACAGGCGAAGCTGGAGCCGGCGCCGCGGCGCCGGGGCCCGAGCTGGCGCCAGTTCCTGCGGGCGCAGGCTGCGAGCATCGTCGCCTGCGATTTCTTCACCGTCGAGACGGTGTTTCTGCGCCGGTTCTACGTGTTGTTCTTCATCGCGCACGCCAGCAGGCGCGTCTGGCTCGCTGGCTGTACGGCCAATCCCACCGGCGTCTGGGTCACGCAGCAGGCGCGCAACCTTGGCCTCGACTTCTCTGACCACGGCGTCCGCTTCCTGATTCGTGACCGCGACAGCAAGTACAGCGGTCCCTTCAACGACGTCTTCCGCAGCGAGGGCATCCGAATCGTGAGGACCCCGCTGCGGGCGCCGAAAGCGAACGCGATCGCCGAGCGCTTCGTCAGGACTGTGCGTGCCGAGTGTCTCGACTGGCTGCTGATCCTCAACCGGCGTCACCTCGAACGCGTGCTCCGCGTCTACGTCGACCACTACAACCGCGAGAGGCCGCATCGGGCCCTCGAACAGCGTGCACCAGAACCCGACGAGCGACGAGAAGGATCGGCGACCGGCGAGATCCGCCGCCGCGACCGCCTCGGCGGCCTCATCCACGAGTACTACCGAGCCGCCGCCTGACCTGTGACACGAATAATGGCACCCTTCAGGCGCTCAGTGTTCGCGGCGGAAGTCCCTCGGCCTCGCCCAGAACCGAACGACGTCCTCGGGAGACACTGGCTTATGGCCTGCAGCGAGCCACTCGGCTTCGCGCTCCAGTGGGACGTGGCCGAGGTAGATCCACGTCCGGTCGCCGGCCCAGTCCACGACCCCGCGGAGGACGAGCGAGTCGAGCACACGCACGATCTCGGACGGCCTCATGTGCGGGAAGTCCTCATGAAGCTCCGGAACGGTCGTCGGAACTCCTCGGCGCTCGAGTGCGGCCAATACGACCACCTGACGATCGGTCAGCCGCCGCCGACCGGTGATCTTGCTCAAGTCGAATCCTCCTCTCCGGTGCGTTGGTCACGTCTTTGGCGACCACGCCCGCTATGTCGTCGGTTCCCGGTTTTCGCCGCTCCCGCCGCGAAAGTCGGGACCGGCTTGGGGCTCTACAGAAGAGCGACCCGCATTCGTCGGATCGGGCTCGCCTTCCCCACGTACTGCACCGGATCCGGGACTGATGTGTCGTCGCTGGTGCTCTAACGGCGCGGCGATGGCTCCGAGAGCGCGCGACCTGCGCGCCTGCGTGATCTGCGCCGAGTGAGTCGTCTGCGAGGAACTTGGCGAAGGCAGGTCCGGCTAGCGCACGATCAGCTGGGGGCGCGAAAATTGCGCTATTCCGCCGGTGCTCTGGACCTGGGGGCTCCATAAACGGCTCCATACCCACTGCAGGCTGGAGATTCTGCAAGTTCCTTTGACAGAAAAAGCGCCGATATGCGGCGCTTTTGCAGAGCCCTCTGACGGACTCGAACCGTCGACCCCCTCCTTACCATGGAGGTGCTCTACCAACTGAGCTAAGAGGGCGCTCGGGACAAGTCTAGGCGCTTTCGCGCCGAGCCGGGACGCGCGTCAGGCCCTGGTCTTCCGCCGCTTCGGCTTCTTCTTGAAGGTTGCCTTGACGACCTGCATGCCCGTGACCCTCAGGGTGCAGGTCGGCGCCTTGCCGCTGCAGGCGCCGCTCCAGCCCGCGAACCGGAAGCCCCGCGCGGGCGTCCCATGAAGCGTGGCGCTCGTTCCGTCGTCCACGGTGGCCGTGCAGGTCGTGCCGCAGTCGATCTTGCCGGCGGCGTCCTTCACCTTGCCGTGCTTGGCCCGGTGGACGGTGAGAGTCGCGAGCTTCACGAACGTCGCATCTACGGCCTCGGTGCCGACGGTGGCTTGGAAGGTGCACGTCGGCGCGGCTCCGCTGCAGGCTCCCGACCAGCCGGAGAACCTCGAGCCGGCGTCGGGAGTCGCCGTGAGCGTCACGGTCTGTCCCGGGTCGAACGTCGCCGAGCAGCCGCTCCCGCACGCGACGCCACCGGGGCTGCTCGTCACCATTCCCGATCCGCTCCCCTCGCGGGTAACCGTTACGAGGCTCGCCTGGTCGAAGACGGCGGTCGTCCGTACCCATGTGTACGCCCAGGCGGAGCAGACCGGCGAGGTGCCGGAGCAGGCGTCGCCTTCCCAGTGCCCGACGCGCCAGCCGGCGGCCGGCGTCGCGGTCAGCATCAAGCCGCCGCCGACCGGCAGGTCGACGCCGCACGTGGCGCCGCAGTCGATTCCGGCCGGCGACGAAGTGACCGTGCCCACGCCGCACAGGGAGACGTCCAGCCGAGCGAGCGTCCGGAAGGTCGGCGGGCCGCTCAACGGATAGTGGAGCGATCCCGCTCCCGAGCTGGTGAAGTCGCCCATCACCGTGTAGGTGGCTCCGGGCTGGAGGCCGGTGACAGGGAGCTTGTAGGTCTCGGAAACCTCCGAGGGATCCGTGAGGCGATGTGGCTGCGTCCGGATCTCCCCCGACGGCCCTTCGAGGACGAAGGAGAACGTCACGATGCAGCCCTGCGTCGTAAGGTGGGCGACCAAAGTGGCCGTCGTGGACGTGATCGCCTCGGCCGCGTCGGCGCCGATGAACCCGCTGGCGCCGTCGCAGTACGTCGTCCTCGCGCCGCCCTCGGGCGACGCCGCGCCGCAGAGGAGAGCCGCGAGGAGCAGGAGAAGTGGAAAACGGGCCTGGATTCCGTCGAGCGTAGTACCTATTGATGCGAATGTCACGAGACGTCCCCGAGGGCTTCGTCGACTTCCGCGGCTACCGCACGTGGTATCGCGCGGTCGGCTCGGGCGGCACGCCGCTCCTCGCTCTGCACGGCGGGCCCGGCTCGACGCACCACTACTTCGCGCCGCTCGAGCGGCTCGCCGGCGAGCGTCGCGTCGTCGTCTACGACCAGATCGGGTGCGGCAGCTCGGACCGCCCGACCGATGTCGAGTGGAGCATCGAGGTCTTCCGCGAGGAGGTCGCCGCGGTGCGCGAACAGCTCGGGCTCGATCGCATCCACCTGCTCGGGACCTCGTGGGGCGGGATGCTCGCGCTCGAGCACGTGCTCTCGGGCGCGACGGGAATCCTCAGCCTGATCTTGAGCTCGACGCTCGCGAGCGTCGATGAGTGGGCGGCCGAGCAGAAGCTTCTGCGCGACGCGCTGCCGCAGGAGGTGCGCGACGTGCTCGACCGCCACGAGCAGGCCGGGACGTACGACGACCCGGAGTACGAGGAGGCGATGGAGGTCTACTTCGACCGCCACTTCTATCGCGGGCCGAAGCCGCGCGCCGAGATCGAGCGCTGGCGAGCCGAGCGCGGCGTCGACGTCTACCGGGCGATGCAGGGGCCGAACGAGTGGACGGTGACGGGGGCAATCCGTGGGTGGGACGTGCGCGACCGCCTCGGCGAGGTCGTCGTGCCGACGCTCGTCGTCCGAGGCCGGTACGACATGTGCACGCCGCCGATCGCGCAGATGCTCGTGCAGGGGATCGCCGGCGCGCGGGAAGTCGTGCTCGAGGAGAGCTCCCATACCCCGGTGCTCGAGGAGACCGACCGCTACCTCGACGTCGTCGGACGATTCGTGCGCGAGGCCGAGGGGAAGTAGCGGCCCATGGCAGACGAAGAGGAGCGCCTCATCGAAGAGGCGCGACGCAGCCGCGAGGAGACCGAAAAGTTCCGTAAGGAGAGCGAGGAAGAGGTTTCGGGCGAACCCTGGGCCAAGACGTCGAGCGGCGACAAGGACGAGATCACCGACGACGACTCGTAATCGCCGCCGCGCCCGACATGGCGGGCGCGGCTCACCGCGGCCCGTCGTTAGAAGCCGATCGCCTGGAAGTCGTCATGGTCGCGCCGCAGGCGCGGCCGGACTTCCAGGCGGAGTGGGGGCGGGAGGATTCGAACCTCCGTAGGCTGAGCCGACGGGTTTACAGCCCGTTCCCTTTGGCCGCTCGGGCACACCCCCAGGGCGGCGAATTGTAGCCTTGGGCGCCTGGATCGTTTCGACGTCATCGTCGTCGGGGCCGGGCCTGCCGGCTCGACCGCGGCCTATCGCCTCGCGCGCGCGGGCGCGCGTGTACTCATACTCGAGCGCGAGCGCTTCCCGCGCGACAAGCCGTGCGGTGGCGGGCTCACGGAGCGTGCCCTCCGGCAGCTTCCGTTCTCCGTCGAGCCCGTGGTCGAGGAAACCGTGGACATGCTCGAGGTTCGCCTCCGGTACGGGCCGCGCTTCGAGCGCCGTAGCGGCTCCCGGCTGGCGGTCATGACCCAGCGGCGGCGCCTCGACGCCTACCTGGCCGAGCAGGCCGTCGCCGCCGGAGCCGAGCTCCGGGAGGGCGCGCGCGTAACCGCCGTCGAAGGCACGACAGCTCGCGTCTGCGAAGAGTCCGTCACCGGCTCCGTGCTCATCGGCGCGGACGGCGTCAACGGCATCGTCGGCCGCGCTGTCGGCCTCGGCCGCGACCACCAGCACGGCGTCGCGCTCGAGGGGAACGTCTCCCACGCAGACGTCGACGCACGCCGGTACGCCCGCCGGCTCGTGCTCGAGTTCGGGGTCGTCGCCGGCGGCTACGGCTGGGTCTTCCCGAAGGGCGACCACGTGAACGTCGGTGTCGGCGGCTGGGAGCGCGAGGGGCCGACGCTACGGGCCGAGCTTGGGCGGCTCTGCAATGAGCATGGGATCGATCCCGAGTCCGTCACCGACCTGCGCGGCTACCGCCTGCCCATGCGGCGGCCCACCGCCGTGCTCGCCCACGGGCCCGTCGCGTTGATCGGCGATGCCGCCGGTCTCGTCGAGCCGCTCACCGGGGACGGGATCTACGAGGCGTTCCTGAGCGCGAACCTCGTCGCCGAGGCCACGCTCGCGGTGCTCGAAGGGTGCGAAGAGGGGCTCGAGCCGTACGCCGCGGCGCTCACGCGGACGCTGGCGCCGCTCGTCTCGGCGGGCTGGGGCGCGAAGGTCGCGCTGGACCGCTTTCCGAGGCTGATGTTCTCCGTCGCGCGGCTGCGCCCGCTCTGGCCGGTGGTCGAGAAGGTCGTCAGCGGCGAGCTCCGCGGGCCGAGCGAAGCGCGCGGTCTCGGGAGGGCGCCGGTGCGGGTGCTCGCGGCGCTCGCCCATCGCTCTGGCGATCCTGGCCGCGCCTACCGTGCCCAGGCCATAGCTGGCTAAAGCTCCCGCCCGACGCCGCCGATCCGTCTCGTGCGGCCATGGATCTCGATGCCCTCCTTCGGCACGCCGTCGAGCTCGGTGCGAGCGACGTCCATCTCAAGATCGGCCAGCCGCCGGTCCTGAGGCGCGACGGCACGCTCGAGCGGCTCGAGGCATGGCTGCCGCTCGACGCCGCCGCGCTCGACGCCGCGCTCGCGGTCGTCGGTGCCCCGACGCCGGCCCGCGTCGCCGCCTTCCACGAGACCGGAGAGCTCGACATCGCCTACCAGAGCGCCGATCTGCCCCGTTTCCGCGTCAACGTCTTCCGCCAGCGCGGCGCGACCTCGCTCGCCTTCCGCGCGATTCCGGCCGAGGTGCCGACGTTCTCCCAGCTCCAGCTTCCGCCAGGGGTCGAGAGGCTCGCGGACGAGCACCGCGGCCTCGTGCTCGTCACCGGCGCGACGGGCTCCGGCAAGACGATGACCCTCGCGGCCATGGTCGGCCACATCAACCGCACACGCCGCCAGCACGTCGTCACGATCGAGGACCCGATCGAGATCATCCACCCCGACGAGGGCTGCATCGTCAGCCAGCGCGAGGTCGGGCTCGACACCCAGTCGTTCGAGCAGGCGCTCCGTCGCGCGCTTCGCCAGGACCCGGACGTGATCCTGATCGGGGAGCTCCGCGATGCGGAGACGGCGCAGACCGCGCTCCAGGCCGCCGAGTCCGGCCACCTCGTCCTCTCGACGATGCACACCGTCGACGCGGCGGAGACAGTCGGGCGCATGATCGAGTTCTTCCCGAGCGCGAAGCATCAGCAGATCCGCTCGATCCTGGCGGGCGTCCTGTGCGGGGTGATCAGCCAGCGGCTCCTCCCGCGCGTCGAGGGCGGTCGCGTGCCGGCGGTCGAGGTGATGGTCACGAACAGCCGCATCGCCGACCTGATCCGCGAGGCGCGGACGGAGGAGATCCCGGAGGCGATCGCCGAGGGGACGTTCTTCCAGATGCAGACCTTCACGGACGCGCTCATCGAGCTCGTCCTCGCGGGCCAGGTCGACCGGGAGATCGCGAGCAACGCCGCGACGAACCGGCACGACTTCCTCGTCGCGCTCGAGCTCGCGCTGAAGCGGCAGGCGGCGGACGTCCGCGCCCGTGAGGCCGCGCAGCGGCCGGCCGAGAACGACAGCGGCCTCGGCGCGCTGCGCGTCGTCCGCCCGATCCAGTGAGCCGCCGCACGCGAGTCCTCGCCGGCCTCGCGGTCGCGGCCGCGCTTGCCGCCGGCGCGGCGCGCGCTGACACTTACACCCTCCTGGCGGCGCCCTCGGCACTGCCGAGCGCGGACATGCCCAACCTGCCCGGCTCGATCGTCCTCCCGGCCTCGCTGAGCACGCCTCCCGCTCGCCCCGAGCGGCTGTCCTACCCGCAGCTCGAGGCGCTCTGGCGGAGCGCCGGCTCGGCCTACGGGGTTCCGTGGCAGGTGCTGGCCGCAATCAACAAGGTCGAGTCGAACTACGGGCGCAACATGGGCCCGAGCTCGGCCGGCGCGATCGGCTGGATGCAGTTCATGCCCTCGACCTGGCTCCGCTGGGGGGTCGACGGCAACGGCGACGGGATCGCCGACCCGTGGAGCGCGGGCGACGCGATCTATGCCGCGGCCCGCTATCTCGCCGCTTCCGGGGCGCGGAGCGATATCTCGCGCGCCGTCTACTCGTACAACCACGCGCAGTGGTACGTCGACGAGGTGCTCTCGCTCGCCCAGCTCTTCCGGAGCGGCGGCCCGCAGGCGACGGTGACGCTCGATCGGCTGCAGGCCCGGCTGTCGACCTCCTCCGGCGAGGTCGTCGCTGCGAGCCGCCGGCTCGTCGGCCTCCGGGAGCGCGTGCGGCGGATCGCCCGCGTCGAGGCGCGCTTCCGTCGGCAGGCGGCGGGCGCGCTGCTCCTCTCCGACCGCCTGGCCGCGCAGAAGCAGGCCGTCTTGCTCGACGTTCGGCGTCAGGCTCTTCTCGAGCAGGTCGCTGCGGCGCGCGCGCGGCTCGCGGCGGCTCAGCGGCGCCTTGCCGCCGCCCGGAGCTCCTCGCGCGCCGCCTCGTTCCAGCCGGGGGCCCGCGCCGTGCTCGCGAGTCCGGCCGTCGAGGGCGGCTACGTCTTCCCGGTCGGCGGCGGCGCGGGAGTCGTCTTCGCCTCGCACACGCACCACGACTACCCCGCGGTCGACATCGCGGCGCCGCTGGGATCGCCGGTCTACGCGCTCTCGAGCGGAGTGGTCCTGCGGGCGTGGCGGAGCCCCGATCCGCGCTGCGGCATCGGCCTGACGATGCGCGCGGGCGAGGGCCTCGTCTGGACGTACTGCCACCTCGCGGCGGTCGACGGCGCGATTCACGCCGGGGCAGCCGTCTCCGCCGGCACGCCGGTCGGCCTCGTCGGCGCGACGGGCGACGCGACGGGGCCGCATCTGCACCTCCAGCTCCAGCCGCCGACGGAGTGGCCCCAGCGCATGCCGTGGTTCCAGGGCTTCGCCGGCTCGGCATTCACGTGGTCGGACGGCCCGACTCCCGCGCCGACGGGCGCTCCTCGCGTGGTCTTCGCGGTCGTTCCGCAGCCGCAAAGTAGGGTCGTGACCTTCACCCGCTAGGGGGTTGACCTCTCGGCCTCACGCGCCGATTCGCGCGTGTATGGCCCCCCGTCCGGCTGCGGTCGTCCCGCGCTCGCTTTTGCTCGTGGTGCTCCTCGTGATCCTCCTGCTCCTCGCGACGGCGACGTTCACGTACGCGGCGCAGCAGCGCATCGCCGCCGCGAAGCCGCCGGCGCCTGCGAAGCCCGTTGCGCCTCCCGTTCTCGTCGTGCCGAACGTCTCGCGCCAGGCCTACGTCTTCGCAAAGGGGACGCTCCAGGACGCCGGCTTCGCCTGGCGCGTCGTGGGCGCCGTGCGCGGCTATGCCGCGAACACCGTCGCCGAGCAGCGGCCGCTACCCGGCACGCGCGTCGTCGACACCGGCGCGCCGCTCGTCGTCCTGCGGCTCGCCGCCAACCGGAGCTACGCGCAGACCGGAGAGCCCGAGGACACCTCACCCTACCGCGGGACGGAGATCCGATACATCGGCGCCGGGCCGAAGCCCAAGCCGACCGCAAAGCCGAAGCTGAAGCCCCAGGCGAAGCCGGCAGCGCGCCCGTCGGCCTTTCACGTCGCGGGAGCCCGCAAGGAGCCGCTCGACGAGATGCCGCTCCCGCGGCGGGCGCGGCGGCTCGCGGCCTGGCTGGCGCGGCACCCGCACCCGACCGCGGCGAACGTCCGCTACTGGCTCTACCAGAACGCTTGGATCGTCACCGGCGCGCGCTTCGGCTGGTGGCACGGGGCCGAGGCGCTGCGGCTCCTGATCCGGGCGGACACGAAGGCCGAGCACGTCTGGGGCATCGGCGCCGGCAGCCGAGCCGTCGCGCAGCAGGCCCTGGCCTACGTAGAGGCGAGGTCCCGGTGACCGACGAGCGCGGCTACACGCTCGTCGAGATGCTCACCGTGCTCGTCATCTTCAGCACGGTGATGAGCGCGCTGCTCGCGCTCTTCATTCAGGGGACGAACAGCGAGCTCGACATGAACAACCGCTTCCAGGCGCAGCAGGACGCGCGGCTAGCGCTCGACAAGATCCGACGCGAGGCGCACTGCGCGAGCGCGGTGACCGTCTCGACCCCTGCCGCCGTGACGCTGAGCCTTCCCTCCTACTGCGCGACCGGGAACGGCTCCGTGACATGGTGCACCTCGTCGCTCGGGCCGAGCCGCTACGGCCTCTTCCGTAAAACGGGCGCGGCGTGCAACGCCACGGGCGTGCGCTGGGCCGACCACCTGACGAGCGCCAACGTCTTCAGCTACGCGCCCCAGAGCCCGACGAGCCTGGCGAAGCTGAGCGTCGACTTCCCGGTCAACGTGAAGCCGTCGCGGACGGTCGACCTGTACGAGCTGAAGGACGACATCGTGCTGCGGAACAGCGTGCGCCAATGACGCGGCGCGTGCTCAGAGGGGAGCGCGGATTCGTGCTGCCGTTCGCGCTCGGGATCCTGGTCGTCCTCACGATCGCGGTCACGACGGCGATCTACTACACGACGGAGAACCAGCGGAGCTCGGGCTACAGCAAGGGCAAGCAGCTCGCCTTGAGCCTGGCCGAGGCCGGCCTGAACAACACGATGGCCGTCCTGAACCTGCCGGACAACAACGCGCTGAAGCAGAACACCCTGCCGAAGTGCACCGGCAACGCGCAGTCGAACTGGAACCGGACCGACCTCGCCGGCGGCTACGCCCTCTGGTGCGGCGACCTCGACCTCCAGAACAGCTGGTGGACCGTGACATCGATCGGCTATGTGCGGAGTCCGAACAACGCTTCCACGATCAGGCAGAAGATCACGTCGCGGGTCGTCGTGACGCCGATCCTCAACCAGAACCTGAACAACCCGGCGTGGAACTACATGTTCGCGACCCACACCGGAAGCACGTGCGACGAGACCCTCAACAACAACGTGTCCGGGGCGAGCCGCCTCTACGTGATGGGAAACCTCTGCCTCTCGCAAAACGTCGCGGTCACCGGGGAGAGCCTCGTCGTCGGCGGCAACGTGACCCTGAACAACGGAGCGAGCATCGGCAGCTCGTCGAGCATGAACACGCGAACGCAGACGTTCATCGCCGGTAGCTGCACGTACGGCTCCGGGAGCTCGTCCACGGCGAATCCCTGCACCGGCAACCAGGACTCGCGCCACATCTACTCGAAGATGAACCCCCCGAACTGGGCCGTCGGAGTATCCGGGTCGATTCCGGTGATTGCCGCTCCCGTTGCCGACTTCGCGGGCTGGTACACGAACTCGCTACCCGGTCCGACCCAGGACTGCACGACGAAGTCGGCTGCCCCGAACACGCCTCCGCAGTTCGACACGCCGACGAACGGCGCGTACGTCCGCGACAACAACAACCCGATCCAGAACCTGACGCCGAACTACTCCTACACCTGCCGCGTCGGCCCCGCAAACGCCCCGGACGGCGAGCTTTCGTGGGACAACTCGACGAAGACGCTCACCGTGCACGGGACGATCTACATCGACGGGAGCGCGAAGATCGACAACAACACCCTGAACCGTTATGTCGGGCAGGCGACGATCTATCTCTCCGGCACCTTCTACCTCAACGGGAAGCTCTGTGGCGGCGTCTCCGGATCGACATGTGACTTCAGCTCCTGGGATCCGAACACAAAGCTGCTCGGGATCATCGCGAACGGCATCGGCCCGACTGGCAACAGCAGCGTCCCGTCCGGTGACTCGATCTACGTCGCGAACAGTGGCGCCTTCCAAGGCGCCTTCTACGCCACCGGCAACCTCGAGTGCGGCAACAACGCGTACTCGGACGGGCCGATGATCGGCAGTCAGATCATCCTCTCGAACAACGTCACCACGCAGGCGTTCGCGCCGGTCGTCGCACCCGCCGGGATGCCCGGAAGCCCCGAGGTGTACGCGCAGCCGAATCCGCCCCAGCAGTTCTCCGGGTAAGCCGTGGCCGCCGCCCTCGCCGCCTTCTTCCCCGGTCTCGCCCTCGGCAGCTTCCTGAACGTCGTCGCCGCGCGGGTGCCGCTGCGGCGCTCCGTCGTGCGGCCGGCCTCTGCGTGCATGGCGTGCGGGACGCCGATCGCGCGACGCGACAACATCCCGCTCTACTCGTACCTGCGCTTGCGCGGACGCTGCCGCGCCTGCGGTGTCCGGATCCCGATCCGGTATCCGGCGGTCGAACTCGCGACCGCGCTGCTCGTCGTGGGCTGCGTCGTCAAGTTCGGACTCTCGTTGGATGCGCTTGTCGCGGCCTTCGTCTGTGCCGCGCTCGTCGCGATCTCGGCGACCGACCTCGAGCATCGGATCGTGCCCAACCGGATCGTCGTCCCGGCGGCTGCCGTCGTGCTCGTCGCGCAGACGGCGCTCCACCCGAGCCCGGAGTGGGCGCTCGGAGCGCTCGGCGCCTCCGGCTTCCTCCTCCTCGCGGCGCTCGTCCACCCGGCCGGGATGGGCATGGGCGACGTCAAGCTCGCGCTGCTCATGGGCGCCGCTCTCGGCCGCGTCGTCCCGGTCGCGCTGCTCGTCGGGATGGTGGCCGCTCTCTTCCCGAGCTTGGTTCTCTTCACGCGCCACGGCGCCCGGGCGCGGAAGATGGGCATCCCGCTGGCGCCGTTCCTCGCCGTCGGGACGGTCGTCGGCCTCTTCGCGGGCCACGCGCTCCTCGACGCATACCTGAAGCTCCACTAGCGACGGGGCCGGCGGGGCCAGTGGTGACTGTCACGTGACAGTCACCGTAACGGCTGGTCGAGGCAGGGCCGCTTGAGCTCATTGCCCGCTTCCCTATGCCGGCTTACGGCACGTGGTGCCTGTCACGTGACGGACATCTGACATGACCCGTCAAGACCTCGACCGCATCTGCCGATAGCTCGTTCGAGGGATGGAGTTCGAGCGGCCCCCCACCCTGCGTACCGGCCCGGCCGAGGGCGCGGAAGGCGCACCTGCCGCACCGCCGCCCGCGGGCGGCTTCGGCGTGAACGCCCTCGCAGAGCTCGTCGCCGACCTGCTCGCCGCTACCGGCCTCGTCCCCGCCGACAAACTCGCGCTCGTCCGCGGCCGCGCCGGCCAGAGCGGCTCGATCGCGCAGGCGCTCGTCGACGAAGGCATCGCCTCGGGCGAGGGGATCGCGCGGATGCTCGCCGCGCGCCACCAGCTGCCCCTCGTCGACCTGCCGCTCGCCGGCGTCGAGGCCGAGGCCGCGCAGGCCGTTCCGCTGCACGTCCTCGAGCGCATCGTCGCCATCCCGTACGCGATCGAGAACGGCTACCTCCGCGTCGCCGTCGCCGACCCGGCCAACCTCCACGGAATCGACGAGCTGCGGCTCGCGACGCGTTACCCGCTCGAGCTCGCCGTCGCTCCCCGGGACGACGTCCTCGCCGAGATCCGCCGCCTCGTCCGCGCGTCCGAGGCCTTCGGCGCTCGCGCGGTGCTCGCGGACGAGGCCGCCGCGGTCGAGGAGGAGCCCGAGGAGGTGGACGACCTCGAGGCCGAGGACGGGATCTCGGACGCGCCGCTCGTCCGGCTCGTCAACTCGGTCATCTTCCAGGCCGCCGAGGACGGCGCCTCCGACATCCACTTCGAGCCCCAGGAGGACGCGCTCGTCGTCCGCTTCCGGATCGACGGCGTGCTCCAGGAGGTGCAGCGGATCCCGAAGCGCATGACGCCGGGGGTCACGACGCGCCTGAAGGTGCTCGCCAAGCTCGACATCGCCGAGCGGCGCAAGCCGCAGGACGGCCGCATCTCGCTGAACGCCGCGGCGGCCGGCCGGATGCTCGACGTCCGTGTCGCGACGCTCCCGACGGTCGAGGGCGAGACCGTCGTCATGCGCCTCCTGGACAAGTCGAAGAAGGCCCCGACCCTCGAGGAGCTCGGCCTCTCCGACGAGATGCGGGCGCAGCTGACGAAGCTCATCGAGCGACCGACGGGAGCACTGCTCGTCACCGGGCCGACCGGCTCGGGGAAGTCGACGACGCTCTACGCCGCGCTCGAGCAGATCAATCGCCCCGAGATCAACATCATCACCGTCGAGGATCCCGTCGAGTTTCGGCTGAACGGCGTCAACCAGGTGCAGATCAACCCGCGGGCGGGCCTGACGTTCGCGGCCGCGCTGCGCTCGATCCTCCGCTCCGACCCCGATGTCGTGATGGTCGGCGAGATCCGCGACTCAGAGACGGCGAAGATCTCGGTCGAGGCCGCGCTCACGGGCCACCTCGTGCTCTCGACGCTGCACACGAACGACGCGCCGTCGGCGATCACGCGTCTGAACGAAATGGGCGTCGAGCCGTTCCTGACCGGCGCTGCGGTCACCGGCGTCCTCGCCCAGCGGCTCGCGCGGCGCCTGTGCACGCACTGCTGCGAGATGTACAGCCCCTCGGTCGAGGAGCTCCTGAAGGCCCGCGTCGCGCCCGACGTCGCCGCCGCCTCCGACGGCATGGCCTTCTACCGCAAGCGCGGCTGCCCGCGCTGTAACCAGACCGGCTACCGCGGCCGGATCGGCATCTACCAGCTGCTCGCGATGTCGGAGACGCTCGAGTCGCTCGCGGTGCGGAAGGCGAGCCGCGAGGACATCGAGCGGGCCGCCATCTCCGAGGGCATGCGCACGCTCTGGGACGACGGGATCGCAAAGGTCGCCGCCGGCCTGACCTCGGTCGAAGAGCTGGCGCGGGTGTCTGTTTGAGCTATTCGGCCTGGACGTCGCAGCCGAGGTACATCAGAGCCTCGACCGCCTCGGTCACGAAAGCCGTCGCCTGCTGCGCGTCAGCGAAGGTGTACGGGCCGGGACGCTGCGGCGCCGTCGTCGGCACGCCCTGCGGGTAGACCTCCGCCTCGACGACGCAGGAGTCGCCGTAGTCGACCGCGCGCATGACGGCGACCGAGCGGCCGTCCTTCCGCGCATGACGCAGGAAGAGCTCGCGCGGTGTCGCCGGCGTCGCGCTCATTGGCCGTAGATCGCGCAGCCGGTCGCCCCGGCCGCGATCGCCGCTTCGTTCACCTGCGCCGTGATCCGCTCGCTGGCCGGCATGAGCCTGAGCGCTGCCGACTGGCCGTCTCGCTTCACGGTCAGGTAAATGCGCTTCTCGAAGACATGCTCCCGCTTCGCGGCGTCGAGGAACCGCTTCGCGAGCACGCGGCCCCGGGGCGCGGTCGGAAGCGGCAGCGCCGCGAGCTTGGTCAGTAGCTGCTCCTGCGTCGCCAGCATCGACGGGGCCCAGGCGAGGAACTCCCCCTTCGACGCGCCGGCGTGGATCTTCGGGGCCTGCGCTTTCGCCCGTCTGCAGATCGCGCTCGCCCGGCCCGCCCACGTGCCGAGGGTGACGGGCGCAGGAAGAGGCGCCTTCTGCTCAGCGGCTTGCCGGGCCAGCTCCGCCGGCGCCGCGTTCGTCACGGCCTGCGCGACCGTGTCGCGGTCGGCGAAGCCGTCGAAGCGGGCGACGAGCTTCCCGGGCCGCCGGTAGACGAGCACGGCCGGGTCCGGGAGGACGCCGAGCTCACGGACGAGCGGCCCGGCCTGGCGCTGGTCGAGCACGTTCAGCGGCACGAAGCCCGCTCGCGTCACCTCGGCCGCCGCGGAGGCCTCGGCGAGCGTGATCCGGTCGACGCGCGCCTGCGGGTCGAAGAGCCCGACGACGACGAGGTCGTGCTTCCGCAGCGACTGCGCGAGGTTCGAGGGGAGACCGGGGAGGAGCGTGACCCGACGGACCGCCGGCTTCGGCTTCGACTTCGGCGCGGCCTTCCCCGCAGCTCGTTGCACGGTGCCGTGGGTGCCGAGCTTGCGCACGGGGTGGAGCGGCTTGATCGTGCCGACGCTCGCGGCTGTGGCGCCGCCCGGCGACGAGCGCCCGAGGGTCAGCATGAAGGCCGCGAGCCCGAGGGCGGCGAGCCCGCCGAGGAGCGCGACGAGCCGGATCTGCGGGCTGACGCCAAGGGTCACGGGTTCGCTATCGGCACCCGAACGGCGCCGCTTGAAGAGAGAGGGCGCGGTTGCCCGCGCCCTCCTGGACCGGGGTGTCGAGCTACGGGCGCTAGCAGACGCCAGCGGAGATCGCGCCGTTCGGGCCGCCCTTGAAGTACGTGACGGTG
>DASQWB010000101.1:0-5076 GCA_035640455.1 Gaiellaceae bacterium | reverse complement strand
CCGATCCGCGTGTCGGCGCGGTTCAGGACGACGGAGACGCGCCCGCTGTCGTAGCCCATCAGCTCGAGCGTCTCGAGGCCGAGCTTCGTGTTCTTCAGCGAGAGCGAGTCGAGCATCCCGACCATGCAGACGTGCGAGGAGTTGTCGATCGAGGCGATCACCTCGGGCGTGAAGCCCGGCGGCGTGTCGACGATCACGAAGTCGTAGTTCGAGCGGAGCAGCGTGTATACGTCGCGGAGGAGGTCGACCGTCACGAAGCTCGCCTGATCGGGCCGGGTCGGTGCGAGGAGGACGCGCACCCCCGACGGATGGCTGATCAGGTACGACTCGAGCTTGTCGATGTCGAGGGAGCCGCCCGACTTCGCGAGGTCGTAGATCGTCTTCTCGGGCGACAGTCCGAGCGAGAGGGCCACGTCGCCGAACTGGAGGTCCAGGTCGACGAGCGAGACCTTCTTCCCCTTCCGCGCGAGCGCGACGGCGAGGTTGCAGGACGTCAGGGTCTTCCCGGTCCCGCCCTTCGGCCCGAGCACGCACACCATCGGCGAGAGCGCGACGCCGCTGGCGACCGCGGCGCCCTCGCGGCGCGCGATCGCCTTCTCGAACGTGAACGCGACGCGCTCCGGCGACTCCGGCAGCACGACCACGTCGTCGGCCCCCGCCTCGAAGACGCGGCGGACGAAGCCGTCGCGCCCGTCGTGCACGAGCACGACGATCGGTCGCTCGGCACGCTGCTTGAGCGCGCCCTCGACGAAGAAGAGCGCCCGGTCGGAGTACTCGCCGCACGCGACGGCGACGAGGTCGACAGGGGCCTCCTGGAGCGCGTTCCAGCTCTCTTCGAGGCCGTAGATGACGCCGACGATCTCGATCCCGTCCGACGCGGGCAGCGCCGCCTGGACGACCTGCCGATCGGCGGTGACGTCGACGGCGACGAGTGTCCTGATCGCGGCGGGCATCGCTACCTGACCTTGATGCCGGCGATCAGTCGGTCGGCCGTCATGAGGCCCGGCCGCGAGGGCTTCGCGCCTGTTGCCGGGCGAAGGACGAGCCAGAGCTTGCCGTTATCGGCGGCAAAGGCCATCGCGGCCGTCTGAGCTCCCTTGGCGCGCAGGACGACCGTTCCGGCCGGCGCACCGGTCGCCGCGGTCCGGAGAACGAGCGTGTTCTGCGAGAGGAGCTTGAGCGCCGGCTGGTTTCCGGCGACCCCGACGATGTTCACGGCGACGTAGACGTCGACGTGATCGCCGGCCTCGATGCCGCCGTTGAGCCCATGCGCCGGGTCGAACGGAATCGCGATGGCGCGCTGGTTGCCGGTCAGCTGCGTCTGGAGCGCACCCGGAGCGGCTGCCCGAAAGTCGGCGATCGTGAATTGCTGCGACGGGTAGATGTCGTGCACGGCGACCAGGCCCCGCAGGGTCCCCGGATCCGTGATCGCGCCGCTCTCGACATCCTTCTTCTGGATGTCCCGGACTTGGAACTGGCGGTTCGTCGCGATGACGCTTCCCGGCGCGCCCTTCTGGATCGCGTTCTTCGCGACCAGCACCGCGACCGTGGCGTTCGAGCTGTTCAGGCTCGATCGGTAGCGATTCAGGTAGACGATCAGGAGGATCGCTGCTAGCACCGCCGCTGCGGCTCCGATCAGCAGCGTCCCCCGCCGGCTGGAAAGAAGATTTTCAGCGAAATCCACGATCAGTCCTCCTTATTCGGTGAGCACGGGTACACAGGGAAGTAGTGCGCTGGGATTGCAGACGCCGGGCGTGCCGCTGCCACTCCCGTCGACGTACGTAATGAAGTGGCCCCAGATATCGCCGGTGTCCGAGCTGCCTGCGTGCCCGGTATGGCTGAACGGCTCGTTCTTGGTGTCGCAGTCCGCCGGCGCGCCGTCCCACCCGACGAGGTAGAACGCGCCGTAGGTGACGACGGGCACGGTGATGTTTCCGCCGCCGTTGAAGGCCGAGAAGTCGGTGATCATCACGATGACCACGCGTTTGTCGCCCGGAGCGATATTCGGATAGCTGTTCGGGAGACAGACCGCCGGGTTGCCGGGAGCGAAACGGTCGTTCATGCCCTGGCGGATCTGTCCCGTCGCCTGGCCGGTCTGCGTCGGGACGCAATCCGGCGGAGTCGGCGGCGTCCCGGCGTCGGGGCAGATGTCGGCGGTGTTGATGGAGTAGGCGTTCTGGCAGCCGTTGACGATCTGGTCGCGGAGGTTGTTGGGCGGGGTCCCGCCCCCGCAGTCGATCGTGTACGTGTTGGGCCCGCGGGTTTGCTTGAGGCGCAGCAGAACGGCCCGATCAGGACCGGCATTTGCCACCGGGTCGTAGGTGAAGCAGGTGTAGTCCTTACCCGACGGGGGAGCCGGGCAGGGCTTGTTCACTTTGAAGTTCCCGCTGATTCCGATCGTGACGTTCAGCGCGCGGGTGCCGCCCTCGAGCGAGGAGGCATCCGCGCCGCTTTCCGTCACCGACAGCTGCTGGATCGGCCCCGAGGGATCGTCGGTCGGAGCGCTGAAGAAGCGGTGGAGGGTCCCCGTGCTTCCGGTGCACTTCTTGGTCCCCGGACAAATGGGGGATGTCCCCTTATCGACCGACCAATCGAAGCTGATGGCCTGGACTCCCTTGCCCACGTCGAGGGTGAGCGACCCGTTGGCGGCTCGCCACAACCACGTGTGGCGCGTCGCGTCGTAGGAGCCCGCGACGGGCGACATCGAGGCGCTCGCGGTCCGGCCGCCGCTGCCGTTCGCCACGTTCACCGTCAGCGAGTACTTGGTCGTGTCGGGGATGGTCGCTCCGGTCCCGAAGTCCACCTGCGCCTGGACGCCGGCCGGGCACGTCGCGCCGCCGGTCTGGACGTCGGAGAAGAACGGCGAGCCCGAGCAGGAAGTCGAGTTCGTGGTGGGCCAGACGCCGTTGAACTTCGGCGCCGTCGTGACGATCGCGCCCGACGCGAAGTCGCGGATCAGGTAGAGCCCCTGCGAGTTCGTCGTACCGTCGAAGCAGGCATAGGACCTCGTGCCGGCGGTGTTCGCACAGCTGGCGATCCGGCCGCCCATGCCGACGCGGACGCCGACGTTCGCCGGGGCGGTCGGGAGCGGGACAGTGGCGGGGCCGCTCCAGATGTTGAGCCCGCCGACCGGAGTCCCCTTCGCCATCGCGAACGTGCAACCGGTTCCTGTGACCAGGTTCGTGCCGGAGCAGCCGGTGAGCTCGTTTCCGGTGGCCTCGTCCACGAACGTGACGCCGACCTGCCGCGGATTGACGTCCGGGGCGGCAAGCGGGAGCGAAGGATTTGTGGCGCCGAGCGGCTGCAGCTTCACGCGAGCGTGCGCGTTGATCGCCGGAACGAACGCGCCGCCCGTGAGGAACAACGGCACGTTTGCCTCGGTCCCCTTGACGTCGAACTGATAGTCCGGCGTCGCACACGGCGCCTGCGTCTCGGTGCCGTCGTTCGGATTAGTGCCATCCGCGTACGTCCGGCTCTGGTAGAGCATGGAGACCGTGCCCGTGTGGGACGCGCCGATCTGGGTGTTGTACCGCGCGGTCCCGTATGACGTCCCGTTCCAGCTTCCGACGGCGCCGGCGTACTTCGTCGCCTCTCGGAAGATCGCGTCGCTGCCGCCGCCGCCGTTGAAGCACGCCGCGAACATCCCGCCGCCACCGAACGCGGCCGCGTCGACCTGGACCTGCAGGTGCCGCTTGTGCTCGTACCAGTGGCCGACGTCGATGACGAACGTGACGAGGGCGATCGCCGAGGTCATCCAGGCGGCAACGATCACGATCACCGCGCCGCGGTCGTTCGAGAGTCTTCGAGTCACGCCGATCATGCGCTCGCTGGGCAGGAGCCCGTGCCCATGTCCGTGTTCCAGCCGTTGAAGGTCGGAACGGCTTCGAGCCGCATGGCAGCCTTGCCGCCGATCGTGGTCGTCGGGTCGCCCGGGAAAGGGAAGCCGCGAAGCCAGTCGTAGTCGTACTTGACGATCACCTCGACGGTGTCGCCGACCGCCGGGGTGCCGCTGTTGATCAGCGCGCCGCTCGAGCCGGTGTAGTAACAGATGTTCACCGTCATGCTGTGCGCCGAGCGCTGCGTCCCTTGGGCCGGGTTCGGATACTTCTCTTCCGCGGACGACGTTTGACCCCTGAGGTAGTCCTGAAGAGTCGTTCCGCTCCCGCCGGGGTTCTTGTTCACGACCGCAAGACGCGCGCCCTCGTTCGCAAGATGGGTGTTGTCGATCCAGTAGTTGATCGCCTTTCCGAAGTCGATCATCCCGAGGATGAGCAGGAGGAGGAGCGGCAGGACGAGCGCCATCTCGGTGAGCGCGACCCCGCGGTCGTCGCGGCAGCGCGACAGGCCCCCCCGAAGCGAGGGGCCCCGGCGGCCGTGAGGGCCGCCGGGGATCATCCTCTGCTCCGTCACCGGAACCACCTACACCGCGGACGCGAGTCGATCCGACACCCGCGAGAGGAGATCCGTGACGCTGGTTCCGACAGCAGCCAACAGCGCGACGGCCACGATCGAGATGAGGCCCAGGACGAGTACGTACTCGACCAGAGCCTGCCCCTCTTGCCGGCCCGCCGGTGCGGCGAAAGCCATCACTCGTGCAACCATCGCTCCGTCCTCTCCCCTAGACCGCCGACTGAAGCGCGGTCGAGACCTTCGAGAGGATGTTGGTGATGTCGGTACCGATCGCAGTCAGAAGCGCGATCGCGACGACCGAGATCAGGCCCAGGATCAGCGCGTACTCCACGAGCGCCTGGCCCTCTTCCCGCTCGAGGCGGGCGCGCAAGCTGATGAAGAAGCTCTTCATCGCGACCATGTGCTACCTACCTCCCTTTCGGGTTTCCGGCCCCGCGCTGCGTTGCTGCAACTGGGGCCCTGTTCTGCGCCTGGGCGCCCGCGCAGAACCTCCACTCCCTCTGTCGCGCCCAGCCAGGATTGGATGTCGCTCTCCCCGGACTCACCTCCCCCTCGAGTGGATCTCTCCGAGCCATACCGCGCTCGAAAACCGGCTGGAACTGCAAATCGAGTAGGCGCGACTGAACTTCGGGCGAGTCACGCGGCACTCCGGCGCGAGCCGTCCTG
>DASQWB010000100.1:0-5899 GCA_035640455.1 Gaiellaceae bacterium | reverse complement strand
GCGCTAACGGTTCCCTAAGTTCCGTCGCGGCGGCCATGGCTACCATGGCCGCCGGTGTGGTGAAGCGCGTCCTCCTCGCCTCGCCTCGGGGGTACTGCGCCGGGGTCGAGCGGGCCGTCGAGACGGTCGAGCGGGCGCTTCTCCTCTACGGGCCGCCGGTCTACGTGCGGCGGCAGATCGTCCACAACGCCCACGTCGTCCGCGAGCTCGAGGCGCGCGGCGCCGTCTTCGTCGCCGACGAGACGGACGTGCCGGAGGGCGCGACGCTCGTGCTCTCGGCGCACGGCGTCGCGCCGTCCGTCCACGAGCGGGCGGCGGCGCGGCGGCTGAACACGATCGACGCCACCTGCCCGCTCGTCACGAAGGTGCACGCCCAGACGCGGCGCTACGCGGCGGACGGCTACGCGATCGTCCTCATCGGCCATGCCGGCCACGAGGAGGTCGTCGGCACGATGGGCGAGGCCCCGGAGGCGGTCTCGCTCGTGCAGTCGGTCGAGGAGGCCGAGGCGCTCGAGCTCCCGGAAGGCAAGGAGGTGGCGTACGTCACGCAGACGACGCTCTCGGTCGACGAGACGGCCGAGATCGTCTCGACGCTGCGCCGGCGGTTCCCGCGGGTGCGCGCACCCCAGCGGGACGACATCTGCTACGCGACCTCGAACCGGCAGTGGGCGGTGAAGCAGATGCTCCCCGAGGTCGACCTGCTGCTCGTCATCGGCTCGGCCAACAGCTCGAACTCGAACCGCCTCGTCGAGGTCGCCCGCGCCGGCGGCGTCGAGTCGCACCTCATCGAGGACGAGACGGTGATCGACGAGGCCTGGCTCGACGAGCCCGAGACGGTCGGCGTGACGTCGGGCGCCTCCGCGCCGGAGAGCCTCGTCACGCGCGTCTGCGACTGGTTCCGGCGCCGCGGCATCGACGACATCCGGCCGTTCGCCTCGGCCTACGAGGACGTCGTCTTCAAGCTCCCCGTCGAGCTGCGGCGCGCCGAGACCCCCGCCGGCTAGCAGGCGCCGCCCAGCCGAGGAAGCCGCGCAGTCGCGTCACCTCGCGCTCGTCGAGCGATACGGCCGCCTCGGCGACGCCGGCCTCGCTCCACACGCTGAAGCGGACGTGGCGCTTCGGGCCGAGGTAGCGGGAGACGCGAAGCGCCTTCCCGCGCTCGTGCTCGCTCAGGGCATGGCCGCGGAAGAACTCGACGAGCTTCACGCGCTGGGGCGTAGCGCACCACGGGCAGAAGCGAAACGACTCTTCGACCCTCCCGCCGCAGCCCACGCACTCGGCCATGGGCGCCTCCTCTCCGTGTCCCCGTATTGTGGCGCATAGCATCGTGCGGTGCGAACGCCGCCCCGCCGACTCGAGCGGCTCCCGGAGCAGTACTTCACGCGGCTCCTCGGCCGCGTCGCCGCCGCGGCGGCGGAGGAGGGCGAGCCGCTCCTCGACCTCGGCCGCGGGAATCCGGAGGTCGGGCCGCCGGCGCACGTCGTCGAGGCCTTGGCGAAGTCGGCTGCGCGGCCGGACGTGCACGGCTACGCACCGTTCGCCGGTCTCCCGAAGCTGAAGGAGGCGATCGCCGCCCGCTACGCGGACGTCTACGGCGTCGAGCTCGACCCGCGCCGCGAGGTGGCGATCGTGCCGGGGACGAAGACGGCGCTCGTCGAGGTCGCGCTCGCCGTCGCCGAGCGCGGCTCGACGATCGTCCTCCCTGATCCCGGCTACGCCGACTACCCCTCCGCCGTCGCCCTCGCCGCCGCGGAGCGAGGCTCGCTCCCGGTCGAGCCCGAGCCGGACTGGGACGCGGTTCCGGCAAGCGACGTCTCCCTCCTCTACCTCAACTACCCCTCGAACCCCACCGCGGCCGCTGCGCCGGACGGCGTCTTCGCCGACGCGGTCGGATACGCGCGCCGGAGTGGCGCCGCGATCCTCCACGACTTCGCCTACGGCGACCTCGTCTTCGACGGCCGGCGGCCGGTGAGCTTCCTGGCGCAGGAGGGGGCGCGCGAGGTCGGCGTCGAGCTCTTCAGCATGTCCAAGAGCTACGGCATGGCCGGCTGGCGGCTCGGGTTCGTGCTCGGGAACGCGGAGCTCGTGCGGCGCATCGACCTGCTCCAGGATCACGTGCGCGCCGGGATCTTCATGCCCCTCCAGCACGCGGCGATCGCGGCGTTGACCGGGCCGCAGGACTCGGTCGAGGAGCAGCGCCTCGCGTACGAGCGGCGCCGCGACCGCGCCGTGGCCGCGCTGGCCGGCCTCGAGCCGCGGGGCGAGGGCACGTTCTTCGTCTGGTTCCGGCTCCCGGAGGGCGTGACCGCCGAGCGGCTCCTCGCCGAGACGAGGGTCGCGGTCGCGCCCGGCGAAGGCTTCGGTTCGCGAGGCGCGGGGCACGCGCGCCTGTCGCTCGCGGTGACGGACGAGGTACTCGACGCCGGCCTCGAGCGTCTCCGCGCGGCCCTGTGAAGGCCTTCCTCGCGGCGGTGGTGGCCCTCGTCTCCGCGGTCTTCGCGGTCGGCACGCTCTGGAACCTCCGGGGCTACCGCGACAGCCCCACGTGGATCTACGTCGTCATCGGCGGCTTCTGGATCGCGCTCTCTGTCGTCTTCGCCGTTCTGGCGGTGCGGCTCAGACCTTCTCGATCCGCGGCTCGGCAACGCCGTCGGTCTCGAGCTCGACCGCGAGCACCTCGTCCTTGATCCAATCGGCGTGGCGGAGGACCTCCGCGTACGACTCTGGCAGCTTGACCCGGATGCGGTCGGTCAGCTCGAGGCCGGCGTCCCTGCGCATCCCGTTCAGCGCGTGGATGAGGTCGAGCACGCGGCCCTCGAGCTCGAGCTCCGGGTCGAGGCTCGGGTCGAGCTCGACGCTCAGGTCGCCGTCGGCAGCGACGACCCAGCCCTCGCGAACGGGGAGCCGCTCCTCGAGCACGTCCTCCCGCCCGAGCACCTCGCCGTCGACGACGATCCGGTCGCCGTCCCGCTCGTACCGGTCCTCCTCGAGGGCGCGCCGGACCTCCGGCAGGCGCTTGCCGAGCCGCGGCCCGAGCACGCGGAGGTTCGGCTTCAGCCGTACGCGCGCGTCGCCGCCGGCCTCGAACCGCACGTCCTTCACGCGCAGCTCCTCGGCGATCTCGTCGCGGTGCTCCGTCGCCCGTGAGGCTCCGGCGACGACCATCCGGGCAAGCGGCTGCCGCAGCTTGATCCCAGCGTCGCCGCGGGCCTGGCGGCCGAGCTCGACGACGCGCCGCACCTCCGCCACCTCGGCGAGCAGCTCCTCGTCGCCGGGCTCGGTACCCACTTCGGGCCAACCCGCGAGGAACACGGAGGCCGGGGCGTCGTCAGCGCGCAGCACACGCCACAGGTGGTCGGCGAGGAACGGCATGACCGGCCCGATCACGCGCAGGGCCGTGACGAGCGCATGCCAGAGCGTCTGCAGCGCCGCCACCTCGCCGTCCCAGAACCGCCGCCGTGAGCGGCGGATGTACCAGTTCGAGAGATCCCAGACGAAGCGCTCGAACGCGTCGACGACCGCCGGCGTCCAGAAGCGCTCGTACGCGTCGGTGGTCTCGGCCACCAGCCGCCGCGTCCGCGCGAGGAGCCAGCGGTCGAGCGGCTGGCCGGACGGCTCCGCGGCCGCGACCGGCCGGAAGCCCGCGATGTTGGCGTAGTCGACGAAGAACCGGGCGGAGTTCCAGAGCGTGAGCAGCCGGCGCTTGACCTCGTTCGCGGGCCCGTAGCCGAAGTTGAGGTCCTGGCTCGGGACGTGGCGGCAGAAGAGCCAGCGCATCGGGTCGGCTCCCATCCGCTCGAGCGCCTCGGCCGCGTCGATCGCGTTCCCCCACGACTTGTGCATCTCGCGGCCGGTCTCGTCCCGCACCTTCTCGTACGTCAGCACGCGCTCGTACGGCAGCCCGCCCTCGAGCGTCATCGACATGAACGAGATCGAGTAGAACCAGAGCCGGATCTGCTCCCGCATCTCGGAGATCCAGTCGGCCGGGAACCACTGCTCCCAGTACGCGTGGTCGGGCAGGTCGGCGCCGGTCAGGCCCGCGGCCGCGCCGGTCGCGTAGCCGTGCGGGATCCACCCGGGGTTCTGCCAGCCGAGGGTCGAGAAGGGGACGATGCCGGCGTCGAGCCAGGCGTCGCCGACCTCCGGGATGCGGCGGACCTCTCGGTCACAGGCCTCGCAGCCGATCGTCACCTCGTCGATCCACGGCCGGTGCAGCTCGCGCAGCTGCTCGAGCCCGGCGGTGGCGCGCTCCCGCAGCTCGGCCAGCGAGCCGACGACGTTCAGGTGCCCGCAGTCGCACGGGTAGAAGGGCAGCGGCAGCCCGAAGTAGCGGCGGCGGGAGATGTTCCAGTCGCCCATGTTGCGGAGCCAGTCGTCCATCCGCTTCTTGTAGAAGTCCGGCGTCCACTCGACCCGCTGGTTGGCGTCGAGGAGCGGCTGCCGGATCTCCTCGCAGGCGATGAACCAGTCGTCGACGACGCGGAAGATGAGCGGCGTCCCGCAGCGCCAGCAGACGGGGTAGCGGTGCGTGATCCTGCCCGCAGCCACCAACAGGCCGCGGTCGCGCAGCAACTCGACGATCCGGTTGCGCGCCTCCTCGGTCGAGAGCCCGGCCAGCGACCCGTAGTCGAGGTAGAAGACGCCACCCTCGTCGACCGGGACGAGCACCGGCAGGTCGTGGATGCGCGAGAGCTCGAAGTCCTCGGTGCCAGCGCCCGGCGCGATGTGGACGATCCCCGTGCCCTCCTGGAGCGAGACGTCGTCCCACGGGATCACGCGGTGCTCGATCCCCTGCTGCGGCGCGAGTTCGTCGAACGGGCCGGTGTAGCGCCAGCCGACGAGCTCCTCGCCGCGCCTCGTCTCCCGCGCCGCGCGCTCGCCGGCCAACTCCCGCACCCACCACTCGCCGTCCTCCGTCAGGACGTACTCGGCGTCCGGCTTCACCGCCGCGGCCACGTTCGCCGGCAGCGTCCACGGCGTCGTCGTCCAGACGACGAGCGCCTCGCCCTCGCGGTCGACGAGCGGGAAGCGAACGAAGAGCGACGGATGCTCCAGCTCCTGGTACTTGTCGTCGCCCGCCTGCTCGTGTTGCGAGAGCGAGGTGCCGCAGCGGGGGCACCACTGCGTCGAGCGGTGGCCGCGGTAGAGCCAGCCGCGGCGATGCACCTCCTTGAGGAACCGCCAGATGTACTCGTTGTTCGTGTCCGAGAAGGTGTAGTAGTCGTTGTCCCAGTCCATCCACATGCCGAGCCGGCGAGACTGGTCGGTGATCAGCTCGGAGTACTCGGCCACGCGCTCGATGCAGCGGTCGGCGAACTCGGCGAGGCCGTACGCCTCGATGTCGCGCTTCGAGTTCAGCCCGAGCGCCTTCTCGACCTCGACCTCGACCCAGAGCCCCTGGCAGTCGAAGCCGTTCTGGTAGCGCTGGTCGAACCCGCGGAGCGCCTTGTAGCGCTGGAAGACGTCCTTGAGCGTCCGCCCCCACGCGTGGTGGACGCCCATCGCGTTGTTGGCCGTCATCGGCCCGTCGACGAAGCTCCAGCCAGGGCGGCCGCGGTTCTGCTCGCGCAGCCGCTCGAAGATCCGCTCGGCGTCCCACCAGGCCAGCACCTCGGCCTCGAGGCCGACGTGATCGGGCACGCGCGGGAGCGGCGTGAAGACGTCGTCCGGCACGCGGCCGATCCTAGCGAGGGGAAGAACGGCGAGGTTCGGCGCGTTCTCCCCCGGGTACACGGGGATTCGAAACGACGAAAGGACCGACGAGAGCAATGGCCACAGCCGTCACCGAAACGACCTTCGACCAGGAAGTGCTCGAGAGCGAGACCCCGGTTCTCGTCGACTTCTGGGCCGAGTGGTGCGGGCCGTGCCACGCCGTCTCGCCGATCCTCGAGCGGATCGT
>DASQWB010000099.1:0-3816 GCA_035640455.1 Gaiellaceae bacterium | reverse complement strand
GAGCTGCGGCGAGACGCCGCACTGCGCGCGCGCCTGCTTCGACTCCTCGGGCAGCCGGAAGCCGAGCACCTCGAGCTCGCCCTCGTCGGCGATCGCCTGCGCGGTGAGCATCCGCATCGTCGTCGACTTGCCGGCGCCGTTCGGCCCGAGCAGGCCGACGCAGGTGCCGTAGGGCACGTCGAGGTCGAGACCGTTCACGGCCGTGATCGGCCCGTAGCGCTTCACGACCCCGCGCAGCCGGATGGCGAGCTCCCCGCCCACGCGTTCAGGATGCCATGCGGCCGGGGCCCGGCCGAGGCCGGGCCCCGGCCGAGGCCGGGCCCCGAACCCTTTCTCGATTAGAGCCCGAGCGGGTTGGCGCAGTTCGCCGAGCGGCCGTCGACGGTGACGACGCTGTACCCGGAGCCGATCAGGTTGAAGATGCCCTGCATGTCGGTGCCGAAGTTCAGTCCCGGCACCGGCACGCCGGCGACGCCGATCCCGTGCGTCAGGTCGCCCACGGCGAGGCCGGCATCGTTCATGACCTCGCTCCCCGAGTCGCCGGGGAGGCCGTAGCCGACCCAGTTGAAGCCGTTGGGCGTCGTGAACTTGAAGACCGCCGTCAGGTCGGGGACGACCTCGCCGAACTTCGCGTAGCCCTGCTCGACGAAGAAGATGTAGCCGTGGCCGTAGTGCATGACAGGCTGACCGACCGGGTCGCCGCAGAAGACGCCCGTCGGGCCGAGGGCGCCGGCGACGCCGGGCACGACCTTGAAGCCCGGGTCGATCTTCACGAGCGCGAAGTCCTTCCCGATGCCCTGGTTCCAGCTCTTCACGGTGTTCCCGATCGCGGCGAGCGTGACCATGACCGTGTCGGTCGGGTCGACGCGCGTCCCGATCTGGGCGATGACCGTCTTCCCCTTGCCGGCGCAGTGGCCCGCGGTGCCGATGTAGTACGACGTCCCGTCGGTGAAGACGAAGTTCATCGTGCACCCGGCCGGCGAGACCATGCAGGTGCCGGCGCTGACGGCGGTGATGGACACACCCGACGGGCTCGCGTACGGCGGCGCCGTGCCGAGGCAGTCGGGGTTGACGGTGGCATCGGGACCCGCGTCCGGAAGCGGTATCTCGACGCCTTGCGGCCCGGCGGCGACGATCTTCGCCTGGAGCTCGTCGGTGAGCCACGTCGGCCGCGGCAGGTCGAGCGTCCTCGCGTCGTCGGCCCGTGCCACGCCCGGCCCGACGACGAGCAGCATCGCCGCGGAGAGACCCGCGACGGTAAGCAGCTTGCGCATGAATCCCCCTTGCTGGTGGTTCGCCTGCTGCTGCCCCCGGCCGAAGCTCGGCGGCCGGCTCGGAAACAGCAGGAAACACCCTGCCCGCTTTTCCAAAACGCGAACCTATGCGCCTACATGCTCCAGACGATCAGCGTCGGCCGACCGGACACACAGTCGGCAGCGCCCTTGAAGTCCTGTGGCGGCCGAGGGCGAATGTCGTCCGCGCTGCGCACGAGCACGCGCGATACCGACGCTCCCGACGGACAGAACAACTGCAGCGACGAGTGCGAGCAACCGGAGCGCCATGCATCGATTTCTACACCGCGTCCGCGCCTTTCGCCGGAAAGCCGTGCCGGCCGACGAGCGGGACGAAGCGGGCTAGAGTCAAGCTCCGCGAGGCCTCGAGCCGGTCACCGCGCCGCTCGAACAGGACGACGTCCTCGTTGCCGCCCCGCCCGACCGGCTGGACGAGGCGGCCGCCCGGCGCGAGCTGCTCGGCGAGCGGCGCCGGCACACGCGGGAAGGCGGCCGAGACGAGGATGGCCTCGTATGGCGCGTGTCCCGCCAGGCCTTCGCTGCCGTCGCCGACGGCGACCTCCACGTTCCGGACGCCGTACCGCTCGAGGTTGGCGCGCGCGTCCTCGGCGAGATCCGGCCAGCGCTCGACGCTCCAGACGAAGCCGGCCAGAGAGGCCAGGAGCGCCGTCTGCCAGCCGTAGCCGGTGCCGATCTCGAGCACCCGCTCGGAGCCCGTGAGCGCCAGCGCCTCGACCATCTTCGCCACGAGCGAGGGCTGCGTCGTCACCTGCTCATGGGGGATCGGCAGCGGCGCGTCTGCGTAGGCGCGCTCGATCTCCGAGGGCGGGACGAAGAGGGCTCTCGGGACGGTGCGGAGCGCGGCGAGCACCCGCTCGTCGCGGACGCCGGCCATGCGAGCCGCGGCGACGAGGTTCTCCGGCCCGGGCGCGTCCATCGCGCCAAAAGTTCCCGGCAACGCGGTACGGAAATCGCTAGACGAGGTCGAGGATCGGGTAGCGCGCGTCGAGATCGAGGCAGGCGGCAGCAAAGAGTGCGGTGCCGATGTCGCCGGTGAAGAGTGAGTAGCGGCGACGGCCGTTCGCGGCAGCGATCCGCTCGGCCTGAGCGAGCGCGTGGACGGCGAAGCGGCGCGCGCGGTCGAGCCAGCGCTCGTCGTCGGTGCGCGCGAACGCCTTGAGGAGCGCGAATCCATTGCCCGAGGTGCCGTGGCAGATTCCGTGGCCCTTCTCGTCGCCGTGCGCGCCGGCTCGCCAGATCAACTCGGCGCCGGCGAGCAGCAGCTCCTCGTCGAGATACTCCCAGGCGCCGGCGACGATTCCCGGCGCGCCGGTGCACCATTGCAGGTAGATGCGGCCGTCGGAGGCGGCGAGCTGCGGACGCGGAGAGCCGGGCCAGTTGGCGAGACCGTCCTCGCGGAACGCGGTGCGGGTGAGCACGGCCGCGGTCTCGGTCGCGAGCGCATCGTCCGGCTCGAGCCGGAGCAGGACGAGCGTGTTGCCTGCGGCGCCGTGGACGGTGCCGAGGCCGCGGTAGTCGTCGTCCTGCCGCCAGAGCCCGTCGTCGCCGCGGCGTGCGCGAAGCGCCGCGGCCGACTCGCGCGCCGCCTCCTCCCAACGCGGCTCACCCGTCCATTCGCCCATCGCCAGGGCGGCGAGCAGCGTTCCGGGTGCGCCCCACATCACGTCGTCGGTCGGGTTCACGACGTTGGCATGGACGAGCGCGTGAAGGTCGTCCGCGAGCGCGGGGTCGGGGGCGAGCCGGAAGGCGACGAGCAGCGGCCCCGTCTCGCCGCGAAGCAGGGCCGCCGGGTGCGAGTGCGTCTCACCCGCCATGAAGTCCGGGTCGGCACGCTCGAGCTCGAGCGTGCGCAACGCGGCGCCGGCGAGGTCGAGCGAGGTCTCGGCGTGCCCGCGCCGCCGCAGCGCGTCGAGCGCCCAAATCACGCCGGCCGCACCGACATAGAGGTTCTTCATCGGCAGCGGCGCCCCCCACCCATCCCACTCGTGCGCGGGCCAGAGCGCCTCGGGATCGAACGCCGCGTCGGCATCGGCGACGATCGTGGCGATCGCATCCTCGACACGCGCCGGATCCCACGGCTCGTCGGTCAGCGGCTCGAACTGCGCTGGTTCGTAGAGCACCGATCGAGCCTACGCGACGAGCACTCATGCCGTTCCGCCGCCGCCGCGACCGACATGGCGGGCGCGGCTCACTGACGCTCGACGGTAGAAGACGATCCGACCGAAGTCGTCATGGCTTCGGCGAAGCCGAAGCCGGACTTCGGTCGGCGATGGAGGCGGCGGGAATCGAACCCGCGTCCGCGGACGCACCGGCTAGAGCGTCTACAAGCTTAGGCTGCCCTTGGACTTCGCCCGCCGGCCGGTGGACAGCCGACCTACCGCCGGGCTAGCCATCCTTCGGTGTCGCACCTCCGGCGATTGGCTCTCCTTCGGTGCCGAGCCCGTTCGTTGGCGCCGCTACCCGAGCCACGGGCCGAGCTCGGAGCGACGTCGTCACCTAACTG
>DASQWB010000098.1:0-8872 GCA_035640455.1 Gaiellaceae bacterium | reverse complement strand
GACCCTCACCGCCCAGGGCGTCCAGACGCTGCGCTCGAACCCCGACCGGCTGCGCGAGGTGAACCGCGACGTCGAGGAGCTCGGGGCGAAGGTGGTCAACCAGTGGGCGACCCTCGGCCCGTACGACTTCGTCAACGTCGTGGAGGCTCCGGACGACGCGACGATCGCTCGCGTCTCGGTCGCGCTCGGCGCGCGCGGGAGCGCGAAGCTGCAGACGATGGCCGCGCTCGAGATCGACGACTTCTTGAACGCGCTCGGATAGAGACTCCCTACACTGGCGCGGGTGGCGCTCGCCCTCGCCGTCAGCGGTCTCGCGAAGCGCTACGGCTCGGTCGAGGCGCTCGGCGGCGTCGACCTCCAGGTCGAGGAGGGCGAGCTCGTCGGCCTGCTCGGCCCGAACGGCGCCGGCAAGTCGACGCTCACGAAGATCGCCTGCGGGCTCGTCCGCGCCTCCGCCGGGGCGGCGACGGTCTGCGGCGCTCCCGCCGGCTCGCCGCCAGCGCGCGCCGCGCTCGGGTACCTCGCCGAGCTCTTCCGCTTCCCCGGCTGGTACAGCGCCGACGAGGTGCTCGAGCTGCACCAGCGACTCGCCGGCTCGACCGGCGGGGCCGAGGAGCGGACGCGCCTGCTCGACCTCGTCGCGCTCGCCGATGCCCGCGACCGCCGCGTCGAGGAGATGTCGAAGGGCATGCAGCAGCGGCTCGGCGTCGCGCAGGCGCTCGTCGGCGGCCCGCGCCTGCTCCTCCTCGACGAGCCGACGAGCGCGCTCGACCCGGTCGGCCGCCGGACCGTCCGCCGCCTCCTCGAGGAGCTCCGCGGCCGCGGCGTCGGCGTCCTCTTGAACTCGCACCTCCTGAGCGAGGTCGAGCTCGTCTGCGACCGGGTCGTCATCCTCCTCGGCGGGCGCGTCGTCGCGGCCGGGACGCCCGCCGAGCTCGCGCGCTCCCGCGGCGTCGAGATCGAGACCGACGACGGCACGCGCGTCTACGACGCGGCGGGGCGCGAGGACGCGCCGCGCCTCGTCGCCGAGCTCGTCGCGGCCGGCCGCAAGGTCTACGGCGTCCGCGTCCTGACCTCGACGCTCGAGGAGGTCTACCTCGACGCGGTCGGCGGCGAGACCTCGTGAGCGGCGTCGCTTGCGATGCCGCTTTCAGGCCGTGCCGGCTCTGCCGGCTCGGCCGTCTGCGCCGCTGGCCTGAAACGTCGGAATCCGTGGAGGCCGCGTGACCGGCGTCCGGACGATTGTCCGCTACGGGCTCGAGGAGGCGTTGCGACGCAAGGTCTTCGCCGTCGTCCTGCTCCTGACCGCCGCCTTCCTCGGGCTCTATGCGCTCGGAAACCACTACGCGTTCGAGAACCTCGCCGGCGTGCAACCGCCGATCGGGATCGACGCGCGCACCTTCGCCGGGGCCTTCATCTTCGGCCTCGCGATGTTCGCCACGCTCTTCCTCGGCGTCATCCTCGCCGTCTTCCTCACGCTCGGCGTCGTGCGCGGCGACGCGGAGCGCGGGCTCCTGCAGCCGCTCGTCGTCCGGCCGCTCGGCCGCTCGACGCTCCTCTTCGCGCGCTTCCTCGGCGCGGTCGCCGTCTGCATGCCGTACGTCCTCGCCGTCTACTTCGCGTCGATGCTCATCACCGGCCTGACCGGCCACTGGTGGCCCGACCGGATCGTCCGGCCCGGGATCGAGCTCGCGGCCGCGGTCGCGCTGATCGCGGCGCTCTCGCTCCTCGGCTCGGTCTTCCTCTCCACGACGGCGAACGGGATCGCGATCTTCATGGTCTTCGGCGCCGGGCTCGTAGCGGGCTTGCTCGGGACGATCGGCCACGCCCTCGCCTCGCACACGCTCGAGCGGGCGGCGAAGATCGCCACCTACGTGATCCCGGTCGAGGCGCTCTACCAGGATGCGCTGCAGGCGATCACCGCCGACCAGCACGGGCTGACCAAGTTCGTGCTCGAGCTGGGGCCGTTCGGCGGCGCGTACACCGGCGGCGTCGGGCCGCGCGTGTGGGGCGCGATCTACCTGTGCCTCGTGGCCGTGGCCGCGGTCGTCGGCTTCTCGCGCCGCGACCTCTAGGAGGGTTTGGCGAACGTCGCTCGTCGCCGGGTCGCGATGATCGCGCCCAGGCAAGGACGCAGGGAGCGTTCGTACCTGAAAGGTACGGGCGCGACCGAGGACGCAGCATGGGTGCGAGCAGCACGGCCCGGCGGCACAGACTACGTTTCGTCAAACTCTCCTAGCGACAATGGGAAGGTGAGCGGCGGGCCGCACGACGTCGCCGTCGTCCTCTCGGGCGGGGGCATGAACGGCGTCCTGATGGAGCTCGGCTTCCTGCGCCGGATCGAGGAGAGCGAGCTCTGGCCACGCGTCGGATGGATCTTCGGCACGTCCGCCGGCGCGCTCTCTGGGGCGATGGCCGCCCTCGACCGGCTCGACGATCTCGAGGCGCTGCTCCTCGACCTCCAGGCCGAGGAGACCTTCCGCCCGAACCGGCTCTGGCGCCTGCCGCTGCTCGGGGTGCACGAGTACGCGCTCCCGCGGACGCTCGAGCGGCGGTACGGCGACCTCACGGCGCTCGCCGAGGAGCTCGCGGCCGCGGAACGCGAGCTCGTCGTCGTGGCGACCGACGCGAGCCCCCCTGACGGCCGGCCGGAGGACCGCGACTACGAGCTCGTGTACTCGTCCCGGCTGACGCCGCCCGAGGAGATGGCGCAGGCCGTCCTCGCGTCGGCGGCGATCAGCGCGCTCGTCCTGCCGCTTCAGGTCGGCGGCCGCATCGCGACCGACGGCTCGTGGGTGCGCAACCTGCCGCTCGCGCACGCCTACGCGCGGCCCGAGGTGCGGGCGATCGTCGCCTTCCGCTACGTCCCGCGCTATCCGACGATCGGCATCGGGATGCTCGAGCGGCTGCGCAGCCGGCTCGAGCGGTTCGGGCGTGTGCCGCACGTCAGAGCATTCGTCGCCGAGCTGCGGGCGGCCGAGGAGCGGCACGAGCGGGGAGAGCCGGGCCACTTCGCGGAGATGATCCTCCGGCTCGCGCGGGCTTCGATCGTGCGGAACACGGTGCTCGAGGAACGGCTCGCCGACGAGAAGGACCAGTCGGTCCACGAGCTCGACCGCCTGCGGCACGACGTCGACGAGCTGCTCGCGGAGAGGGCCGTTCGTCCCGAGGTTCGCGAGGCGGTCAACGCGCGCTTCGAGGCCGCGGAGTTCCCCTTCCGACACGACCGTGCGATCCCGCGGGTCATGGTGCGGGGCACTGCGGAGGAGGTCTCGCTCGAGCCGGGCTTCCGCGAGCAGCAGCCGTGGACGAAGGAGGCCAAGCGGACGCTGATCGCCCGCGGCTACGAGCTCGCCGACGCCGAGCTCGCCGCGTTTGACATCTGAGGCAGAGGGCGTATCGTCGAGCGCGGAGGCCACACGAAAGGGGGAGGTCGAGATGAAGCGGCTCGCAGCGGTGACGTTCGCACTCTTCGGCGTCTGTGTTCTCACGGCCGTCGCGGGCGCTCCGGCGGCGGGCGGGCAGCCGATCCACTACACGTTGTTGGGCACCGCCGAATGGTCGTCGGAGCCGCTCGTCGAGACGTAACGATCCACGGCGTCCTCTCGGGCGGCGCGGGCGGGACCTACAGCGGCACGCTCCACGCCGTCCCGTACGGGGCACCGACCGGAACCTGCGGCCCGATCTGCGCGCCGGTGACCGGGACGATCGACTTCACGACTCCGGCCGGGTCGTTCAGCACGAGCGTGACGGGCGACGTCGGCGCCGAGAGCACTGCGTCGCACGAGAGCTACAGCTTCAGGCTCACGCTCGACATCGTGAGCGGCACCCGAAGCTTCTCGCATGCAAGCGGGGAGCTGGCGCTCGAGTACCTGTCATCCCGGTTCCAGGGCGCGGCGAACGGGTGCTTCCCGGTCTGTGAGATCAGGGACAGCGGCACGCTGACGGGCACGGTCGTTCGAGGCTACGGCTCGCGGCCCACCGCGCGCAGCACAGCGTCCCAGGCGAGCTCCGAGGCGACGACGCCGAGGGCGACGCTGTCGAGGGCGGGGTTCTCGACCTCCTCGGTCGAGACGGCGTAGAGCACGTCGCCGTCGACGAGCGCGTGGAACGGCTGGATCGCGCGGGCGAGCGACGCGTGCACCTGGCGGCCGAGCTGCTGGAGGACGCGGCGGTCGAGGCGCTGGTTCGTCGCGACGAGCGTGAGCGTCGTCGAGCCGGGCGCGGGCGGCGGGTGGACGGGGCGGCCGGCGGCGACGCGCTCCTCGACGCCGGCCACGAGGGCGCGGCGGCCTCCGCTCGCGCGGTCGAGATGGCCGCGTACGACCTGTCCCTGCCGGTCGACGACGGCGCCGAAGGCGTTGACGACGGTGAAGACGGCGAGCCGCGTCGCCCCGAGCTGCCGGAACGCGGCGCCCTGGCCGCCGGGCTCGCCCTCGCCGAGCTCGAACGTCTTGCCGACCGTCGCCGAGCGCCCGGCCCCGCGCCGCCCGAGCGGGAACGAGCCCTCGCGTGCCGCGCGCAACGCGGCCCGGCCGAGCTCCTTGTCCGGGTAGATCGTCGTCTCGCGCCGCCCGTAGTCGAAGACGATCGCGCCGGAGACCGTGGCCACGTTCGTCCAGCCGACCTCGTAGCCGCCGGCCGCGAAGAGCTCGGCTGCCACGCCGGTCGCGGCCTCCAGGCCGTAGAGCGAGCCGCCCGCGAAGCAGATCGCGCGCACCCACTCGTATCCGCCGATCGTGCCGGGCGAGCCGCCGCGGACGTCGGTCGCCGCCGTCGCGCCGCGCGCGAAGTGGAAGACGGTGCAGCCGGTCGGCCCCTCGTCGTACTCGGCGACGCCGATCGCGAGACCGGGGAAGTCGAGCTCGAGCGCCGGCCCGTCGAACTCGGTGCGCGGGACGAGCTCGGCGGTGTCGTTCGAGATCCTCATCGCGCCGCCACCGCCACCTCGGCCGCGAGGCTTGCGTTCGCGGCGACGAGCTCCTTGTTCGCCCGGAGCGTCGCGCCGCCGCTTCGCTCGTGCAGGACGGAGAGGACGAACGGCGTCACGTCCTGTCCCGCGATCTCGCGCACGCGGGCGATGGCGAGCGCCTCCTCGATCAGCGGCTCCACGTCGTCGAGGCTCTCGTCGGGCGGGCGCGCGAGGAGGAGGCCGCCGCCGCCGAGCTCCCAGTGGGCCTGCGCGATCTCTGCCGCCTCCGACGCCGCCTCGACGCGCGCCGACACCGGGGGCCCGCCGCGGGCGACGTAGAAGAGCGGCAGCTCGTCCGTCCGGTAGCCGAGCACGGGGACGCCGAGCGTCTCCAGGGCCTCGGCCGTCGCGGACACGTCGAGGAGCGACTTGACCCCCGACGAGACGACGAGCGTCCGCGTGCGCGCGAGCTCGCCGAGGTCGGCCGAGACGTCGAGACTCGTTGCCCAGCCGCGGTGGACGCCGCCGAGCCCGCCTGTGCCCATGAACCGAATCCCCGCCTTGCGGCAGACGGTGAGCGTGCCGCCGACGGTCGTACCGCCGACGGCGCCCTGCGCCGCGCAGGCCGCGAGGTCGCGCGGGCCGACCTTGCGGGCGTCGGCGTCGAAGCGCTCCAGCTCGGCCGGTGTGAGGCCGACGCGGATGGAGCCGTCGAGGACGCCGATCGTCGCCGGCACGGCGCCCGCCTCGCGCACCCGCCGCTCCGACTCGGCGCCGACTTCGGCGCCCTCGCCGGGCGGAAAGCCGTGCGCGACGAGCGTCGTCTCGAGGGCCACGACCGCCTCGCCGTCGCGGAGCGCCGCCTCGACGTCGGGCGCGATGACGATCACGGCATCGCCCCGAGCTTCGCGACGCAGCGCGCCGCCGCCTCGCGGGCGAGCTCCGTGCCGCCGACGAGGAAGCCGGCGGCGAGCGCGTCGCCGGCTCCGGTCGAGTCGACGACCTCGCCGGCAAGCGGCGCCACCTCCTCGTCTCCGGCGACGAACCCGCGCGCGCCGCGCTTCACGACCCGCATGGGCGCCGAGACGCCGTCCCCGAGCGCGCGCCACTCCTGCTCGTTCCCGAAGACGACGTCGGGCCGCAGCCGCGCGAGCCGCTCACGCAGGCCGCTCTCGCGGATCGACGTCCACGACGAGAGGTCGACGCTGAGCCGGCCGGCGCGGAGGCCGGCGGCGGCCTCGGCGGCCTCGGCGATCGGGCTCGTCAGCAGGCTGTAGCCGGTGAGGTGGAGCCAGTCGCAGTCGGCGAACCAGGCGGCGTCGAGTTCCTCGGGGCGCAGCGTGGGGGCGACGCCGCGGTCGGAGGCCATCGTCCGGTCGCCGCCGGGCTCGACGAGCGAGACGACGACGCCGCTTCGCTCCGCCGCGAGCGGCCCCGCGACCTCGACGCCGCGCCGCTCGAGCTCCGCCGCCGCGAGCCGGCCGGCCTCGTCGCCGCCTCGCTTGCCGACGAAGCGGCCCCGCGCGCCGAGCTCGACCGCCCACGCGGCGACGTTCGCCGCCTGGCCGCCGGCGCCGACGCGGGTCTCCGCGCGCGCGTCCGCTCCCGGCGAGAGCGGCTCGCCGAGCCGCACGATCACGTCGAGGAGGAGGTCGCCGAGCGCGCAGATCCGCACGCCGCGGAACCTACAATGCCGCCATGGAGGACGGCAGCAGACGGAGTCGCCTCCGCTCGTTCGCGCTCGGCGGGATCGTCGGCGCCTCGGCCGCGCTCGCCGCCGCGCGCCGCCGGCGGGGCCGCCGCCCGGCGGGCCCCGTCGGGCTCGCCGCCTTCGAGGACGCCCCCTGCTACCGCGAGCTCGTCGAGGAAGAGGAGCGGCGCGAGCGCCGACCGGGCAGCGTGACCTAGTAGGAGGGTTTGGCGAAACGCAGTCTGTGCCGCCGGGGCGCGCTGGTCGCACCCATGCTGTGTCCTCGGTCGCGCCCGTACCTCCAGGTACGAACGCTCCCTGCGTCCTTGCCTGGGCACGACCAGCGCGCCCCAGCGACGAGCGACGTTTCGTAAAACCCTCCTAGGTTCGGGCCGCGGCGTCTGCGGGCGCCCGCCGGTCGATCCAGCGCCCCAGCAGCCAGAACCCGGCCGCGATGACGAGGAACGATCCCCAGATCAAGCCCGCGTTCTCGAGGCTCGGGGCGATCGAGCCTGCGAGACCGTAGGCGACGGCCTCGGGTAACGAGCCGAGCGCGGCGGCGAGGAGCGCACGCGACCACGGCAGCGGCGACGCTCCCGCCACGATCGCCGTCGTCTCGGCGAGAAGCGGCACGGGTCGGGACACGAGCACCGCGAGCGCGCCCCACCGCGCGAGCAGGGCGTCCGCCCGCACCCGCTCGCGCTCGGACACCAGCCGCTCGAGCAGCGGCCCGCCCACGCGTCCGACCGCGAAGCCGGCCGCCGCCATTCCGACCCGTCCGGCCAACGACAGCGCGATCCCGGCTGGAGCGCCGTAGAGCGCGCCCAGCGAGAGCATGACCAGGCTCGAGGCGACCGGCGCGAACTGGTCGGCCACGAGCAGCGCCACCCCCAGGACGGCGCCTGCCCAGCCGGCCGCGCGGAGAGACGACCGTGGGTTCGTCAGCACCCCGACGTCGAACGCCTCGATCAGGAGGTAGGTCGTCAGGAACAGCGCCAGCAGCGAACCGACGAGCGTCCAGTAGCGGCTCACGAGGCGACCCTCGCGCGATAGAGCGCGCCGCTCTGCGGCTCGGCCACGGCGCCGCTACTCGTCATCTCGAACCGCCCGAAGTCGAGCACCCACAGCACTCCCTCCGCGTCGAAGCGGACGTCGATGGGACGCGAGAGCCCCTCGACCTCGAGTGGCCGGATCGTCCAGTCGCCGACGTCGACGCGGACGACGGTGCGGCCGTGCGGCCCGGCGGGCGGCGCCGTCATCGGCGCCTCGTCGCCGAACAGCGCGACCGCAAGCCACCCCTCGGGGGACGCGTCGAACTTGACCGCTGCCGTATGTGGCTCGAAGCGTGCGAGCGGCTGCTCGGGCGGCGGCAGCTCGTCGTGGTTCCGGAGCAGGAAGCGCGGGGCAGGACCGCGTTCCGGCCGGTACTTCGGGTCGGTGACGGGCTCGCCGCCGACGAAGTCGGGCCAGCCGTACCAGGCTCCCGGACGCACCTCGAACAGGAGGTCCGGCGCCGAGCCGATCGGACGGCTGCCGCGATCGTCCGCCCCTTGGTCGGTCGCGAGCAGGCGGCCGTCGCCGAGGAAGCCGAGCCCGTACGCGTTGCGGAGCCCCCACGCGACGAGCTCGAGCCCGCTGCCGTCGAGATCGCAGCGCATGACCGCCGAGGTCGCGGGAACGCGTGCCCGAACGCGCTGCCCGTCTCGCGTCTCCGTCCCGAACGGGACGAACGCGCCCGTTCGCGTCCTGCCGCCGTGCGTGGGATCTTCGGTCTCGACGTTCTCGCCCGCGAGGACCACGTCGTAGCCCGGTACGTCGTGAGCGTGGGGAAGCCGCCGCAGCCAGCCGAGCTCGTAGGCGTCGAGGCCGACGATGCCGGTGTTCGTCATCGCGCCCTGGCTGAAGTAGAGCCGCCGGTCGGGGCCGACGACGACCATGTTCGTGTGGTAGTTGCCGGGCCCGGGCAGCCCTTCGAGGACGGTCTCGCGCCGTCCGTCGCCGTCGAGCTGGCTGATCCGCGCCGGGTGGCCGCCCTCGGACACGTAGAGCGCGTCGTCGTCCGAGGCGACTCCGTTGACCGGCGCCCGCAGCTCGTCGGCGACGACCTTGCGCTCCTCGCCGGCGAGACGCAGGATCCGACCGCCCGGCGGTGCGCCTCCGAAGGGCAGGCCCGACTCGGAGACGTAGATCGAGCCATCCGCGCCGAACGCGAGTCCGGTCGGGAACGTGAGCCCGTTGCTGACGAGCTCGAGCTCCAAGGTCAGAGCTGC
>DASQWB010000097.1:0-55555 GCA_035640455.1 Gaiellaceae bacterium | reverse complement strand
CGACGAGATGTCGAGCGCGACGCGGTTCACGCCCGGCAGCTCGTTGATGATCCGGCTCGAGATCGTCTCGAGGAGGTCGTACGGGAGGCGCGCCCAGTCGGCGGTCATCGCGTCCTCGCTCGTCACGGCGCGGATCACGATCGGGTACGCGTAGGTGCGCTCGTCGCCCTGGACGCCGACCGAGCTGATCGCCGGCAGCACTGCGAACGACTGCCAGCGCTCGCGGTAGAGGCCGGCGCGGCGCACCTCCTCCTGGAGGATCGCGTCGGCGGCGCGGAGGATCTCGAGCCGCTCGCGCGTCACCTCGCCGATAATCCGGATCGCGAGACCGGGGCCGGGGAACGGCTGGCGCCAGACCATCCGCTCGGGGAGGCCGAGCTCCTCGCCGACGCGCCGCACCTCGTCCTTGAAGAGGAGCCGGAGCGGCTCGACGAGCTCCATGCGCATGTCGACCGGGAGGCCGCCCACGTTGTGGTGGGACTTGATCTTCGCGGCCACGCCGTCCTCGGCCCCGCCCGACTCGATCACGTCGGAGTAGAGCGTGCCCTGGACGAGGAAGCGCGTGCCGCCGAGCTTGCGGGCCTCGGCCTCGAAGACGCGGATGAACTCCTCGCCCACGCGCCGCCGCTTCTCCTCCGGGTCGGCGACACCCTCGAGCCGTTCGAGGAACCGCTCCTGGGCCTCGACGTGCACGAGCGGCACGTTGAAGTGGCCGCGGAAGGTCTCGACGACCTGCGTCGCCTCGTCGGCCCGCAGCAGGCCGTGGTCGACGAAGACGCACGTCAGCTGGTCGCCGACGGCCTTGTGGACAAGAAGCGCGGCCACCGCGGAATCGACGCCGCCCGAGAGCGCGCAGAGGACGCGCTCGCGCCCGACCTGCGCCCGGATCCGCTCGACCTGCTCCTCGATCACCGCGGCAGGCGTCCAGGCGGGCGGCGCGTCTGCGACTTCGTAGAGGAAGTTCTTCAACAGGTCCTGGCCGAACGGCGTGTGGACGACCTCCGGGTGGAACTGGACGCCGTAGAGCTTGCGGCCGGCATCCTCGAAGGCGGCAATCGGCGTCGAGGGCGAGCCGGCGACGACGCGTGCGCCGGCCGGCGGCGCGACCACCGAGTCGCGATGGCTCATCCAGACCGTCTGCTCGTCCGGCAGGCCGGCGAAGAGCGCGCCGCCCGCCTCGGCCCGGAGCCCGGTCTTGCCGAACTCGGATACGCCGGTCCGGTCGACGCGGCCGCCGAGTTCCTGCGCCATCAGCTGCATGCCGTAGCAGATCCCCAGCGTCGGCAACCCGAGATCGAAGAGGCGCGGGTCGACGTGCGGCGCGCCCTCTGCGTACACCGACGCCGGCCCGCCGGAGAGGACGAGCGCGTGCGGGCGCCGCGCGCGGATCGCCTCAGGCGAGACCGTATGCGGGACGAGCTCCGAGTAGACCCGCGCCTCGCGGACGCGGCGCGCGATCAGCTGCGAGTACTGGCCGCCGAGGTCGACGACCAAAACGGGCCGCTCCTCCGCTGGGGGTACCTCCCGGTTCCCCCAGACCCCCTCCACTGGTCCGCTTTCGCGGACAGGCGGCTTCGCCGCCGGGCGCCCCTCGGGCGCCGGTTCTGGGAAGGCGACGACCTCCGCGTCAGCGCCTGTAATTCGGCGCCTCCTTCGTGATCGTCATGTCGTGCGGGTGGCTCTCACGGAGGCCGGCGCCGGTGATCCGCACGAAGCGCGCGTCCTTCAGCTCGTCGATCGTCGCCGCGCCGCAGTAACCCATCGCTTGCCGGAGGCCGCCGACGAGCTGGTGCAGGATCGGCGCGAGCGGGCCCTTGTACGGGACGCGGCCCTCGATCCCCTCGGGAACGAGCTTCTCGACGTCCTCGACGTCGCCCTGGAAGTAGCGGTCCTTCGAGAAGCCGCGCGCCTTCATCGCGCCGAGCGAGCCCATCCCGCGGTACTCCTTGAAGCGCTCGCCCTGATGGAGGACGACCTCGCCGGGAGCCTCGTCCACGCCCGCCAGAAGCGCGCCGGTCATGACCGAGTCGGCCCCGGCTGCGAGCGCCTTCGCGATGTCCCCGGATGACCTGACTCCGCCGTCCGCGATCACCGGCACGTCCACCGCTCGGGCGCACTCGTAGACCGCCGTCACCTGCGGCACGCCGACCGCGGCGACGACGCGCGTGGTGCAGGTCGCCCCCGGCCCGACCCCGACCTTCACGGCATCGGCGCCCGCGTCGGCGAGCGACTCGGCGGCCTCGGCGGTCGCGACGTTGCCGGCGATCAGCTCGACGTCCCATTCGGCCCTGATCCGGCGCACCATCTCGGGGACGGCGCGCGAGTGCCCGTGCGCGGTGTCGACGACGATCGCGTCGACCCCGGCGGCGACGAGCGCTCCCGCCCGCTCGAAGGCGTCCGGCCCGACGCCGACGGCCGCGCCGACCCGGAGGCGGCCCTGCCCGTCCTTCGTCGCGTGCGGGAACGCGACGCGCTTGCGGATGTCCTTGACCGTGATGAGGCCCTTGAGCCGGCCCTCCGCGTCGACGACGGGGAGCTTCTCGACCTTGTGCCGGTGGAGGATTCGCTGCGCCTCCTCCAGCGTGGTGCCGACGGGAGCGGTGACGAGGTCGCGGTCGGTCATCAGCGCGGACACAGGCTGCGCCGTCTCCGTCTCGAAGCGGAGGTCGCGGTTCGTGAGGATGCCGACGAGGCGGCCGGCCTCGTCGGTGATCGGCACACCCGAGATGTGATAGGTCGCCATCAGCTCGAGCGCGCGGGCGACCGGCGCGTCGGGCGGCAGCGTCACCGGCTCGACGATCGTCCCCGACTCGGAGCGCTTGACCTTGTCCACCTCCGCGACCTGGTCCTCGATCGACAGGTTGCGATGGACGATCCCGATCCCGCCCTCGCGCGCGAGCGCGATCGCGAGCCGCGCCTCGGTGACCGTGTCCATCGCGGCCGAGACGATCGGGATCGCGAGCTCGATGCCGCGCGTCAGGCGCGACGCGGTCGAGACGTCGTTCGGCAGGACGTGCGACTCGGCCGGCTGGAGGAGGACGTCGTCGAAGGTGAGGCCCTCCTTGCCGAACTTCTCGTCGAGCCGACGGAGCCGCTCGAGCTCGGCGGTGTACTGAAGCTCGGCGTCCACGACTCGCTCTCCGGAGGCCATGGGCGATCGTAGCAACGCGCACCGACGGCGCCTGGCTCGCCAGGCCGTGTCCCCGCACGCACGAGGCGTGCGGGCCGGGCGTGGGCCTAGCCGGTTCGCGCCGGCTCGAGCTCCTGGATGCGCACCTCGGCGGCGAGCCGAGCCACCTCGCGCGGCTCGAAGCGCCCCGCGCCGACCTCGAGCGTCGAGACCGCGCCGGCCGCGACCGCCGTCCGCAGCGCCTCCTCGGTCGGCCGCCCCTCGACCCACGCCGCGACGAAGCCGGCGAGGAGCGTGTCGCCCGCGCCGACGGCTGCGATCGCCTCGAGCCGCGGTACGTCGGCCCGGAACCGCCGCACCTTTCGCTCCTCGCGAAAGCGGCCGAGGCAGCCCGACTCGTGCGTGATGAGCACGTTCTGCGCCCCGATCTCGGCGATCGCGTCGAGCGCCATCAAGAAGTCCTCGTCGTCGGAGAACTCCTGCCCGGCGAGGCCCTCCGCCTCGCGCTGGTTCGGCGAGACGAGGAACGGCTCGGCCTCGGTCCCGAGGCGCAGCGGCTCGCCCTCCGAGTCGAGGATGCTCTGGACGTTGCGGCGCCTGAGGTCGCGGATCGCCTCGGCGTAGAAGCTCTCCTCGACCCCCCGCGGGAGCGAGCCCGCGAACACCACCGCCTCGGCGCCGTTCGCGAGGTAGTGGAGCTTGTCCATCAGCATCTCGAGCTCGCCCGGCTCGACGTGCGGGCCCCACTCGACGATCTCGGTGTAGGAGCCGGACGTGGGGTCGACGACCGCCGTCGTCGTCCGCGACTCGTCGGCGATCCGGACGAAGTCGTTGAGGATCGCCTCGGCCGTGAGCTCCTCGACGATGCGCGTCCCGGTACGGCCGCCGGCGAGTCCCGTGGCGACGACCGGCACCCGGAGCCGCTTCAGCGCGCGGGCGATGTTGATCCCCTTGCCGCCCGCGAGGGTCAGCCCCTGGCTCGCGCGATGGCGCTGGCCGCGCTGGAAGTTCGGGACAGTGACCGTCCGGTCGAGCGCGGCGTTCAGGGTGACGGTGACGATCACGTGAAGAACCCCAGGAAGTGGTGGACAGTGCGGCCGGCGTACCAGCCGACGCGGCCGGCGAGGCCGGGCCTCGAGACGGAGCGCGCCGCCACGAGCGGCCGGGTGCCGAGCAGCTTCCGCCCCTCGAAGACCTTCACGACGCCGAGCCGCTCGCCCTTCCGCACGGGCAGCCGGACGACGCTCGGGGCCACCACCCTCGCCGTCAGCGGCCGGTCGACACGCACCGCACGGACGAGCGGCCGCCGCGGCACCAGCGCGAGTGGATCGCGGCCGTAGGCGAGCGCGGCGCGGGCGTAGACCCGCCGCGGCTCGACCACGGAGACGGTGCGGTAGCGCGTGACGCCCCACCTGAGCAGCGCGGCGAGGTCTCGGTTCCGCTGCGCGCGGGTCGGGCTGCCGAGAACGGTGGCGTAGATCGTGAAGCCGCGCCCCCGCACCGCGCCGACCTCGCACCAGCCTGCGCCGGCGGTGTGGCCGGTCTTCACGCCGATCAGGCCGGGAAACGTGCCGAGGAGGTCGTTCCACGTATGGAGGACCCGCCCGCCGGCGATCGTCGCCGTCCGCTCGCGCACGATCGAGCGCACCGCGGCACGCTGCATCGCGACGCGCGCGAGCAGGGTGATGTCCCGCGCGCTGGAGTAGTGGCCGGCGGCGTCGAGCCCGTCGGGCCGCGCGAAATGCGTGTCGCGGAGGCGGAGCGCGCGGGCGCGCGCGTTCATGAGCGCGACGAACCTGCCCTCGTCGCCGCGGCCGACGTCGTAGGCGAGCGCGTCGGCGGCGTCGTTCGCGCTTTGGATCAGCGCCGCCTCGAGGAGATCGCGGACGGTGAGCCGCTCGCCCGCGCGCAGGTGGATGCTCGACTCCCCGACCGACGCCGCGCCGGGCGCGACGGTGACGACGTGCGAGAGCCGCGTACGGTCGAGCGTGACGAGGACCGTCATCAGCTTCGTGATGCTCGCGATCGGCAGGCGCCGAGCGCGGGCGCGGGCGGCGAGGACCTCGCCCGTCGCACCGTTCTGCACGAAGTACGCGCGAGCGGAGACCGGGGGCGGGCCGGCGAGCGCGGGAGCGGCCACGACGAGCGCGACGGCGACGGCGGCCCCGACAGTCAGACGTGCCCGCACGGCCCTCAGGCTACCCGCGGCGAAGCTCCTTGCCGAGGATGGCGAAGGGCGGCCGGCCGGCCTCGAACCGAAGCTCGGGGAGGAGGACATACCAGCCGCGCCGCTCGTAGAAGCGAATCACCCGCGCGTTCTCGGCGAGCGCCGAGAGGAGGGCGCGCTCGTGCGGCAACCCCTTCAGGACGGCGTCGTGGAGGCGGCTCCCGATCGCGCGGCCCTGATAGGCGGGCTCGACCGCGAGCTCGGTCAGCTCGAAGTGCGCATGCTCGAGCCACTCGGCGCGGCGCGCGTCGTCGAGCGCCCCCGCGACCTTGTCGTACCACCACTGGCCGGGCCCTCCCGTGTAGCCGTAGACGAAGCCGACGAGCCGCGCCTGCGGCCCGAACGCGCCGAAGAACCGGAAGCCCTCCCGCCCCGCGTGGCGCGGCACGCGCTCGCTGCCGAACTCGCGCCGCGTCGCGCTCGCGCGCCCGAGCCGGTGCGCGTCCGCCCACACGTCCACCACCTGGCCGACCAGCTCCGCCAGCAGCGTCTCCGTTGCGACGGCCTCCACCGAGATTCGGTCCGAGGCGCTTTCGGAGCGGGTTCGATCGTTTCGACCGGTCATTTCAGACGGATGTGCGGGCACAGCCCGCACATCCTGACGGCGGCACCGCAAGCGGTGCCTCAGCCAATCCGAACCTTCTGACCGACGGTCAGGGCGTGCGGGTCGATGCCCGGGTTGAGGGCGAGCAGCCGCTCCGTCGTCGTTCCGACTCGCGCCGCGACGATCTCCAGCGTGTCTCCGCTCTGGATCGTGTAGAAGCGCTTCGCCGGGCGCTTCTTCTTTGTCGTCGTCTGGCTCGCGGTCGTCACGCGCTCGGTGACGAGCCTCGTGGGCGCGGTCGTGGCGCGGTCGCTCTCGCCGCCGCCGCTCAGGCCGGCGTGGACGACGAACGCCGCGATCGTGAGCGCGAGGAGGAAGGCGGCGGGAGCCGCGAAGCGCGCGAGCTCGCGCCGGGGAACCTCCACCGCCTACCAGCCGGCGACGGCCCAGACGTCGCGCCGCAGCCGCGCGGCCTCGGCGCCCGCCGCGCTGCGCCACTCGGCGCCGTCGACCCGGAAGGCATAGATGACCGAGCGAGAGACGGTGACGAGCGCGCTCGCCGGGCCGCTGGCGAAGGCGCGGGCCACGTCCGCGGGAGTCGCGCCCTGCGCCCCCACGCCCGGCAGGAGCAGGATCGACTGCGGCAGCGCCCGGCGCGCCTCGCCGATCGCGCGCGGGTGCGTCGCTCCCACGACCGCGCCGACGCTCGTCAGGCCGCGCTCGCCGACGAGGTCCTCCCCCCACTCCCGCACGAGGCGCGCCAGCTGGTGCCAGAGCGGCCGCCCGTCGGAGAGCACGAGGTCCTGGATCTCGCCCCCGCCGGCGTTCGAGGTCCGAAGGACGCAGAAGATCCCGCCGCCGTCGCGGCGGCACGCGGCGAGGAACGGCTCGACCGCGTCCCGGCCGAGGTACGGGTTGACGGTGAGTGCATCCGCGAGCGGCGGCTCCGCGTCCCGGCGCTCGAGGTAGGCGGCCGCATAGGCGCGCGCGGTCGAGCCGATGTCGCCCCGCTTGCCGTCGGCGACGACGAGGAGCTCGGCTGCCCTGGCGTAGGCGCAGACCTCCTCGAAGGCGCGGACGCCGTCGGAGCCGAGCGCCTCGAAGAACGCGAGCTGGGGCTTCACCGCGACGACGTACGGCGCGACGGCGTCGACGAGTCCGCGGCAGAAGCGGGAGCACGCCTCCGCCGCGTGCTCGCGGCCGAGGTGCGCGTCGCCGCGCAGCTCGACGGGCAGCAGGTCGGGGCGCGGGTCGAGCCCGACGACGAGCTGGCTGCGCTTGCGCTCGACCGCCTCGGCGAGCCGGTCGCCGAAGGGCGCGGTCGCGACTGCCTGCGCGGCCTGAAGGTCGTGCGCCATCGTCCTTCAGGCTAACGAGTACCCGGGATGAACCAAGAGGGCCGCTCGTCGCGGCCCTCGGAAAGCGGAGGAGTGCGCCGCGTCTAGTAGCCGCCGCCGCGAACAGCCTGCTTCAGCTGGCTGCCGGCGGAGAACTTCGGAACCGTCGCCGCCGGGATCTCCACCTTCTGGCTCGGGTTGCGCGGATTCACGCCCTGCCGTGCCTTGCGGTGCTGCGTCGAGAACTTTCCGAAGCCGGTGAAGGAGACGTCATCCCCACCCTTCAGCGCGTCGGTCACCGTGTCCAGGAAGGCGTCGACGGCCTTCGCCGCATCTCGCCTCGACAGGTCCGTCTTCGAGGCGACCTGGTCTACGAACTCTTGCTTTGTCACGAGCCACTCCTCCTGTCGTCGGTCCTGACGGCGCAAGACCCTAACAGGCGCGCAGGACCCGCTCAACCATGCGGATTTGCGGGGACAAGCGCGGCACCTGAGAGCTGGGAGGCGCGGAAGAGGGGCCACAGGCGGACGGCCTCGCGCGCGAGCGCGTCCACGCCGCCCTCCTCCCGGTCGACCACGCAGACCGCCGTCCGGCACCGCAGACCCGCCTCGCGGAGCGCGTGCACCGCCTCGGCGGCGGCCCCGCCGGAGGTGACGACGTCCTCGACGAGGCACGTCGTCGCGCCCGGCTCGAAGACGCCCTCGAGGCGATTCATCGTGCCGTAGCCCTTCGCTTCCTTGCGGACGATCACGAACGGCAAGCCCGACGCGAGCGACGCCGCCGCCGCCAGCGTGACCGCCCCGAGCTCCGGGGCCGCGAGCAGCGTCGCCTCCGGCTCGTGCTCGCGCACCGCCTCGGCGATGCGCTCCCCGAGCGGGGCGAGGAGGTCGGGCCGGGTCTCGAAACGGTACTTGTCGAGGTAGTAGCGCGACCGGCGGCCCGACCGGAGAACGAAGTCGCCCTCGAGGTACGCATACTCGCGGAGCGACGCCGCGAGCTCGGCGTCGTTCACGTGTCCACTTCCGACTCACGCGCTACGGGCAAGCGACGCAGACGGCCGAGCCGGCAAAGCCGGCACAGCCTGAAAGCGGCATCGCAAGCGACGCCGCTCACGCCCGCGCGGCCCGCAGCGCCTCGCGGCCGAGCGCGAGCAGCCGCTCGGACTCCGGCGAGCCGTCCGGCAGCGAGACCATCGAGCCGTCGTCGTAGTAGAGGTCGACGCGCTCGCGGCGCCGCGCCACCCCGCGGCGTACGAAGGAGGCGAGGGCGAGCGCAAAGCCGACGAGGGCTGCGAGGCCGAGCAGCCTACGCATCGTCCGCCTTCTGACGCGCGCGGCGCGCCGGCTTCCGCGGCTCCTCGGCCGCGGCGTCGCGCAGGCAGCTCTTCAGGTCGTAGAAGACGAGCCCGACCGTCGGCTCGGGCGTCGTCGTCGCCGCGATCAGCCGGCCGTCGCCGCGGACGACGAACAGGCTCCCCTCCGCAGTCGCGACCTCGAGCTGGTTCGGCGCCGCCGAGCTGCGAAGCCCGGCCGCGGCCTCGAGGAGCTCGCGGGCGGTGCGCACGAACGCGCGTGCCCGCTCCTCGTCGCCGAAGGTCGACGCGGCCACGTCGCCGTTCTCGCCGAAGAGCGCGGCGGCCTCGATCTGCGATGAGATCTCCGTCAGGTCGGCGAGCGCCTGGGCAGCGTCCATTCCGGCGCTGACGCTAACACAGGCCATACTCAGCGCCGTGCGCGTCCGGAAGCGCACCCTGGTGGAGAAGTTCTTCGCCGACCGCGGCACGCACCTGGCCGCGATGGTGGCCTACTTCGCGCTGCTCTCCTTCGTGCCGCTGACCTTCCTCGCACTGTCCCTGCTCGGCCTGAGCGGGCGGGCCGACGAGTCGACCTTCCTCGTGCGCCAGATCAGGCACGCGCTGCCCGGGGTGCCGATCGAGCGCATCGTCAATCTCGTGAACTCGGTGCGCCGGAACGCGGCCACGCTCGGGATCATCGGCGGCGCCGCGTTGCTCTGGACGTCGCTCTCGTTCTTCAGCGTCCTCGAGTCGGCCTTCAACATCGTCTACGGCCGCCCGAACCGATCGTTCTTACGCGGTAAGGGAATCGCGCTGCTGCTGATGGTGGGGTCGCTCGTGACGTTGTTCGTGGCGCTGCTCGTCGGCTCGATCGGCGCGAACTACCTCCACGAGCGCGCGCCCGGCGTGTTCGGCAACGGCGTCGTCGCGTATGCGCTCTCGGTCGCGGTCTCGACGGTCGGCGTGTTCGCCTTCCTCGTCTCGGTCTACTACTTCCTGACCAACGCGGCCGTATCCGTGCGGGATGTGCTTCCAGGCGCGGTGTTCGGCGCGGTCGTGCTGGAGGCGACCTTCCAAGCGCTGCCGATCTACGTCCGCTTCACGGAGCTCAACCCGACGCTCCACACCTTCGGCGCTACGGCGATCCTGCTCGTCTGGCTCTACGTCATGGCGAACGTGATCGTCTTCGGCGCCGAGCTGAACTGGTGGTTCGCGCGGCGGCGAGAGGACCGCGCCGCGGTGGCCCGCGAAGACCTCCCGGGCCTGGCCTAGCCCCTGGCGGCCACGGCTGATTGACAGTCACTCCGACGCGACCTGGTCTAGTGGGTGCCGGCCGCAGCGGCGATCGCCTCGGCGAGTGCGCGCGCCGCGCGGGCGCGGTGCGAGTGCTCGGCCTTCCAGGCGTTTCCGAGCTCGGCCACCGTCCGCGTCTCGCGATCCGGGACGAAGATCGGGTCGTAGCCGAACCCTTCGCTCCCCCGCGGCTCCTCCGCCACGCGCCCCTCCAACGTCCCCCGCCCGCGAACCTCTTCGCCCGCGGGAGACAGCGCGACGAGCTCGCAGACGTAGCGGGCCCGCCGTCCCGCCCCGGCCACCTCGCGCAGCTCTGCGAGCAACCGCGCCACCCCGTCCTCCGCCCACCGTGCCGACCGGATCCCCGGCCCGCCGCCGAGCGCCTCGACCTCGATGCCGGAGTCCTCGCCGAGCACCCACCCGCGCGCGCCGGCCTCCCGGCCGAAGCGCGCCTTCGCCCGAGCGTTCTCGTAGTACGTCGCGCCCGTCTCCGGCGGCATCTCCCCCGCGTCCAGGAGCCCGATCTCCCACCCGGGCAGCGAGCGCTCGAGCTCCCTCGCCTTGTTCGCGTTCGCCGAGGCGAGGGTCGCGATCACTCCCCCCAGCGAATCCCCCGCACGCCCTCGAGCGCGCCGACGACGCTCGTCGCCGCCGCGCGCCCGCGCTCCGGGAACTCGACCTCCAGCGCGACGCTCCGGCGATCGTCGGAGCCCACGATCGCAAGCGACTCGACGCGCCCGCCGGCCCGCTCGACCGCCTCGAGCACCGGCGCCGCCGAGCGGCCCGGCTCGAGGTCGACGAGCAGCCGCTCGCGGTCGGCCCGGAAGCGCACGAAGATCCGGTGGGCCAGGATCCGCAGCGGCCACAGGCTGACGATCACGAGCACCGTCGTGACGACCGCCGCGCTGTAGTAGCCGGCCCCGGTCGCGAGCCCGATCGCCGCCACCACCCACAGCGTCGCCGCGGTCGTGAGGCCTCGCACCGAGAGCCCCTGGCGGATGATCGCGCCCGCGCCGAGGAAGCCGATCCCGGTCACGATCTGCGCCGCGATCCGGCTCGGGTCGGCGCGGACGACGCTTTGTCCGGACGTGAGGAAGGCGTGGAACCCGTAGGCGGAGACGATCGTGAAGAGCGCCGAGCCGAGGGAGACGAGGAGGTGCGTCCGCAGGCCCGCCTCCCGCTCCCGGATCTCGCGCTCGAGCCCGATCGCCGCACCGAGCACCGCCGCGAGCGCGAGCCGGAGGACGACCTCCGGCCAGTCGAGCGTCGGGACGCTATGCACCGAGCGCGTCCCTCTGCGCCAAGGCGATCTCGGCGATCCCGCCCTGTGCGAGGTCGATCATCTCGTCGAGCTCCGCCCGTCCGAACGCGGTCCGTTCGGCGGTCGCCTGCACCTCGACGAGCCGCTCGTCCGAGGTCATGACGACGTTCATGTCGACCTCCGCGGTCGAGTCCTCCGAGTAGTCGAGGTCGAGGAGCGGCGTCCCGTCGACGATCCCGACCGAGACGGCCGCCACGGAGCCGACGAGCGCGTGAGCCAGACCGAACCGGTCGAGCGCGCGGTACGCAGCGACGTAGGCGCCCGAGATCGCGGCGCAGCGCGTGCCGCCGTCGGCCTGGAGGACGTCGCAGTCGACCCACAGCGTCCGCTCGCCGAGCCGCTCGAAGTCGGCGACGGCGCGCAGCGCGCGCCCGATCAGGCGCTGGATCTCGACCGTGCGGCCGCCCTGCTTGCCGCGGGAGGCCTCGCGCTCCGTCCGCTCGCCGGTCGAGGCCGGGAGGAGCGAGTACTCGGCCGTCAGCCACCCGCGCCCCTTGCCGTAGAGCCAGCGCGGCACCCCCTCCTGCACCGACGCCGTGCAAAGGACCTTCGTCAGCCCCTGCGAGACGAGCACCGACCCGTGCGGCTGCTCCAGGAAGTCCGGCTCGAGCTGGAGCGGACGCAGTTCGTCGGGCCGCCGCCCGTCCGCGCGGGTCATGCAGTGTCCGCAGGCGCTGGGGCCTCTGCTGGCGCTGCAGCGCCGGAGGCCACAGTACGTCTCAGTACGGGGCCGGAGAGCGCTGCGCCGCCAGCAGAGGCAGGCACCGGCGAAGCCGGGCTTTGCCCGGCGAAATCCGGTGCCGGCCCAGCCCCTGCGGCCGCCGCGCGCAGCGCGTCCAAAGAGACGCGCTCGACCTCGGCGATCGGGAGCTGGAGGAAGCGCGCGCCCATCTTCCGGAAGGCGACCGGGTCGCCGGTCGTCAGGAAGCGATACGTCCCCTCGCGCCCGTCGTCGTTCTCGATCCCCTTGCGGGCGAGCGTCTCGGCGACCTCGCGCGCCGTCTCCTCGGCGCTGAAGACGAGCGTGACGTCGCGGCCGAAGACGCGCTGGAAGATCGGCCGGATGAGCGGGTAGTGCGTGCAGCCGAGGATGACGGTGTCGACGCCCGCCGCCTTCAGGGACTCCGCGTACTCCCGCACCGCCTCCGTCGTCTCGGCCCGGAACGGATCGTCGCTCTCGATCAGCGGCACGAGGCGCGGGCAGGCGACGGGGAAGAACTCGACGCCCGCGTCGAGCTCGTGGACGAGACGCGCGTAGCGCGCCGCCTCGACGGTCGACTCGGTCGCGAGCAAACCGATCCGGCGGTTCCGGGTCGCCTGCACCGCGGCGTGCGCCTCTGGCGTGATCACACCGACGACGGGCACCTCGAGCCCTTCCTGGAGCTCCGGGAGCGCGGCGGAGGTGGCCGTGTTGCACGCGGCGAGGATGAGCTTCACGCCCTGCGCCTCGAGGTAGGCGCCGATCTCGCGCGCGAAGAGCCTCACCTCGGCGAGCGGGCGCGGGCCGTAGGGGAGCCGCGCGTGGTCGCCGAGATAGACGAAGTCCTCGTGCGGCGAGGTGACGAGGCACTCGTGCAGGACGGTCAGCCCGCCCACCCCCGAGTCGAAGACGCCGACCGGCCGCGGATCCATCCGGGCGATTGTAGAAGCGGCATCCGTTCGACTAGCCTCTGGCACGGTGCGCACGCGCCTCGTCGCCGTCGCAGTCGTGCTCGCCGCCGCAGCGGCGCTCGCCGGCCGAGCGCACGGCGCGACGTTCACCGTCCAGGACCTGACGATCGCGGGCGCGGGCGGCACGCCTCTCGCCGCGACGCTCTACAAGCCGACCGGGGCCCCGCCGGCCGGCGGCTTCGCGGCGATCGTCATGTTCCACGGGCTCGGCGACACGCACGCCTCGGTCGACCCGCTCGCGAGGCAGTTCTTCGCCGACCAGGGCTACGTCGTGCTCGCGGCCGACGCGCGTGGTCACGGCGCCTCGGGCGGCCTGTGGGACTCGACGGCCCGAACGAGAACGGCGACGCGCGAGCGCTCTACGACTTCCTCGCCGCGCGGCCGGAGGTGGCGGCTACGCGGATCGGCGCCTTCGGCGTGTCGCTCGGCGGCGGGGCCGTCTGGAACTCGGCCGTGATCGCCAAGGTGCCGTGGGCGGCGATCGTGCCCGAGGCGACCTGGATCGACCTCTACGGCGCGCTCTTTCCGCAGAACCTGCCCAAGTCGGGCGTCCTCGCGCAGCTCGCCTCGCTCGTCCCGGCGAACCGCACGGATCCTGAGATCCTGAGCCGCGAGCAGCAGGCCATCAACGGCGTCGACCTCCCTTCGCTGCGCCCGCTCACTTCCGCCCGCTCGGTCGCGGGCCGGCTGCGCGGGTTCACGACGCCGACGCTGATCCTCCAGGGCCGGCGCGACTTCCTCTTCGACGTCGACCAGGCCCGCCGCGCATTCGCGGAGCTCGCCGGCCCGAAGCGGCTCTACCTCGGCGACTTCGGCCATCCGCCGTCGAACTTCGCCGACGCGCCCGACCTCGTCCCGATGAACCTCGAGGTGCGGAAGTGGTTCGACCGCTTCCTGAAGGGGGAGCCGAACGGCATCGACAAGCTGCCGCGCGTCGAGATCGCGAAGAGCCCGTTCACCGGCACCGCACAGTTCGCGTCGTTCCCGACCCCGCGCAAGCTCGTGCTGCGCCCGGCGCGCGGCGCGTGGCTGACCGCCACGGGTCGCGTGCAGCGCACCTTCGCGCTGCCGCGCCGCCGGCTCGAGACCGTGGGCACGGCGCTCGTCCGCACGACCGTCTCCGGGACGAAGCCCTTCGAGCACCTCGTCGCCGTCCTCAGCTACGTGAGCGGCGGCAAGGAGACGATCGTCAGCGAGGGCGGCATCCCGCTCCAGCCTCGGGCGAAGCCGCAGCGGGTCACGATCCGGCTCCTCGACCAAATCGTCCCGATCCCTGCGGGAGCGCGGCTGTGGCTCACGCTCGCCGCGACCTCGACGGCGCAGAACCCGGCGAACGGCCTCTATCTCCTCGGCGTGCGCAGCGGCTCGCGCGTCCGTCTGGGGCGGATTTCCGTCACGCTGCCGGTTCTCCGCAAGCCGCTCTCGAGCCCATGAACGTCAAGGAGGGAAGATGAAGACAGGTCTCAGGGGTGCTCTCGTCGCGTGTGCGGCCGCGGCCCCGCTCGTCTTCAGCGGGAGCGCGCTGGCCGCCTACACGCCGCACATCACGGTGGGCCATGCGCCGCTCGCGCTCGGCGCCGGCGGCTCGACCGACCTCACGATCGCGTTCGACCAGAACGACGACGCGACCGCGAAGGTGACGATCTACGCGCCGCAGGGCTACACCGGCACCCTCGGCGCCGCCCCGGGCGCGCAGGTCGGGACGATCGACGCGAGCATCCTCGCGTCCGCGATCTCCCCGACGCAGCCGCTGCCGCTCAGGGGCACGATCCAGGCCGACGACCCCGCCAAGTACACCGCCGCGGCGACGCGCTGCACGGGCGCCCCGACGCACGAGGCGGTGTGGCTCCTGAGGCTCCAGGCCGCCGGCACGGAGCTCGCCGTGCCCCTCTACCTCGACACCGTCACCGACGCGACGGAGGCGGCGCTCGGCAAGTTCCGGCTCCAGACCTGCCTGCCCTCTCCCTACATCCCGCAGTCCGCAGGCGGCGCCACCTTCGGCGCCAAGCTGATCAGCGCGACGCTGCACATCGCGAGCATCTTCACGCTGCCCGACCAGAACGGGAGCTACGGCTGGACGGTCGTCGCGACGCCCTACACGGTCGGCACCGGTGTCCCGAACGCGGCCGGGACGACGCAGGCGCGCGGATTCGTGCAGCTCCCGGCCCAGCTCTCGCTGAAGGCGAAGGTGAAGAAGAAGCTCGCGACGCTCTCCGGCGTCTTGCGGCTGAACGGGGCCGGGCTCGCCGGGATGAAGGTGACGCTCCTCTCGGGAACCTCCCGCACGAAGCTGAAGGCCTCCGGCTCGACGACGACGCGAGCGCGCGGCGTCTTCTCGTTCAAGAAGAGGCTCCGCAAGGCGACCTTCTTCCGCGCGCGGGTCACCGCCGCGGCGCGGTCGACGACATGCACCGGCGGCGTGCCCGGCATCCCGTGCGCGAGCGCGACGCTGAACCCGTTCACGGTTCAGAGCGCGATCGTGAAGGCCACCCCGAAGCGGCGGTAACCGAGATCGACACGACAGTTAGGGACGAGGCCCAGCGGGCCTCGTCCCTTCTATGCTGGCCGCATGACGCCGATCCGGATCGGGACGTGCTCCTTCGCCGACGAGGCGCTCTCGAAGTACTTCTATCCCCGCGGCACTCCGGCGAACGAGCGGCTCTCCTACTACGCCGAGCGCTTCGACACGGTGGAAGTCGACTCCACCTTCTACCGCCTCCCGAGCCCGGAGATGGTCACCCGCTGGGCGGAGCGGACTCCCGACGGCTTCGTCATGCACATCAAGGCGTTCGGGCTCATGACGCGCCATCCGACGAAGCTCGAGCAGCTTCCGGCCGATCTGCGCGGCGACGCGGCCGTGGACGACCGCGGACGCGTCGAGCGCCCCTCGCGCGAGCTCCGCGGCGAGGTCTTCGCCCGCTTCCGCGCCGCGCTCGAGCCGCTGCGCGAGGAGGGCAAGCTCGGCGGGATCCTCTTCCAGCTTCCGCCCTACGTCGTCCGCAAGCCGGCCTCGCTCGACTACCTCTCCTGGGCGCGCGCGCAACTCGACGGTGACGAGATGCTGGTCGAGTTCCGGCACCTGACCTGGCTCGAAGAGGGCGCCCGAGCCGAGACGCTCGCCTTCCTCGAGGAGCTCGGCGCGACCCTTGTCGTCGTCGACGCGCCGCGGATCGAGGGCGCGAAGAACCTCGTCCCGACCGTCGTCGCGCTGACGAGCCCGATCGCGTACGTCCGCTTCCACGGGCGGAACGCCGAGACGTGGAACAAGCGCGGAGGCAGCGCGGCCGAGCGCTTCGACTACCTGTACCCGCGGGAGGAGCTGGCCGAATGGGTCGAGCCGCTCCGCGAGCTGTCGCAGGAGGCCGAGCAGGCCTTCGCGCTCTTCAACAACAACTCGAGCTCGCCGAGTCCCGGCGGGGAGCTCCAGCGGGTCGCCCAGGCGGCGCAGAACGCCTACGAGCTGCGCGCGCTGCTCGACTCGGCGGGTGTGCCGGCAACCGGTGGTGTCGAGCCGGTCGCTCGGTAGAGTGAGCTATATGCGGCTGCTCGGGATCATCCACGGCGAGGAGGTGCGGGCCGGGGTGTTCGCCGATCCGGTGCGCGAGCGCGGTCACGAGCTCGAGGAGTGGTCGATCGCCCTGCGCCCGGCGCCGTCGCGGCCGCTCGAGAGCTACGACGCCGTCATGGTCTTCGGCGGCTCGATGCACGCCGACGAGGAGGCGACGCACCCGTGGCTCCGCGACGAGGAGGCCCTCTTGCGCCGGTTCCTCGACGCGCGCACACCGGTCCTCGGCGTCTGCCTCGGCGGCCAGCTCGTCGCGAAGGCCGCGGGCGCGTGGGTCGGCCGGGCGGCGGAGCCGGAGATCGGCTGGCATCCGGTCGAGCTCACGTCGGCCGCGGCGCGCGACCCGCTCTTCGCCCGTCTCCCGCAGCGCTTCGAGGCGCTCCAGTGGCACTACTACGCGTTCGAACTTCCTGAGGGCGCGACCGAGCTGGCGCGGAGCCCGAGCTGCCCGCAGGCCTTCCGCCTCGGCGAGCTCGCGTGGGCGGTGCAGTTCCATCCCGAGGTCACCCTGCGCATGGTCGACGACTGGCTCGACGAGCCCGAAGAGGTGCCGCTCGACCGCGAGGCGCTCGCGCGCGAGACACGCGCACGCATCGCCGAGTGGAACGCGATCGGCCGCGAGCTCTGCGCCGGCTTCCTCGGCGTCGCCGAGCGCCTGCGGCTCGCGGCCTAGCACACCACTTCTAGAAACTTCTGTTTTCCGCTTGACCAGTGGCTCAATCGCGGCGCGGGGTCGTTACGCAGCAGTGCAGACCACGAACTGCTGGTTAGGCCGGTCGCCGCGCAGGCACCGCACGCCCCCTACCTCATCCCTCCCAGACGTCGCCGTTCCGGCTACCGGCAACTAGCCGCGCTCGGCGGGGAGTTCGGGGTGCCGCGACCACTCGTGCCACGAACCCGCGTAGTTCCTGGCTCGGTAGCCGGCCGCGCGGAGCGCCAGGTTCGCAAGGGCCGAGCGCGAGCCCGAGTGGCAGTACGCGACCACCTCGGCGTCCTCGGGAGCGCCGACCACGGCACGCACCTCCTCAGGAGGCCGCGGCTGGCCGGGCCCGGCAAAGAGCTCCTCCATCCCTACGCGGCGCGCGCCGGGAATATGCCCCTGGCGCGGATCGCACGGGTAGCCGCCCCGGCCGGTGTACTCCTCAGGCGTCCGCACGTCCAGCAGAACGAGACCCGGGTCGTCGAGGCGCCGCTCGAGCTCGTCGCGCGTCGGCAAGGCGTCGAGCCGCGGCTCGAGGGCCGTCTTCACCGGCTGAAGCTCGAACGGGCCAGACTCGAGCGGCTCTCCCCACGCAGCCAGCCCGCCCAGCAGCACCGCCACGCGAGGATGGCCCGCGAGCTCGGCGAGTTGCGCCGAGGGCATCGCGCCGATCCCGTCGCCGCGGTCGTAGAGCACGAGCCGCTCCTCGCCGGTGATCCCGTGCCGGCGCAGCCGCAGACCCACCTCCGCCGCGAGCGCCTGCACCGTCTCGGCGTCGCTCATCGGCGGCGGTGAGCCGAGGACGAGCGGCTGCGAGCCGGGGATGTGACCGCGCGCGTGCGCGTTCGGGCCGCGCACGTCGCCGACGACCAAGTCCGGCTCGCCAAGGTGCTCCCGGAGCCACGCGACGTCGACGACCGGCGGAAGCTCAGACACGGGCGAGGAATTCCGCGAGGACGGTGTTGAACTCGTCCGGCCGCTCGAGGCTCGGTAGATGCCCGGTCTCGAACACGCGCAGCTCCGCCGACGGCGGCGCCTCGGGCGGCGAGACGAACGGGTCGCTCGCTCCGACCGCGAACAGCACCGGGCACTGGAGCCCGGCGACGACCTCAGTCGAGTCGCGGCGGTCGCGGATCGCCTCGACGGCTGCGACGAGCTCGTCGGGCCGCTGCTCCAGCGCCAGCCCACGCGCGACTTCGACCCCTTCGCTCGCCTCCGCGGGGAAGAGCTTCGGCCGCATGTCCTCCCACAGCCCCCCGGCCCCGCGCGCACGGATGAGCTCGATCGTCTTCGCGCGGCCTTCGCGGCGCTCCGGCGAGTCGGCGTCGACCCGCGCCCCGGCGAGCACGAGGCCCCGCACGCGCTCCCGGGCCTGGCGGGCGATCTCGAGCGCGCAGTAGCCGCCCATCGACGCGCCGACCACGGCGAAGTCGCCGGTCACCTCGGCAAGGATTCCCCTCGCCCAGGCCTCCATCGAGTTGCCGCGCCCGTACAGGCGCGGCGTGACGGCGTCCGGCCACACGGCCCGCTGCGGCTCCCACATCCGCTCGTCGAGCGGCAGCGCGTGCAGCAGGAGGACAGTCACCGCTCGATCCTCAACGCGCCCGGCAGCTCGGCCGCCTCCGGGTAGCCGAGGTCGACGCCCGCGAGGCCGAGGAGCTCCCCGATCTGAGCCACGAGCTCCGTCGCCGGCGGCAGGTCGGCCGGCGAAGAGGCCGTCCGCGCGACCGCGCGCACCCGCGCCGGCTCCGCCCCGGTCAGCCGCTGAAGCAGCGTCGGGTTCGCGCCGAGGGCGATCACGTCGCCGGGAGGAAGCGGCCCGCGATAGTCGGGCACGGACAGGTACTCGTCCACCATCCGGCCGCGGTCGAAGAGGACGTACCGCACGACTTGGCCCGCCTCGACGCCGATCGCGATCGCGACGCCGACCCGGTCGGAGAGCTCGCGCGCGAGGCGCCGCAACAGCTCCGGCTCGCGGCTGCAGAGCTCGTCGTAGACCGCGATCCAGCCGTTCCGCGGCGGCACGACGACGCTGCCCGCAGAGCGACCGAGCCGCGGGACGAACATCCGCACCGCCCGCTCGACGCCGGCGAGGTCGTCCGTCTGCGCGTGCACCGAGCCGAAGGTGGGACCCTCGGCGCGGCCAGCGGCCAAGTGCTCCTCGAGCGCCGCCGCCTCCGCGACCATCGTCTTCTGGACCTCGGCGAAGCCGAGCCGCTCCCAGGTCGCGACCGCGGGCCGGTTCGTCGTCAGCACGTGGAGGCTCACCCACTCGGCGCCGAGCGCGCGCAACGCGGCCACGGTCTCGCGAAGGAGCGCCCGCGCGACCCCGCGCCGCCGCGCCCGCGGCCGCACGTAGACGTCGTGGACGTGCGCACGTCCGCGCTCTGGCGGCGCCGTCCAAGCATGGCCGACCGGGCCCTCGTCGTCCTCGGCGACGAGCGCGAGACCCTGGGCGGCGAGCCGGCGGACGTCCGCCCAGGTTTCCTCCCACGTATTGGCTGCGAAGCCCGGCGGCTCGGGCACCTCGGTCTCGAACTCCTCCCAGAGCTCCCGCAGAATCGTCTCGTCGGCCTCCGTCGCCCGGCGGATCCTCACGCCGGCGGGCTCACCCGCAGCCCGGTGAGCAGGTAGTGAGCGGTCAGGTTCTGCCATGGCTCGAAGCGGGCGCCGAAGTCTCGCACCTCGGCCGTGCGAAGGACGCGCCCGTCGCCGTAGAACGCCGTGACGGCCTTCTGCAATCCGAGGTCGCCGGCCGGCCACGCGCGCGGCCGGGCGAGGTGCCGCGCGAGGAACCAGTCCACCGTCCACTCGCCGATCCCGGGCAGCGCGACGAGCCGAGCGCGCACCTCGTCGTCGTCGAGCGCGGCCAAGGCCTCGAGGTCGAGCTCCGTCCGAGCGAGCGCGAGCGTGTACTCCGCCTTGCGCCGCGAGAAGCCCAGAGCCGTCAGCTCCTCGGGCGCGGCGGCGGCGAGCCGTTCGCGCGTCGGGAACGCGTAGACGCGGCCGACCCGCGCGCCGAAGCGCTCGATCAACCGGCTGCGGATCGCGAACGCGGCGAAGAGCGACACCTGCTGCGCGGTGATCGAGCCCACGAGCGCCTCGAAGGGGTCCGGCGCGAGCGGCGGCCGGAAGCCGGCGAGGACGGAGGCGAGCCGCGCCAGCACGGGATCCGCCGCGGCCGCGAAGCGCGCGAAGCCGCCGAGGTCGAGCTCGGCGCCGAGGAGCTTCCGGACGACCGGCTCCGTCTCGGCGTCGAGCGGCTCGACGTCGACGCCGCCGGGAGCCGCGGCGATCCGTACCTCCCGCCCATCGACGGCGCGCAGCAGCGCCTCGCCGTCCCAGAGGTTGGCGAGATCGGGGCCGAAGGCGCGGAAGCGCTCGGTCGAGAGCCGGAAGTCGTACGGACGCGGGAGGGTCAGGACCGCCACAATGGGGCACGCTACCCCCAGGATCCCCACGAGCATTGGAGGAGAGGTGAAGAGACTCATCGTCTTCGTCGCAGCGACCGCGCTTCTCGCGTTCGCTGTGGCGGGACCGGCGGGTGCCGCGAAGTCGAAGAGCCCGACGCTGGCCCAGTTCAACGCGCTGAGCAAGAAGGTGAAGACGCTCCAGAAGCAGGAGAAGCAGATCGAGAACGCCCTCAACTTCCTGGCCGCCTACGACGTCTGCTTGACGGCCGCGACGGCGGACGCGCTCCAGGGAACCTGGATCTTCACGAACAAGGGCACGCCGACCCCGGTCTTCCCGGGCACGAGCACGGGCACCGGGTCGATCAACGACCTGCAGGCGTGCAGCGCGTTCAAGATTCCACGACAGCTTCCTTCGACGGAGACCGCGCCGACGACGGCCGTCTTCTCCGCGCTCACCAACATCTTCAGCTAACGGACCTGACGCGCGGGCTCTGCCCGCGCGTCCGTCTGAAACGACCGGTCGATGCGCGGAGCTCATTCGGCCCGTTTTGAGGAGACGCGCGGGGCGGGCGGCACCGCAGAAGCCGTCCGCCCCGCGTTATTCGACGCGGGCGCGAGTTTGGTTCATGAGCTCGTCGTCGAGCGGCTGCCCGAGCCGCTCGACGAGGCGCGGCCGAGCGTCCACGTAGAGCGCGACGAGGGCCCGCAGCGAGCGGCGGAGCTCGTCCGGGGCGTTCGAGCGCGGCAGCGCGTCGTCCAGGCGCTCGAGCTGCGCCGGCTCGACGCGCTGCGCAAGCCGCGCCGGGCCGCGCCAGCCCTCGCCGGCGAGCGCGTTCCAGGCCGGGAGCACGATCAGCTCCGCGAAGAGCGGCAGCCCGAGCCGGACGATCCAGGGCTCGCCGAGCTCGAGCTTGCGGTCGAGCCAGAGCGCGAAGTCCCAGGCGTGGCTGTCGAGCTCGACGAGATCCTCGTGCAGGTCGTCGAGCACCTGCGGCGGCAGCTCCTCGAGGCCGGCGCGGACCCGCTCTTCGACCTCGTCCTTGTCGACGAGCACCTGGAAGCCGTCGTGGAGCCACCGGCTCGGCTCGACCGCTGCGTCCTCGAAGGAGAGGTCGACCTTGAGCGGGCCGTCGTAGACCGCGATCGCGAGGCTCGGCGGCCGCCAGTTCGCGATGTCGCGGAAGAGCCCGAGCGGCCGCCCGAGCCGCTCCGCGATCGCGCGTCGCTCGGCCCAGAGCTCGTCGCGCAGGCCCGGCTCGGCGACGATCACGAGGTCGAGGTCGGAGCGCTCGTCGCCCGCGCCGCGGCCGAACGATCCCTTGAGCACGAGTGCACGAACTCTGGGGTCGGCCGCGGCCCAGGCGCGAGCCGCGTCGATTATCGCCGCCTGCCTCGGTGTGTAGCTCAGAAGTGAGAGGTCACGCCGGCGGGATCCTCGTCGGCGTCCTTCGCCGCGCGCGCCTGCTCGGTCGCCTCGTACCAGGAGTAGGCGTAACGCCCGTCGTCGAGCTCGCCGGCGAGCTTCGACAGCTTCAGCGGCCGGAAGGTGTCGCACATGACCGCGAGTTCCGTCGTCTCCGTCATGCCGATCGACTTCTCCGCGAGCCCCGGCTGCGGCCCGTGCGGCAGGCCCGACGGGTGGAGCGTGATCGAGCCGACGTCGATCCCGCGCCGCGAGCCGAAGTTTCCGGAGACGTAGTAGATCATCTCCTCCGACTGCAGGTTCGAGTGGTGGTAGGGGATCGGGATCGCGTTCGGGTCGAAGTCGAGCTTGCGCGGACAGAACGAGCAGATCACGAAGTTCGGGCCCTGGAAGGTCTGGTGGCTCGGCGGCGGCATGTGGATCCGCCCCGTGATCGGCTCGAAGTCGTGGATCGAGAACGTCCACGGGTAGACGTAGCCGTCCCAGCCGACGACGTCGAAGGGGTGGTAGTCGAGCACGTAGGTCTGGTAGCCGTCGCGGACGCGCACCTTGACGACGAACTCGCCGCGCTCGCGGTGGGTGCGGAGCTCGGCCGGCGGGTGGATGTCGCGGTGGTAGTACGGCGCGTGCTCCATCAGCTGGCCGTGGTCGTTGCGGTAACGACGCGGGATCGTGATCAGGCCCGGCGTCTCGAAGACGAGGTAGCGCTGCTCCCCGTCGGGCCGGAAGCGGTAGGTCGTCCCGCGCGGCACGACGACGTAGTCGCCGTCTTTGTAGGGCAGGTCGCCGAAGATCGTCTCGAGCGTGCCGTTGCCCTCGTGGACGAAGATCACCTCGTCGCCCTCGCCGTTCCGGAAGAAGTACTCCATGCGCTCTGCCGGACGGCAGAGCGCTATCTCCACGTCCTGGTTCCACATCAGGACGCGGCGGCCCGTGATCTCGTCGCCCGCCGGATCGATGCCGTAGGTGACGAAGTGCCGGTGGGCGTGCGCGTCGGGGACCCACTCCTCGCGCTCGAACGGCTCGAAGTCGCCGAGCTCCTTGATCCGGCACGGCGAGACGTGGTGGTAGAGGATCGACTCGTTCCCCGAGAACCCTTCGAGCCCGAAGACCTCCTCGGTCAGCAAGGTCCCGTCGTCTCGGAATTGGGTATGTCGCTTGCGGGGGATCTGGCCTAGGCGCTGGTAGAACGGCATGGCGACAGGATAACCGGGTGACTCGCCTACCCCGGGTACGCGAGGACCTCCGCGCGGTGGCCGCGCGCCCGCATCAGGCGTTGATCCGTGGTGATGAGCGGCACCTCGAGCGTCTCTGACAACGCGACGTATGCCGCGTCGTACGGAGTCAGCGAATCTCGCAGCTGCCAGATGCGGTCGAGAAGGTCCGTCACCTGGTAGCGAACGATTCCGAGTTCCTGCAAACCGGTGAGCACCTCAGGAGCGCGGGCGGCCGGAAATTCCCGCCGTGCCACCAAGCGGCGGAGCGCCGAGAGCACCTCGAGATCGATCAGATGAGGCGCCCCGACGTTCTCCACCTCGAGGAGCCGGTCCGCAGTCCATTCGGCGGGCCCGACCTCCTCGAGAAGGAGATCGACTGCCGCGGACGCGTCCAGGACGATCAGTGCGAATCCCGGTCTTCGCGGATGAGGTCGGCTGGCCGCGTCTTCAGGCGAACGTGCTTCCGCGACCGAATTCGCCGCACCGCCTCCTCGAGAGTCGGGGCGTCGGCGCTGCGCTTCGCCTGCCGGAGCAGGTACTCGGAGAGCGTCAGCCCAGCCTCGGCAGCACGCGCCTTCAGCTTTCGGTGGAGCTCGGGCGGGACGTTCCGGATCTGGATGTGGGCCATGTCTAGCACATTAGCTCATGCGCTCCACATGTCCGCTTCAGACGATGCGGTTTCGGAGGATGCCGATTCCCTCGACCTCGAGCTCGACGACGTCGCCCGGCCTCAGCCAGCGGCCGTCGCCGAGCTCGAGGATGCACCCTTTGCCGACGGTGCCCGAGCCGAGGACGTCGCCCGACACGAGGTGCGTGTTCCCCGCCGCGTGGGCGGCGATCGCGTCCCACGAGTGGTACATGTCGGCGAGCTCGCCACGGGAGCGCTCCTCGCCGTTCACGCGGGCGACCATGGTCCCGCTCGAGCCGTCGAACTCGTCGGGGGTGACGACGAACGGCCCGAGACTCGTCGCGAAGTCCTTGCCCTTCGCGGGCCCGAGGCCGAGCTTCATCTCGGCGCGCTGGAGGTCGCGCGCCGACCAGTCGTTCATGACCGTGAAGCCGCCGATCCGCCCGTCGGCGCCGACGACCGCTGCCACCTCGAGCTCGTAGTCGAGCTCGCTGGTGCCCTCCGGATAGGGGATCTCGTCCTCGGGGCCGTAGATCGCGGCCGGGTTCGAGAAGTAGAAGACGGGCTGCTCGTACCACTCCGGCGGCACGTCCAGGCCGCGTGCCGCCCGCGCGGTGCGGACGTGCTGCTCGAAGGCGTAGAAGTCGCGGACGGACGGCGGGTGGAGGACGGGCGGGCGCAGGTCGACCTCGGCGAGCGGGTACTCCGCGTGCCGGCGGGCCCGGCCGCCGCCGGTGAAGAACGACTGGATCGTCTGGGCCGCGACCTGGACGACGACGCTCCCCTCGACGATCCCCGGCCAGCCGCGCTCGAGATCGCGGCCCTTGGGGCTGAACATGCAGAGCCTCATTCGCGTGCCGGGGCGATCCCATCCCAAACCCCCACCCAGCCGGGGATGAACACCAGGGTAGGCGCCGCGCCGCACCAGCCGTGTGCCGACTTCGCGCCGACTTTCACGGCTCCGTGTGGACGATTACGTCGGCGATCTCGGGGCGCTCGCGGCGGATCTCCTCCTCGATCCGGCTCGCGCGATCGTGCGCCTCCGACAAGGGGCTCGCCGGGTCGAGGCCGAGCGTCAGAAACGCGACCAGCCCGTCGTCCGTCTGCAGGAACCGGAGCTCGCGCGGCGGCGCGCCGGTCGCCTCGCGGACGATGCGGCGGACGGCCTCTGCGTCGCCGGCCGCGCCCGAGCTCGGCGCCGCGCGTCCCGGCTCGGGCTCGGCGAGCGGCTCGAGGTGCGTCTGCACCGCCGTCACCTCGTCCGCCGACTCGCGGATCGCCCGCTCGACCTCGCTCGCGATCGCGTGCGCCTCCTCGAGCGTCAGCTCCCCGGGGAGCTTGAGGTGCAGGGACACCTCGGTCTCGGGCCCGACTCGAAGGACGCTGACGTTGTGGATCTCGCGCACCCGCGGGACGCGCATCGCGGCGGTCCTCGCCCGCTCGCGGATCGCCTCGTCCCCGGCCTGCGGCTCGACGTGGACGACGACGTCGCTCTCGGGCACGGCGCGCTGGACGGCGTCCTCCACCGCGTCCGCGGCCTCGTGACCCTGCTCCACCGCCGCCCCCGGCGAGACCCCGATCACGACGTCGGCGAAGTGCCGCCCCGCCGCCTGCCGCATCCGCAGCCGCCGGAGCTCGACGGGCGGACTGAGCCGCGCGATCGCCGCCCGCGCCGCCTCCTGCGCCTCGGTCGGCACGCGGTCCATGAGGACGTCGACGTTCTGCCGCATGAGCCGACCGGCGGCGAGGAGGACGAGGACGGCGACGAAGAGCGCCGCGACGGCGTCCGCCCGCGGGTGTCCGGCGCGGGCGAGCACGAGCCCGAGGAGAACGGCGCTCGAGCCGGCGAGGTCGGACGCGAAGTGGAGCGCGTTCGCGCCCAGGGCGGCGCTGCGGTAGCGCCGCGCCGCGCGGAACGACACGGTCGTCCGGGTCACGTCGACGGCGATCACGACGCCGATGACGAGGAGCGCGTACCACGTCGCGTGGACGTGGGCGCTCGTCGAGCCGGCGAGCCGGGCGATCGCTCGCTCGGCGATCACGAGGCTCGCGGCGACGAGGATCGCGCCCTCGGCGAGCGCGCTCAGGTGCTCCGCCTTCCCGTGCCCGTAGGGGTGGGCCGTGTCGGCCGGCCGTCCCGCGACGCCGACGGCGAAGAAGGTGAGCAGCGCGGCGACAAGGTCCGTGCCGGAGTGCACAGCCTCGGAGACGAGGCCGAGGCTGTGCGTCGCGAGCCCGGTGACGAGCTTCAGGGCGATCAGAACGGCCGCGGCCGCGACGGAGACGAGCGCAGTGCGGCGTTGCGGGCTCACGGCCGGGAAGGATCGCACGGCGCACGGGGCGCCGACCCGGCTCAGACCGGGCGAAGCGGCCAGACCACGACGTCCTGGACGGCCGCGAAGTGGAGTAGCGGCCGCTCGTCCGGAAGCTCGAGGTCGTCCGGCGCCATCGTGTTCAGCTCGATCCGCGCCTCCGCCGGCCGAAGCGGCCACGGCGAGTGGTGGATCTCCGCCCGGTGCAGGCGGCCGCGATCGTCGACGGCGTAGAGGCAGTAGCGCTCGGTGAGGAACTCCTCGAGCGAGCCCGGCTGCGCCGTGAGCTCGTCGCCCGAGGGACGGTAGTGCGCGCTGAACACGTGCGGCGCGGAGCCGGAGTCGGCACGCGAGGAGTCGAACTCGATCCAGCCGTCCCAGCGGTCGGCCGAGATGCGCGCCCGGAAGTAGGGCAGCTTGTAGATGCGGCGCGCGGCCTCGACCGCGAGCTGGCTCGACGCGTCGAGGCTGAAGAACCAGATCCCAGGCTTGCCGCCCGCCGTCACGTACGTCCGCACGTTGAGCTCGAGGAAGCTCGAGACGCGCGGCAGCGGCAGCGTCCCGCGCAGGCGGAGAGCGCTGATCTTGAACGGCGTGATCCCGAGCCAGGCCGCGCCGTCGTGGGTGTGGAGCCGGAGCGCCTCGGGCACGAGCGGCCGCAGCGCGTCCGCGTCCACGCGCCAGTGCGCAAAGAGGAGGTCCTCCCAGGTCTGCCCCATCCGCCACGAGCCGGGCGGCAGCGGCCACGGCCGGTGGGCGGTCTCGCGAAGGGAGGCGGCTTGCCGAGCTGGCGCGGAGAGGAAGCCGGCGGCGCTCAGGCGCCGAACTGTAGCGCCGCCCGCGAGAGCTCGACGACGCGCCGGCCGTAGAGCGCGAGCCCGACGAGCGCGGCCGTGCCGGCCGCGACGCTGACGACGACCGGGGCGAGCAGGCTGGCCGCGACCGCGTGCGCGCCGGCCTTGTGGACGAGCGCGAGCGCGCCGAGGGCCGCGCCCTGGTAGATGCCCGCGTTCCCGGGCAGGAGCGGCGCCGTGTTCGCGAGCCCCGTGACGAGCATGTAGAGGAGCGCGGCGCGAACGCTCACGTCGAGGTGCAGCGCGTGGAGCAGCAGGTAGACGCCGGCCCCTCGCGCGATCCACGTCGCGAGCAGGATCGCGAGCGCGAGCGCCAGCGTGCGCAGCGGCGCCGCTGCGCCGGCGAGGAAGCCGTCGACGAAGCGGGGCAGCCGCCGTCCGAGCCGCCGGTGGAGGACGCCCGCAAGCGCGAGCCCCGCCGAGGCGGCGCCGAGCCCGAGGACGACGGTCCAGCGCGCCCAGCCGGGAAGCGGCAGGAAGAAAGCGGAGACGGCGCCGACGAGCGCGAAGGCGATCATCTCGACGAGGTGCGCGCAGAGGAGGCTCCCGCCCGCGCGCGGCAGGCCGGGCCACTCCTTTCCCGCCGAGATCTTCAGCACCGCGACCTTCGAGCCCTCGCCGAGGCGGCCTGGGAGGACGGTGTCGAGGAAGGAGCCGACCGCGCTCGCCGTGTAGACGGCGCGGAAGCCGACCGCCGAGCGGAGCGTCGACGACCACGCCCAGGCGCGGAGCGGCTGCACGCCGGCCGAGATCGCGAACGCCGCTCCGAGCAGGAACCAGTTCGGCGTCGTCGCCGCATGGAGCACCGTCGTTCCGGTTCGGTGCGCGACGACCACGAAGGCACCGACCGTCGCGAGCGCGATCGCGAGCGGCAGGCCGATGGAGAGGAAGCGCCGGGAGCCCAACAACACGTAAACCCGTCATCGGCGGGCGGAGGTACGGAGGCCACCCGAGTTCGAGGGATCGCAGCCCGATTCCTCTAGAGGGGGTCGGCGCTTGAGACAGCCGTTCCAATGTAGCGGACTACGATGCATCGTGGCATGCTTCGCCTGCGCTCCGCGGCGGAGCGCGCGAGAGACCAACCATCTCGACAAGAAGGGGGAGTGAATGCGTAAAGGACTTCTGGTCCTGTTTGCCGTGGCCGCGCTCGCCGCTCCGGCGGTCGCCGCGGCAGATTCGTGCGCGAACTTCAGCCGTTCCGCACCCGCATGCAACCTGAGCTGCACCGCGCCCGTCATCCAGGGCAACTGGGTCTGGCTGCCGAGCATCGACCCGTCGGCGCCTGCGGGGTGGGGCTTCGCCTCGCCCGGCGGCGCGGACTCGACGGCCTTCGGCTTTCCGGGGGCGAACGGGAACTACACGAACGGAGAGACGAGCTCGCTGCTGGGCATGAGCGCGCTCTGCAAGACCGACAAGGTCGCCATCTTCAAGCGCCAGGACGGGGTCTTCCTGATCGCGTTCAGCGACGGCCAGCCGGACTTCTCGCTGCTCCGCGGGGTCTGGAGCGGCTGCGAATAACCGGAGCCGGCGTCGAGGACGCAAACGGGGCGGAGGCTCGTGTGAGCCTCCGCCCCGCCTCGAAAGGATCAGCCGATCACGTGGACGCGCCTGCTGACCGGCGCCCAGGTGCGATCGGTTGTGAGGATCTTGTCTGCGGAGCTCGACTCGCCTTCGGCAATGACGAGCGCGTCCGGAAGGCGAAGCGAACGAAACCGTGCACGGAGGCGGGCGGCATCCTCGGCCACGCGCTCATCGATCCGACTGACGCGGGCACCGAGCGCGGCAATGTCGTCACGGGCCGATTCGAGTCGGCCTACGCGAGCAGGCCCGGTAAGTATCTCGGCGTATGCGGACGCAGGCAGGCTCAGCGTGTCCGCCGCGTGGTCACGAAGCGCCTCGGTCGCAGCGTCGTGGTGCGCGTCCTGCGGCTCGAGCAACCCAATGACCACGCTCGCGTCGAGGACGATCAGCGCCACTCGTCGCGGAGCTCATCGAGGTAACCGGGCGGATACACCCCCGCATAGGTCCCAGCGATTCGGTCGATCGCCTCGAGCCTCCGCTCCGCGAGCGATCGCTCCGGCGCGAGCACGATGCGACCATCGTCGCTCGCCTCGACCCGGAACTCGTCTCCCGGCTTCGCGCCGACTTGGGCGAGGACGGCAACCGGAATCGTCACCTGGTGCTTGCTCGATAACCGCGTATAGCCGTTCCTGCGCTTCACGCGGGTAAAGGTACCAGCCATCTTTCCTTGACTCATTCGGCCGTGGCCGAACGAGCCAGCGCCGACTCAGAGGTTCCCGCGGAGCGCCTGCTCGCGCTCGATCGCCTCGAAGAGCGCCTTGAAGTTGCCGTCCCCGAAGCCGCGGGCGCCGTGGCGCTCGATCACCTCGAAGAAGAGCGTCGGCCGGTCCTGCGCCGTCTTCGTGAAGATCTGCAGCAGGTAGCCGTCGTCGTCGCGGTCGGCGAGGATAAGCAGGCGGCGCAGGTCGTCGTACGACTCGTCGATCTCGCCCACGCGGTCGCCGACGTCCTCGTAGTAGGCCTCCGGCGTGTCGAGGAAAACAATCCCGCGCTCCTTGAGCGCCTCGACCGTCTCGACGATGTTCGTCGTCGCGAGCGCGACGTGCTGGACGCCCGGGCCGCCGTAGAAGTCGAGGTACTCCTCGATCTGGCTCTTGCGCCTGCCTTCCGCCGGCTCGTTCAGCGGGAACTTGATCTTGCCCTCGCCGCCGAACATGACCTTCGACATGAGCGCCGAGTACTCGGTCGAGATGTCTTCGTCGGAGAAGTGGATCATCTCCCGGAAGCCCATCACGCGCTCGTAGAAGCCGACCCACTCGTCCATGCGGCCGAGCTCGACGTTGCCGACGACGTGGTCGATGTTCGTCAGGCCGATCCCCGGAGCAGCGCGGCCGTTCTCCGAGACCGAGACGTAGCCGGGCGCGAACGGGCCGTGGTACTCGGCGCGGTTCACGAAGGAGTGGATCGTGTCGCCGTAGATCCCGATCGCCGAGACCTGGAGCCGCCCGTGCTCGTCCTCGAGCCAGCGCGGCTCGGCGACACCCCGCGCGCCGCGCTGCACCGCCTGCCGGTAGGCCTCGGCGGCGTCGGGGACGGCGAGCGAGATGTCCTTCACGCCGTCGCCGTGCCGGCACTGGTGCCGGGAGATCTCGTGATCCTCGCGGAGCGGGCTCGTGAGGACGAACCGGATGTCGCCCTGCTCGAGCACGTACGAGGCGCGGTCGCGGACGCCGGTCTCGGGCCCCGCGTAGGCCGTCCGCGTGAAGCCGAACCCGTGCTCGTAGAAGTAGGCCGCCTGCTTCGCGTTCCCGACCCAGAGCTCGACGTGATCCCAGCCGAGCAGCGGCATGAAGTCGGGCGTGCTCACGCTCGGATGTTACTCGGCCGTGTGAAAACGATCACCCGCCGCCCGCGCGAGCTCCTCCGGCGTCACGTCGATCGCCGCCTCCCAGTGCAGCCGTTCGAGCCACGTCGCATCGGAGCGGTAGAAGGCGTTCACGCTCGACCGGCAGACCATCCGCAGGTTGAGCGGATAGCCGTCCGGGCCCGGCGGAGCGCCGTAGAGCGCGAGGTTGAAGCTCTCGTACCCGAGCTCGGCGTAGAGGCTGGCGGCGGTGGCGATCCCCGCGCCGAGCTCCTCGACGGCGTCCTCGTCGAGTCCGGTAGGCGAGACGATGCCCGGCACGAACGCACGCAGCTCGCACGGGCCGACGGGAGCGAAGCTTGCGAGCCACACCACGCGCTCGCGGCCGCCGAGGTAGCGGACGCCCTCCGCCTGCTCGCCGGCGAGGTAGTCCTCGAAGCGGTGCGACGGGACCTGGGCGAGCAGACGCTGCATCGTCGTCGGCACCGGGTTCACCACGCCCTGCAGGTGCGGATGGAAGACCGAGCTCCCGGAAGGGAGCATGTGGTTCGCGTTGATCGACACCCAGGCGGCGTCGGGATCCGCCTCGACGCACGCCCGGGCCCACGCGACCTGCGCGGCGAGGTTGTCGGCGACTAGCCGCGGCGTCAGGTCGCGAAGCCGCAGGACGTGGCGCTCGGGCGAGTAGACGGATACGGAGCTGTACTGCGCGTACGGCAGGAGGTTCGGGAAGAGCAGCGCCTCTCCGCGCCGGATCCTGCCTTCGGGAGCGATTCGCGCCGGCAGCTTGGGCGTCGCCTGCTCCACCCGCTCGGAGCAGAAGGGGCATCCCGCACGGGTCTGCTCGCCCAGCGCGCGCAGATCGTCCTCGTCCTGCGGCGGCAGGAGGCCTGCGGGCGGCAGAAGACGCGCCGTGTGACCGGTGAGCGGGTCTTCGCGGATCTCGACGCGCAGCGACCGCGGCTCGAAGCCACGCTCTGGATCGAGGATCTCGCCGTCGACGAGCCAGCGGCGAAGCTCCACGGCGGCCTCAGTCCTCGGCCGAGAGGACGGAGACGCCGTACCTGGCGATGTTCTCGTCGCTCGTCACGATCGTCATCCGGCCGGTCTCGGCTTGCGCGACGAGGAGCCGGTCGAACGGGTCGCGGTGATGCGCCGGGAGCTCGGCGGAGGCGACCGCTTCGGAGCCCTCGATCGGCAGCGGCCGGAAGTCGTTCGCCGGAAGCCATCCCTCGACGTCGCCCTGAGCGACGAGCTTCCCGAGCGCTCGCTTGACGGCGATCTCCCACGCCGTCGCGGCGCTGACGAAAACGAGGTTCGTCGGCGCGGCGATCGCTTCCCTTGCCCGACGCTGTCGAGCAGAAGCCTCACTCGGCGCCGAATGCGTCGCCGAACGCCGGAGGCAGTTCGTCGAAGTCGGGGCAGATCTCGATCTGGCCAGCGAGAAGCCCCGGAGTCCGCGGCTCGGACGAACCTGCGTACGCCACGATCCTGGCGACGGGTCGGCCGACTCTCACGACTACGACCTCTTCACCGGCCGCCGCACGCTTGATCAGCTTCGAGAGGTGGGTCTTCGCCTCGCGCATGTTCACGAAGATCATGGTCTAGCGCGCCGCCGCACGCGTGCCGGGGTGCGGCGACGCCTCGTCCCCGACGGCGACGTCCTCGAAGCCGCGCCGGAGCGGCACCTCGCGGATCCAGAGGATCGAGACGGCGAGGACGAGGCCGCAGGCGACCGCCGCGGCGAGGAACGCCGGATGCAAAGCGTTCGCGAGCCCGACGCGCAGGCGCGGCGGCAGGCGATGCGAGAGCTGCTCGTGGCCTCGCGCCGCACGCGGCAGCCCCTGATTCACGATCACGCCCATCAGCGTCACGCCGAGCGTCGCCCCGATCGAGCGTGCGAACTGCGTCAGCGCCGTCGCCGACCCCATCGCACGCGTCGGCACCGAGTTCTGCACCGAGAGGACGAACATCTGCATCATCATCCCGAGGCCGATCCCGGCGACGACCATATTCCGTGCCGCGATCCCGTTCGTCGCCGAGGGCCCCATCCGGTAGAGCAGGAGCATCGCGATCCCGAGCACGATCGGCCCGACGATCGTGTTCGGCCGATAGCGGCCGATCCGAGAGACGAGCTGGCCCGACACGAAGCTCGTCGTCACCGCAGCGAGCATGAACGGCGTGAGCACGACGCCGGACGAGGTCGCCGACGTGCCGATGACGCCCTGCACGAAGAGCGGCACGAAGGCGATCGTGCCCAGCATCGCCATCCCCACGAGCGCGACGCAGACGATGCTCGCCGTCACCGTCGAGTTCCGCAGCAAGTCGAACGGGAGGATCGTCTCCGGCGCGCGGGCCTCGACCCACGCGAACAGCGCAAGCGCCACGACGGCCGCCGCGAGGGCGCCCACGACGTGGCCCGACGTCCACGGGTAGTCCCGCCCGCCCCAGACGAGCCCGAGTAGGAGCGCCGTCGTCCCAGCAGCGAGCACTGCCGAGCCGAGCCAGTCGATCGAGTGCTCGCGGCGCTGCGCCCGCTTCGGCATCGTCAGGTAGATGACGAGGAGGGCGAGCCCGCCGATGGGCAGGTTCACGTAGAAGACCCAGCGCCAGCTCATGTTGTCGACGATGAAACCGCCGACGGCCGGGCCGGCGATTGACGCCGCGGCGAAGACGCCGCCGATCAGACCCTGGTAGCGCCCGCGGTCGCGCGGCGGGACGATGCTCCCGACGACGGCGAGCGAGAGCGGGAAGAGCCCACCGGCGCCGAAGCCCTGGATCGCGCGGAAGACGATCAGCTCCGGCATTCCCCAGGCGGCGCCGCAGAGCGCCGAGCCGGCGAGGAAGAGGCCGATCGCAATGAAGAAGAGCGGCCGCCGGCCGTAGACGTCGCCGAGCTTCCCGTAGAGCGGCACGGTCACCGTCGACGCGAGCAGGTAGGCGGTGAAGACCCAGGAGTAGCTCGAGAGGCCGCCGAGGTCGCCGACGATGCGCGGCAGCGCCGTCGCGACGATCGTCTGGTCGAGCGCCGCGAGGAGGAGCGTCACCATCAGACCCGAGTAGATGGCGAGGATGCGCCCGATGGTGAACCGGTAGCCGGGCGGCCGGCGCGCGAGCCGCGCCCGCAGGCGCGCCGTCACCGCGCCGCCGCCTTCGTCGCCGGGACGCGCTCCTCCTCGGCCTCGAACTGCGCGGGCTGTGGCCGTCGGCCGCGGCAGAGCAGGATCCCGGCTGCGATCGCCGCACCGCCCAGGATCTGCAGCGACGTGATCTTCTCGGAGAGGATGGCCAGGGCGAAGATCGCCGCGACGAACGGCTGGAGGTTCGCGAAGAGCGTCGCGCGCGACGGACCGACGCGGTCGATCGCCCTGAACCAGAGGACGTTCGTCAGGACGAGCGGGCCGAGCAGCGCATAGCCGAGGCAGACCCAGTCGAGCCACCCGATCGCGCCCCAGTCCTGCGCCGAGAGCTGGCTCGCTCCCGTCGCGGCGAGCGGCGCCCAGCCCACGCAGAGCACGACGGCGCTGATCTGGTACGGCGAGTAGCCGCGCATGAGCGGCGCGACGATCACCGAGTACGCGGCCCAGGTCGCAGCCGCTCCCACCGCCAGCACGTCGCCCGCGACGTCGCCGGAGACGCCGCCGCCCGATCCCACGGCGACGAGGGCGACGCCGACGAACGAGACGAGGCTCGCGACCCAGAAGACGCGCGAGAGGCGCTCGAGGCCGGCCGCCCTCGCGATCAGCGCCGCGAAGATGGGCGTCGAGCCGAGGATGAGCGCGACGGTCGTCGCCGTCGTGAGCTTGACGGCGTACATGTACGTGATCTGGTTCAGCCAGATCCCGATTCCGGCCGCGACGAGCAGAAGCGGGAGGTCGCGCCGGCGGACGGAGAGCGTGCCCTCCATCCGGTAGGTGAGGGCGGAGAAGAGGAGCGCGGCGCCGCCGTACCGAAGCGAGGAGTACGCGAGCGGCTTGAAGCCGTGCGTGAGGACGTACTTCGTGACCGTGAAGTTGAAGCCCCAGAGGCAGACGGTCACGAGCAGCATCACGTGCGCCTTCGACAAGCGCCTCATCCCTCGACACTACCCGTCGAGCTTCAGAGCGATTCCGGCTAGCCCGAACGGGTCGACCGCTCATTTCAGACGGACGCGCAGGCGGAGCCTGCACGTCCTGAAACGGCACCGCAAGCGGTGCCTTGGTAGCCCATTCGCGTTAGGCTGCCGCGCGTGGCCGACCCGACGACGGAAGCGATCGACGAGCTCGTCGGGCCGGCGACGCCGCACTTCGCGTACCAGCTTCGCGCGCGCGTGCGCGAGCTGATCATGGACCTCCCGGAGAACGACCCGGTGCGGCGCTACGGGGAGGAGAAGATGGAGCTCCTCGACCGGCTCGGACACGCCTCCTCGAAGGCGGAGGACAGCCCGAGGGAGCCGCGCGCGCGGCCCGGCTGGGAAGGGCTGCCGAGCGCGGCGCCGGCCTACGACCCGCTGCCGCCGAGGGAATGAGCGCCGAGGGCCGCTCGGTCCTCGTCACCGGCGGGACCCGCGGGATCGGAAGGGCGATCGCGCTCCGCTTCGCCCGCGACGGCGCCGCCCGCGTCGTCCTCGGCTACCTGCGGAACGATGCGGCGGCCGAGGACGCGGCCGAGGAGGTGCACGCGGCCGGCGCCGTGCCCGTTCTGGTGCGCGGGAACGTCGCCTCGTCACGGGTCGTCGAGGAGCTCGCGTCGCATGCCCCTTTCGACGTCGTCGTCCACAACGCGGCGACCGGAGTCATCCGCACCGCGCTCGAGACGAAGGACAAGCACTGGGACTGGACGCTCGCCGCGAACGCCCGTGCCTTCCTCTCGCTGGCCCGCGCCGTCGCCCCGACGATGCGAAGCGGCGGGTCGATCGTTGCCGTCTCGAGCCTCGGCTCGACACGCGTGCTCGAGAACTACGTCCTCGTCGGCACCTCGAAGGCGGCGCTCGAGTCGCTCGTCCGCTACCTCGCGGTCGAGCTCGCGCCGCGGGCGATCCGGGTGAACGCGGTCTCCGCGGGCGTGGTCGAGACTAGTGCACTAGTGCACTTCGAGAACCGGGAGCGGATGGTGCGCGAGAGCCTCGAGCGGACGCCGGCCGGCAGGCTCGCGGAGCCGGAGGACGTCGCGGGCGCGGTCGCCTTCCTCGCCTCGCGTGACGCGGAGATGGTCCGCGGCCACACCCTCGTCGTCGACGGCGGCTTCTCGCTCGTCGTCTGATGGAGCCGACCGACGCCAACCGGCGCGCCTGGGACGCTGTGCACCGGCGGCTCGAGCGCCCGCTGCCGGGCCTGCCCGCCGCTGTCGAGGAGCGGCTCCCCCAGCTCGAGGGCAGGCACGTCCTCCACCTCGGGTGCGGCACGGGAGAGGCGACGGCGGAGCTCGCCGGGCTCGGCGCACTCGTGACCGGGATCGACGCGTCCGCCGAGGCCGTGGCCGCCGCCCGCGAGCACGCGCCCGCGGTCGCCTTCGTCCAGGGCGACGTCAACCAGCTGCCGCTGGAGCTCCGCCGCGCGCGGTTCGACCTCGTCTACAGCGGGATCGGCGAGGTCGTGGAGGCGTGGGCGGGCGGGATCGCCTCGGCTCTCCGTCCGGGAGGGGAGCTCCTTGTCCACGACGAGCACCCCGTCCTCGCGTGCCTCGACGACATGCTGCACTGGCGCGACGACTACTTCGCCGAGGGCCGCCGGCGGCTCGGTGAGGTCGTCACCGCGCTTCTCGAGGCCGGCCTCGTGCTGCGCAGCCTCGAGGAGCTTTCCGCGGCGAGTCAGCTGCTGCCGCAGGCCCGCCGGGTTCCGGGCGAGCTCGTGATCGTGGCGCGCAAGCCGGAAGCCTGACTCAGCGCCCGTCCCGGAAGGGCATGAATCGGCCGAGCGTGTCGGCCGCGATGTAGCCCGCGATCCTCGGATTCTCCTGCAGGCGGCGGAGCGAGTACGCGTACCAGTGGCGGCCGAATGGGACGTAGATCCGGAGGCGATGGCCGTCCGCGACCAGCCGGTTTCCGAGGTCCTCGCGGACGCCGAGGAGCATCTGGAATTCGTATTGGCTCGTCGAGAGCCTGCGCTCCGAGACGATGCGCCGGCCCTCGTCGACGAGCCATTCGTCGTGTGTCGCGATCCCGACGTACGAGCCCGCGTCGAAGAGCGCGTCGAGCGTCTTGACGAAGTTGGCGCGGACGGCCTCGAAGTCGTGGAAGGCGATGTGGGGCGGCTCGACGTAAATCCCCTTGCAGAGGCGCACGTTCGGCCGGAGGTCGTCGACGGCCTGGACGTCGTCGATCGTCCGGCGCAGGTAGGCCTGGAGGACGACGCCGACGTTCTCGTGTCCGGCCTCGCGTAGCTCGCGGTAGAGGCGGAGCGTGTCGTCGGTGCAGCTCGAGTCCTCCATGTCGATGCGCACGAAGTTCCCACGCCTCGCCGCGTCGCGGACGACGCTCTCGAGGTTGGCGCGGCAGAGCTCGTAGCCGAGCTTGAGCCCGAGCGCGGTCAGCTTCACGCTCACGTTCGAGTCGAGACGGCACTCCTCGATGTCGGCGAAGACGTCCTGGTAGGCGCGCACAATCGCGGCCGCCTCCTCGGCCGTCGTGATCTCCTCGCCGAGGACGTCGATCGTCGCCATCTTCCCCTGCGCGTTCAGCCGGCGGACGGTCTCGCGCGCGTCCTTGAGCTCGGGACCGGCGATGTACCGCTGCGCGAGCCGTTCCACGACGGGCCGTGGCACCGCCGGGAGCAGGCGGACGATCGCGCGGTCGAGGATGGCCACCGGCCGCGCGATTCTAGTCCCCGACCCACGCGTCCGCGCGGGCCAGGTCCCGGTGGCAGCCACCCGTGACGGGGGAGTGACAGAACCGTGACGAGAGGCGGGCGAGAGCGACGTGCCGACGACCGCGGCGCCGCGCTACGAGTGCTCGCGCATGAAGCCTTGCCGCGCGGCGCTCACGAGCGCGACCGCCTCCGGGAAGAGCACGCGCATCGCGTCACGCAGAGCGATCGCCTGCTCGTCGGGCCCGCCTTCGACTCGCATCTGGCCGAGCGCCGCGCCGGTCAGCTCGACCGCGGTGTTGAGCGTCAGCGTCGCGAACTGCTCCCGCTGCGCCTCCTGCACCGTCTCGGCCTGCTGCTCGGCGAACTCCCGCAGCCCGCGCATCAGCTCCTCCGGATCGCCGCCGAAGGGAATTCCGAAGCCACCTTCCATCACAAGCTCCTCTCGTTTGCTTCGCCCATTCTGCCCGCCGAGGAACGACCGCCGTCGAGCTACTAGGAGCTCTCGCGGGCGAGGCGCCGCACGCGGCGCAGCGTCCCCTCCGATCCGGGCGGGGCGCGCCAGACGTCCGTCCCGCCGAAGAGCGCCAGCGCCCGCACGCGGACGAGCGGCGCCCCGAGCCGCGGCGGCGTGTCGCGTCCGTGCTCGTCGACGGCGCCGAAGAGCGCGACACCGCCGACGTCGACCTCGACGCCCTCCGGCACGTAGAGGTCGGTGCCGCCGAAGACGTCGACGACGATGATCGTGACGACGTCGGAGTCGATCTCGGCGTGGCGCAGGTCGAGATCGGCGCCGCCGAAGAGGCTGAGGGCGAACGACCGGCGCGGAACTCGCCAGCGCCCCTTGCGCTCGACGCCGCTGAAGATCGCGATGCTGAAGCGCTTCGGCGAGCGGCGCGGCCGTGTCACGGCCTCCACCGGCAGCTCGCGAAGCGCCGCCTCGAGCTCGGCGTCGGAGCCGCGAACGTCGAGGTCGTCGCTCACCTCAGCTCCAGCTTGTTCCGCCCCTCGACCTCGGCCGTCAGCTCGTCGACCGCCACGAGGCTCCCCTTCATCGCCGCCGCGAACGGCGAGCCGCCGTTCTCCCCAAGCGCCTGCTCGAGTCGGCGGGTGGCGAGCCCGACCGCGTCGAGGTATGCCGGCGTCGCGAGCCGCGGCGGCGTCCCGAGGGTGCGCTCGAGCGCGAGCGCCGCCTCCTCCGCCTCGTCGATCCCTGGCGGGTTCTCCGTCAGGCGAAGGGTGGCAAGCTGACCCCGAAGCTCCTCGAGATCGCCGCCAGCGGCCGTCTCCTCCGCGAGCTCGCACAGAGCGGCGATCGAGGCGGCCTCGCGGACGACGTTCCGGCTCGAGACCCGCGCCCCCGCGCCGTCCAGCGCGAGCCACGTCCGCTCGCCGGCCTCGTCCACGAACGCGCAGAGGTAGACGCGCTGTCCCGGGGCCGGCTCGGCCGCGAGCACGCCGGCGAGCGACTCTCCCGGACTCGCGAGCGGCCTCGCGAGCTCCGCGACCCGCTCTACGTCCTCCCGGAGACTCACGATGCCAGCTTAGACTGAGACGTTTGGCCGAGGCGCTCTCCGCTCGGAACCTCCACGCCCGCCGGCTGTTCGCGCCGCTCGGCGCGACCTACGACCGCTACAGCCGGCTGCTCTCCCTCGGACAGGACCCGCGGTGGCGGCGGTTCCTCGTCTCCCGGCTCCGGGCCGGGCCGGAGCACACCGTCCTCGACGTGGCGACCGGAACCGGAGCCGTCGCGATCGAGCTCGTACGCCGTACGGGCTGCTCCGTCGTCGGCCTCGACCAGAGCCCCGAGATGCTCGCAGAAGCCCGGGAGCGCGTCGTGGCCGCGGGGCTCGCCGACCGGATCACGCTCGTCGAGGGCACGGCCGACCGGCTCCCGTTCGAGGATGTCTCGTTCGACGGGCTCAGCTTCACGTACCTCCTCCGCTACGTCGACGACCCCGCCGCGACGCTGCGGGAGCTCGCACGGGTCGTCCGGCCGGGCGGCTCCCTCGCCTCGCTCGAGTTCGGCGTCCCGAGAGGGCTCTCGCGCGCCGCCTGGGAGCTCTACGTGCGCGTCGGGCTCCCGCTCGCGGGCCGCGTGATCTCGCCGGGATGGCACGAGGTGGGGCGCTTCCTCGGGCCGAGCATCCGCCGCTTCGCCGCCGAGTATCCGCCGGATCGCCTGCTCGCGCTGTGGCGAGAGGCCGGCGTGGAGGAGGTGCGGGCCCGCCGCCCGAGCCTCGGCGGCGGCCTCGTCGTCTGGGGCCGGCGCGCGTGACGAGCCCGGCGCGCCCGGCCTTCTACGCCCTGTCGCCGGGAGGCTGGCGCGACTACGTCACGCTCCTCCACCCGCCCTACACGCTCTGGCATCTCTCGTACGTCGCGATCGGCGCCGGCCTCGCGCCGGACCTCGGCTACGGCCGGCTCGCCCTCGCACTCCTCGCCTTCTTCCTCGCCGTCGGGATTGGCGCGCACGCGCTCGACGAGCTCAATGGGCGCCCGCTCGCGACCCGTATCGGCAGCGGCACGCTCGCGGCGCTCGCGGCGGTCTCGATCGCGGGCGCGGTCGGGATCGGGATCGCCGGCGCGGTCGCGCGGGAGCCGTGGCTCCTCGTCTTCGTGGCCGTCGGCGGGTTCATCGTCGTCGCCTACAACCTCGAGCTCGTCGGGGGGCGATTCCACGGCGACGTGTGGTTCGCGCTCGCGTGGGGCGGCTTCCCGCTCCTGACCGGGTACTTCGCGGTTGCCGGCCGGATCCGCCCCGAGGCCGTCGTGGCAGCCGTCTTCGCCACGCTGCTCAGCCTGGCCCAGCGCGTGCTCTCGACGCAGGTGCGGACGGTGCGGCGCCGCACCCGGGCCGTCTCCGGGACGATCGTCTACGGCGACGGGCACGAAGAGCAGATCGACGCGGATTCGCTGACGCGCGTGCCCGAGGCGGCGCTGAAGGTGCTGTCGGCGGCGACCGTGTGCCTCGCCGTCGCGCTCGTCGTGCTGCATGCGTCCTAGCGGCTTACGATTGCAGGCGTGGATCGCGCGACCGTCGTCCAGGCCGGCTTCGCCGCCGCGGTGGTCGTCGCCGGGCTCTCGTTCGCGGCCGCGCTCCGCGGCCGCCTCGGCTCGAAGGCGGTCGCGGCTCTTACCGCGGTCGTCGCGGCCGGCGCGGTCGCGGCGTGGGTGTCGTTCGCGCTCGATCCTGCCGGCGACGTGGCGATCGCAGCGGCGGGACTCACGGTTACGGCCGCGCTCGAGGGCGCGCTCCTCCGGGTGCGAGCCTCGCTCGAACGGGCGCAGCGGATCGAGGATGAGACGGCGCGAGCCGAGCGGCGGCTCCGGGAGCTGGTCGAGCGCGAGACGGCCGGGCACGCGACCGAGCTCGAGCGGACGCTCGCCCGGGCGCGGGCCGAGTCGACGTCGCTCCTGCTCGAGGAGGAGCGCCGAATCGCGGAGGCGCGCCGCGAAGAGGTCGCCGCGCGCGAGGAGCAGGCTCGCGCGAGCCTCGCCGACGCGCTGACGCAAACCCAGCGGCGCGTCGAGCGGCGGCTCGCGGAGTGGGCGGATGACCTCGATCGCGCGCAGCAGGGGCTCACGACGCAGATCGCTCGGCTCACGGAGCGCCAGAAGCAGCTCCTCACCGAGGTGGAGGCTCGGCTTCGAACCGACGCCGAGCGCGTGGAGAGCGAGGCGGAGGAGCAGCGGGCAGCTGTCGCCCGTCTCAGAGAGGAGCTCGCCGGCGCGGCGGAAGACGCGTCGGCGGCCGCGCGCGCCGAGCTCGAGGCGACGCAGGCCGACCGGCGGCGAGCCCTCCACGAGCTGAACGAGCGGCTCCGGCGCCGGGAGCGCGCGCTCCGGGAGCAGGTCGAGCGCGAGGAAGCCGAAGCCGCGCGCCGCATCCAGGCGAGCTTCGCCGACGTCGAACGGCGCCAGATCGAGCAGCTCGAGCGCACCGTCTCTCGCAGCGCGGCGAGCTACGCCGACGCGGCCGCGCAGCAGTTCGCGGACGCGATCAAGGGCCAGCGCGAGGAAGCGGCCAGGCGGCTCGCGCGCGAGCTCGATCGGGGCGTCCAGGCCTATGCGCGCGAGGCCGAGCGGATCGTCGCGGAGCGGCTGTCGAAGGTGGGCGACGCAGGGGCGCAGCGCCTCGAGAAGCGTCTGAACGGCATTGCCGCCGGCCTCGAGCGCGAGCGCGAGGAGTTCGTCGAGACCGCCGCGCGCCGGCTCGCCGACATCGAGGCCGAGCTTCGGCGGCGCCTCCAGGCGCTCGTGGCCGAGACCGACTCGGAGCGGACCGTGCTCGAAAGCCGGCTCGGCGACCTCTCCCGCCGCCTCGACGAGCTCGTCGCGCGGGCTCGAGAGAGCCTCGGCGCCCGCGCCGGATAGCGACGAGTCTGCGCCAACTTTCAGGCGAAAGGGTTCGTCTCTAGGAGGGCGAACGGAGCGCCATGAGCGACAGGATCGACACCGCCGAGATCGAGAGGAGCGAGCGGGCCAAGGTCGAGGGCTGGCGCCTCCACGTGCTCATCGAGGCCGGCTACCCCCTGCCGCTCGCCGAGCGACTCGCCGGCAGCGACGCCGATCTCCATCGCGCGGTCGAGCTCGTGACCCGGGGCTGCGAGCCGCAGACGGCGGCCGAGATCCTGCTCTAGCCGCCGCGGCGCCATCGCCGCCGCGTACGTGTCGGGCGCCGACGGGACTACCATCGGCGGCGTGAAGATCGCGCCGATCGAGTACGGCGACCGCAAGGTCTACTCCGTCTCCGCGTTCAACCGCGGCGTCGCCGACTGGCTCGCCCGCCTGCCCACGCTGTGGGTCGAGGGCGAGGTTACCGAGCTTCGCCGCCACGCGGGTTGGCAGAGCGTCTTCTTCACCCTCAAGGATCCTGCGGACGGCGCCTGCCTCTCCGCCACGATGCCCCGTGGGCGCTTCGACGCGCTCCGGCTCGACCTCGTCGACGGCGAGCGCGTGCACGCCTTCGGCCGGCCCGAGCTCTACGAGGCCCGCGGCGACTTCCGCCTGCGCGTGCTCTCGCTCGAGCGCTTCGGCATCGGCGACCACCTCGCCGCGCTCGAGCGGCTGAAGCGGAAGCTCGCCGCGGAAGGCCTCTTCGCACCCGAGCGGAAGCGTGTGCTCCCGCGCCTCCCGCGCGCCGTCGGCCTCGTCACCGGCAACGACGCAGCCGCAAAGCGGGACGTCCTGAGCACGCTCACCGCACGGTTCCCGCCTGCGCACGTCGTCGTCGCCGAGACCTACGTGCAGGGGCCGCGTGCCGCCGCCGCGATCGTCGACGCGCTCCGCTCACTCTGCCGCGTGCCCGAGGTCGACGTGATCGTCGTCGCGCGCGGAGGAGGCAGCTTCGAGGACCTCCTGCCGTTCAGTGACGAGCGGCTCGTGCGCGCGATCGCCGGCTGCCCGGTTCCAGTTGTCTCAGCGGTCGGGCACGAGCAGGACACGCCCCTCTGCGACCTCTCCGCCGACGTCCGCGCCTCGACGCCGACCGCAGCGGGCCGTCTCGTCGTTCCCGACCTCGGCGAGCTGCTGGCGGGCCTCGGCCATGCCCGCGGTCGCCTCGCCCGGGGAGCCCAGCGAGCGGTCGGCCTCGAGCGCGACGCCCTCACGCTCCTCCGCGACCGCCTCCGGCGCGCCCCAGCGCTCGCCGTCGAGCGCAAGCGGGCGGCCCTCGAGCAGGCGGCCGGTCGACTGGATGCGTTGTCTCCGAGGGCGACACTCAAGCGAGGTTACGCCATCGTCCGGACGGACGACGAGATCGTGCGGTCGCCCACGACGCTGCGGCCGGGACAGCCCCTCCGAGTCGAGGTCGCCGAGGGCGAGTTCGGGGCGCGCGTCGAATGACGGGCGACCCAGGCGCAGCGGCCGAGCAGCGTCAGCCGACCTTCGAGTCCGCGCAGCGCGAGCTCGAACGGATCGTCGAGCGGCTCGAGAGCGGCGAGGCGAGCCTCGACGAGGCGATCGAGCTGTGGGAGCGCGGGGAGGAGCTCTATCGCTTCTGCCTTGCCAGGCTGGACGCCGCCCACGGCCGGATCGAGGAGCTCGCTCGCACGACGGGCACCGCCACAGCGCTCGAAGAGCGCTAAGCCGCGAGCCGCCGGGCCAGCTCGTCGCCGAGCACCCGGAGGTCATCCGTCGCCGCGCGCGGTGGCCGCTCAGCTCGTAGGTCTCGGCGCCGTGGAGCGGCTCGACGACCCGGCCGCCGAAGACGACGCAGCGGACACCGGCGGCGCGGCAGCGCCCCGCCACCTCTCCCGGCGCCTTTCCTTTCGCGGGTCGTGCGGTCGACCGGCCGACTTCGTCGAGGACGAGCGCCGCGTCCGGGACGAGCTCCGCGCCGAGCGCGGCGAACGCCGCTCCCACGCGCCAGCGGCGCCCGCCCCGGGCAGCGAGGCATAGGCCGCGAGGAGCAGCGCACGGAGCCGCGCCTCGACCCGAGCCACGACCGCCGGCGAGGCGTCCTTCAGGACGCGTCGAGCCGCGCCGCGTCGAGGAGCGGCGATCGGACGTCACAGGCTACGCGGGTCGGCACCGGCAGCTCCGCGACCACCTCGCGCAGCCCGGCGCCGCCGTCGACCGTCGCCGTCCCGCCCAGGCCGACGAGGAGCTCCCGAGGCCGCGTTCGAGCCCTCTACCCGCCGCAGCCCCTCCGCGAGCACGGTCGCCGCGTCGATCGCGAGAGCGCGCCCTTGAGGCTAGCCGGGCACGCGAGCACGCGCACCGTCGGCCTCTTGCTCGACCTCGCCCGCCGCCTCCTCCTCCGGCAGTTCGACTTGCGTCGCATCGGGCATCACCTTGAGCATCGTGTACGAGAGCCCCTCGCGCGCGAGGAAGAGCAGCCCGAAGCCGACGCCGACGGAGGCCTCGATCGCCTGCAGGCCGATCCCGTAGGCGATGCCGCGGGCGTAGAAGACGCCGTAGTGCAGGAGCGGAAGCGCGATCGCCGCCTGGAGCAGCCCCACGTTGCCCGGCCACAGCGGGAAGATCGTCGCGACGTTCATCAGCACGAGCACGAGCCCTGCCGCCGGAAGCGGCGCGTGGATGTGAAAGGCCCGCATCGCCGTGTAGACCGCGAGGAGCTGGCAGAACCAGCCAAGGCACTGGAAGGCGATCGCAACAGCGGCGGCGAGCGGCGTGTGCATGACGCCGAGGCCGTGCCGCGCCATCGTGACGATGCGGCGCACGGAGCCGAGGTCGATGGGAATGCCACTCTGGGGCCTCCGCGCGAAGACGAGGGCAAGTGCGAAGAGCACGGTGCCGACGCAGACGAAGACGACGAGGCTCGTCGTCGCCCAGTCGGGGATCTTCGCCGTCAGGACGACGTAGACGATCAGGAGGACGACCGGGACGAGGTCGAAGACGCGGTGGGCGACGACGGTGCCGATGAGCGTCGCCCACGCGCCCCGGCGGGCGGGCAGCTTCCGGTTCAGGACGGCGACGCGCGCGAGCTCGCCGATCCGTCCCGGCAGCACCGCGTTCGCGAAGAGGCCGACGGCGAAGGCGGAGAAGACGAGCGGGAAGCCCGGGCGCGGCGAGGGCATCGCCTGCCGGATCACGGTCTGCCATGCGAGCGCGCGCGCGAGGACGGAGACGAGGTTGAACCCGATCGCGACCAGGACCCACTGCCAGCGCACGATCGTGAAGGCGTCGCCGACGTCGCGCCAGCTCGGCCCGCGCCACCAGAGCAGCGCAACGACGCCGGCGGCGACCGGCAGCACGAGCAGGACGCGAACCCAGGCGCGCTGGGGCGCGCGGAGCTTCACGACGCCCTCACCGGCGTCGCGGGCTTGCCGCTCAGGAGCTCGTAGATCTGCGTCAGGCGCCGGCCGATGTCGTCCCAGGAGTAGCGCTCGCGCGCGAGCCCGCGTGCGGCCGCCCCGAGCGTGCGCCGCCGCGGCTCGTCCTCGAGGAGCCCGACGATCGCGTCCGCGAGCGCCCGCGGGTCGCCCGGCGGCACGAGGACGCCCGCCTCCGGCGTCAGGACGTCCCGGTAGCCGGCGATGTCGGAAGCGACGACGGGCGTCGCACACGCGAACGCGCGGGTCAGCACCATGCCGAAGCTCTCGCCGCCGAGGGAGGGCGCGATCAGCGCCTTCGCCGCCAGGAGCTCGGCCGTGTACGCGTCCTGGTCGAGGAAGCCGAGGATGTCGATTCCCTCGTCGGAGACCCGCTCTCGCGCGAGGAGGAGCCGAACGGCGAGCGGGTCCGCGCCGACGACCCGCAGCCGGGCGCCGGTCCTCTCTCGCACGTCATGCCAGGCGCGGAGCAGGACGTGAAGCCCCTTCCGCGGCTCCTGCCGCCCCGTGAAAACGATGTGATGCTCGCGCCCGCTGGGGTCCGCTTCCGGCGGGACGAGGACGCCGTTCGGGATGATCTCGTAGTCGCCCGGCAGCCAGCGCTGCTGCGACACGCGCGCCGGCTCGGACACCGCGATCCGATGGTCGATACGGTCGGCGAGGAAGCCCCAGGTGCGGACGGCGATCCGCATCCAGCCCAAGTTGCCCGATGCGTGGAAGGTGGCGACGATCGGGGCGCGGGCGAGCGCGAGGACGGCGACGCAGATCGCCGGCGTCATCGGCTCGTGCATATGGAACACGTCGAACTGCTCGCGCTCGAGGATTCCCTTGATCCGTTGCACGCACGACGGGCTGAGCACGATGTTCGGCAGCGTCCCGTTAGCCGGCACGATCACGGAGCGCCCGACGGGCAGCACGTCGGGCGGCGGCCGGCCGTGCCGGCCGTGACGCGGATGGAGGGCGCTCGTGAACCGTCCCGGCGGGTCGTGGCCGATGATCGTCCGCGTCTCGACGCCGAGCCGCTGCAGCGTCTCCGCCTGGAGCTCCGCGTGCTCGACGACGGCCCCCCAGAACGACCACGAATACGGGACGACGATGCCCACCTTCATCGCGCGCGCAGGATATTCAGCCCAGGCGCCGCACCGTGATCGGCCGCTCGACGACGCCGTTCTCGCCGGACTCGACGACGTAGGCGCCGGCCTGCGGCCGCGCCGTCACCGCCTCCGCGAGCTCGGCGCCGACGAAGTGGAGCCCGACACCGTCGTCCGCCGCCAGACCCGACGGAAGCTCGCCGCCCTCCACGAGCCGCCGGTAGGTCGGCCGGCGCTCGGGCTCGCTGTCGTAGTGCGGGCAGTTGCTGCCGGGCAGGAAGCCGAGGCACCGCAGGGACGCGAGCTCGTCGCCGAACGAATCGGTCACGCCCCACTCGAACCAGCAGATCGACCCCGCGCTCATGCCGGCGAGCACGATTCCTCGTTCCCACGCCTCGCGGAGAACCTCGTCGATGCCGTGCACCCGCCAGATCGCGAGCATGTTCGCCGTGTTCCCGCCGCCGACGTAGACGACGTCCTGGGTGAGCAGGAAGTCGCGGATGTCGCGCCGCGGCCGGCCGAAGAGGGTGAGATGGGCCGGCTCCGCGCGCTCACGGAACGCCTCGTAGAAGTCGACGACGCAGCCGGGCGCGTCTCCCTGCGCGGTCGGGAGGAAGCAGACGCGCGGCCGGTCGCGGCCTGTGAGCCGCAGGGCGAAGTCGTCGAGCCGCGGGTCGTCGTCCATCGAGAACCCGCCTCCTCCGAGCGCCACGACGTGCCGCTCCATCGCGGCAGTATCGCCGCTTCGGCCGGGACTACACTCGCCGCGTGAGCCTCCTCGAGACCCTCGCCACGGAGGTCGGCGTTCGCATGGCAGGCTCGCCCGAGGCCGAGCGCGCCGCCGAGGCCGTGGCCGCGGCGCTCCGCGACCTTGGCTTGGAGCCGCGGTTCCAAGAGTTCCACCTCCTCGGTTACGACCCCGACGAGCCGGAGCTCGAGATTGCCGGCGAGCGGTGGGAGGCGGGGCCGTGCATGTACGCGCACCCCACCGACGGTGTCGTCGAGGGATGCATCCGTCACATCGGCCAGACGAGCCTCGGGGAGTTCTTCCCGCGCGCACATGTCTTCGCGGTCGAGGACGAGTCGGCACGCGACCTCGCCCGGCTCCAGGCGAGCCCGTTCGGCGGCCCGGCGATCCCGTTCGTGGCCGGTGCGCGGCAGATCGCCGTCGGTCCGACCGCGTTCATCTCCGGCGCCGACGCGCTACGGCTGCTGAGGATGGAGGGTGCGGTTGCCCGAGTGCGCGTCGGCGGCCGCTTCGTCCCCGGCCGCCGCGACCGCAACGTGGTCGCGGAACTCCGTGGCGAGAGCGACGAGGCCATCGTGGTCTCGGCGCACTTCGACTCGGTGTGGCGCGGGCCAGGGGCGATCGACAACGCGACCGGAATCGAGGCTCTCCTCCGCGTCGCGCGCCGCCTCGTCGGCCGCCGCCATCCGCACAGCGTCCTCTTCTGCGCCTTCGCCGCCGAGGAGATCGGCATGCTCGGCGCGCGTCACTTCGTCTACGAGGCGGGAATCACCGGCGAGCTCCAGCGGATCCGCGGCGTCGTCAACCTGGACTGCGTCGCCCACGGCCGGCGGCTCGAGCTCCTCGGCTCGCCGGCCGAGCTGCGGACCCGCGCGCAGGAGCTCGCGCGCGACCTCGGCCTCACCGAGCGCTACCGGGTACAAGTCGAGTACACGAAGGCCGGGCTCGACTCGGTGCCCTTCGCCGAGGAAGGCGTCCCGGCACTCTCGATCGTCCACTTCCCATACCCGGAGTACCACCTGCCGAGCGAGCGCCTCGAGCTCGTCGACGAGCGGCGCCTCGCCGATTCGGTCGACCTCGCCGTCGCTCTCGTCGAGAGCCAGCTCGAGCAGCCGGTCGCGAGGGCAGCCTAGAGTCGCGCAATGCGGACCGGTCTGGCGGAGCTGCACACGCATCTCGGCGGTTCGGTCTCGTCCGACATCCTCTGGACGCTCGCGCACGAGCAGGGCATCGCGCTGCCCGTGAAGGACTACTGGGAGTTCGACCGGCTCGTCACGGTGTCCGACCCGCGCGGCGTCCCCGACCTCGACGCGCTCGACGCGATCTACCACTGGACGGAGCTCATCCAGTCGAGCCCGCTCGCCGTCGAACGCTCGGTGCACGGGGCGATCGGCGGCGCATACCGGTCGCAGGGCATCACGACGCTCGAGCTGCGCTTCAACCCGATGAAGCGAAACCGAGGCGGCGAGCGCGACCTCGACCACATCATCCTCGCCGCGGTGCGGGGTCTCGACCGGGCCGGCCTCGAGTACCCGCAGGTGCGCGCCGGCCTGATCCTGATGATGGATCGCACGTTCACGCCCGAGCTGAACGCGATCGTCGTCGAGAAGGCGATTCGCTGGGCACCGCGCGGCGTGGTCGGGATCGACATAGCGGGGCCGAGGCCCGACGGCGGCCGCTACGACTACCTGCAGGTCTCGCCGATGGTGGAGGAGGCGCGGGCCACCGGCCTCGGCGTGACGATCCACGTCGGCGAGGAGGGCGGCGACATCGGCCGCGCGGAGATCGGCGAGGTCGTCGAGGGACTCCGCCCAGACCGGATCGGCCACGGCATCCTCGCCGCAGGCGACCCCGAGCTGATGCGCGCGATCGCCGAGGCCGGAATCGTGCTCGAGCTTTGCCCGACCTCGAACCTGCTCACGAAGGCCTTGCCCGACGAGGACGCCGTGCGCGAGACGCTCCGCCGCTTCGTCGAGCACGGCGTCGGCTTTACGATCGCCACGGACGGGCCCGAGATGATGCGGACGCACCTCCGCGACGAACTGGAGCTGCTGCGCCGCATCGGCGCTCTCGACGAGGACGAGCTCGAGGAGGCGAATTGGCGCGCCCACGAGGCGAGCTTCCTGCACGAACGGGCAGCCGCCCACCGCTGAGCGGGAAATACTCCGTCCGAATACGCCTTTCGGTCGATGTTGCCGCGGCGCAGCCGATGGTTAGCTCCGCGGCATGTACGAGGCGCTCACGAAGACAGCACCGGCGATCACCGATCGTCAGCGTCAGGTCGTCGAGCTGATCGCGCTGGGTCTCTCGAACGAGGAGATCGGCGAGCAACTCGGGATCTCGCCTCGCACGGTGAAGGCCCATTCGGACATCCTGCGTCAGAAGCTCGGCGTCTCGCGCCGGCGGCAGATCCCCGTCGCCTACCGGCTCCTGACCGGCCTCGATCCCCTCTCCAAGAGCCTCGGCCCGACCCTGCCCGGCCGGGGGGACTGACGGCACCCGCGCCCGCGGCCATGGCTCCGCGGGCGCGGGAAGTCCTGCTCTAAAGACGCGTCCCGGACCGACTATCGCTACTGGCGACAAGCCACGCTAGTCTTGCGGCAGCGAGCGTTCCAGGCGCGTTCAGGGGAGCATGAGCCAGCCGACGACGGAAGCGAGCGGGGCACGGCGCCACATCATCAAGCGGCCGCGGCTGACGCGACTGCTAGATGAGTCGTCCGCCCGCATCATCCTGCTGGTAGCCCCCGCCGGGTACGGCAAGACCACACTAGCTCGCGAATGGTGCGACCACCGCAATGGCACGATTGTTTGGTACCGGGCGGGTCCCTCTGCACAAGACGTTGTTGCGCTTGCAACGAATCTGTCGAGCGTTGTGGAAGATGTTCTCCCTGGTTCGGGTGGCAGTTTGCGGACATACCTCCGTGGTATCGATTCAGGAGAGGTCGACGTTCAGGCCCTCGCAGGGCGGCTCGCAGATGACCTCGATTCGTGGCCGGAGGATGCCGTACTCGTTATCGATGACTATCAGTACGCGAGGGGATCCGAGACATCAGACATGTTCGTCGGACTGGTGGCCGAGCACGCGCCACTTCGCCTTCTCCTTGCCACGAGGGTCGCTCCACGTTGGGCATCTGCGCGTCACTTTGTCTATGGCCAGATGCTTCAGATCGACCGCGCGCAGCTTGCGATGACCGAATCTGAGGTCGATCGCGCCCTATCGGGGGCATGCCCCGATGAAGCCGGTCGCATACGCGCTCTTGCTGGTGGCTGGCCCGCGGTCATCGGCCTAGCGGCTCTAACGTCCGTGGTGAATCCTCCGCCAGCCGCGATTGCCGAGACACTCCACGCATATTTCGCACAGGAACTGTTTGACACTGCCGAGCCCAGACTCCAAGCTGCGCTAATTACACTAGCCGTTCTGCCTAGGATCAGCCATGCTCTAGCCACGGCAGCGTTGGACGAGGAACCTGCAGACCTACTCAGGGAAGCGGATCGAGTAGGTTTCATCACACCTCGGGACGCAGCATACGAGCTTCACCCGCTGCTCCGCGAGTTTCTTCTAACCAAGACCTCACTTCTATGCACAGAAGAACTCTCGTGCGCTCGAGAGCGAGTCCTTGAGACGCTTATCACTGATCGTCACTGGGATGACGCTTTCGCACTCATTGAAGAGTCCGAAATGATTTTCGCGCTACCCGGTCTCCTACGCGCTGGTCTTGATGACCTTCTTCGAGAAGGGCGGATCGCAACGGTTCGAAGCTGGCTTCGACTAGCGCGCCGCCTAAAATTTCACGATCCAGTCTTAGACCTAGCCGATTCCGAATCCTCCCTTCGCGCAGGTCAGCTTGCCCAGGCACGGTTTTTTGCTATTCGTGCCTTACGACATCTCGACGCGAAAGACGATCGCTTGTTTCGTACACTCTGTCTCGCTGGCTTAGCTGCAGGTCTTGCCGATGATTATCTTGCCGCTTGTGATTATTACAAAAGAGCTGAAACTGTCGCTCTCTCACCGGCGCAGACTCGAGAAGCGCTGTGGGGTCAATTCTCCGCTGCTTTTCATCTTGAGCGGGAAGAGTCGGAAAGCATCTTGCATAGGTTCCAATCCGTTGCCGAGGAGCAGACCCCAGACGATCTCCTTCGTGTCGCGATTGGCCGTTTTCGAACGACTTGTCTGACCAACACATCCTTGCGCGCAGTGCTTGTTGAGATGTCGGCGACTGCGAACTTTGTTGAGCTTGCGTCTAACCCGCATGCTATCTGCAGCTTTCTCCTCGTGCATGCGCAGTGTGCGATGTTAACGGCCGAATATTCGAAGGCGCTGCAGTTGGCAAAGGCGGCCTGGGGCGCGGCTGATCGCTATGGGTTGAAGTTCGCGCTGCCCTACTCCTCCGGAGTCGAGAGCTTCGCTCTCTTCGGATTAACGCGTTTCAAGGATGCTAAGGCAACCATCGATCGGCTCGTTCGTGAGGCGGAGGAGTTGGGCGATGTCCTCAGCCTCGTGAACGCTAGTGTGGCTGAAGCGCGCCTTTTACTCGCAAACGGGGAACTCACCGAAGCTGTCAGAACCACGGATGACGGCAGATTCCGGACGTCCACTCTTGGTATGCACGGAGAGTCCCTCGCCATACATTCGCTAGCGCTTGCTTGCGCCGGCGAGCTCGCCCGCGCGCAGACGGTTGTAGCACGCGCACGAGCAGTGTCACGAGCAGTCGAAACAGAAAGCACTGCCTTAGCAGCAGAGGCGGTCATCGCGTTACAAGGAGGACGCGAGCGAGATGCGCTGCTGAGGTTTCTCCACCACCTCAGGGAGACCCAGCATTACGACGCATTCGTGGCCGCGTATCGAGCGCATCCTCCCCTTCTCGTGGAAAGCGCTGCGACTGACTTCCGCGATTTGATCAATGAAATTGTCGTCGCGGCGGGCGATCGCTGTATCGCTTCAAGCTTCGGCATTGTGATAGCTGACATGCCTACGTTGGGTCCACTTTCAGCCTCAGATCACCAACTTTCACCACGCGAGTTCGAAGTGCTAGGTCTTGTCGCTAGCGGGTTATCGAACAACGCGATTGCCGGACAGCTCTACATTAGCGAAGCGACGGTAAAGGTCCACCTTCGGCATATCTTCGAGAAGCTCAATGTGCGCTCGCGAACACAAGCTGCCCTACATCCGGCCGGCCGCCGTGCGCGCTATGCCACCTCTGATATGGGGCCCGAGATTTCCACTGGCTCTGATGCGTTTTGAGGTGCGTCACCGCGGTATGATCCAGGAGCGCGTGCAAGTATTGCTTCGAACGCAGCTACGACTGACGTATCAAACTGCCTCTCGACGGCCTGTGCCAGCCGAAGCCGTGCTACATGACTTGGCATCGCCACACGATACGGGCGGTCTGATGTCATAGCATCATAGGCATCTGCCACCGCAATAATGCGGGATAACAACGGTATCGCAGATCCGCGAAGGCCGTCCGGGTATCCTTGGCCGTCTATTCGCTCATGATGATGGCGAACAACGCACGCGATTTCGGCGTAGCTCTCCACATTGCGAAGAATGCGTTCGCCGATCGCTGCGTGATCCTCCATACGTCGTCTCTCTTCGAAGCTCAAAGGTCCAGGCTTTTCCAAGAGACCGGCAGGTAGGCCGACCTTTCCGATGTCATGAACCAGGCCGCACACATGAGCTAAATGCTGCTCCTCCTCGGAGAGGCCCATACGGTGCGCGATATCTTCCGCGTATCTCGCAACAGTGGCAGAATGCCCGGCAGTGTATTCGTCGCGAGCATCGAGAGTTGCAACAAGCGCGCCCGCAAAGGAGAGGTTTGCGCGCTTAAGCTGCTCGTTCGCGTCGGCGAACCGTTGTACTGCTTCACGCTGCTCTTGATAGAGCTGCAAAAGGCGCTGCAGAGCAAGGGCAGAGAGAAGAAAGAAAACCACGACCCACAGTGAATAGATCCGATAACCGTACACGAGAAGCGCGACGAGGGGGACGTAGACAGGCAATGAAATCGCAAGTAGCGGCCCGGCGGATTGAATAAGTCCGCGCAGGCTCCCGGCATCTCTCACCATCATGGTCCCAAAGTTGAGAAACAGGTCGGCGATCAAATTAGAGCAAGCAGCAGCAAACGTCGCAACAAAAATCGCTGCAAATGAATGTGCCCCGTGCGGCGCAAGGGTCGACGCTGCCAGGCCGGCCGATGCCCCTGTCAAAGCACGGGCGGGTGTGTACACCATCCACCGAAGATAGGGAGGCCTTAGAATGCCGAGGTTTCCCAAGGCGCCAACAACAAGCGCCGCAAGAGGGCCGAATGCGACTGCTGTGAATACGAAGGGAAGAAACGAGATAGACGACTCGATATGGCCCGTAAGTCTCACACTGGAGCGTTCGGTTGCGGCCGCAACGAGGACTAACCCGCCTAGCACCCACCAGGGCGGCAGATGGTGATGGCCGAGGAAACCGAGGATGGCAGCGACGGCTAGCGCATAGAGCGTGGCAGCCCACACAAGGGCATGCTTATCCCTCGCCTTGAGATTTGGGCAAACCTGCCTCAGTCTCTTGAAACCCCCCCAAAGGGGGTATACGATCGCAGAGCCGTCAGTCCCTACAAGGGAGTCCTCAATGCGCAAGTCTGTCGCACTCCTCGTGTCGCGCGCAGTGGTCGCTGGGAACCTTCGAATCTGGTAGCCGCTCGCGTAGCTTCCGTTTTCCACAAGCAAGGAACATCACCCTGTTGAGTGATTTCCACAGGCGGTGGAAAACCGAGGCAGGTTGTGGAAGGTGCGCCGCGAAGCGGCCGGCGGTGCTCGTTCCTGGTTAGCCGATCAGGCCTCGGCGGAAGCCGACGGCGACGGCGTGCGCGCGCGAGCGCGCCTGCAGCTTCGCGAGCAGGTGGCGCACGTGCGACTTCACAGTTTCCTCGGAGAGGAAGAGGCGCTGCCCGATCTCGCGGTTCACGAGACCGTCGGAGATCAGCTGGAGGACCTCGATCTCACGGCTCGTCGGCTCCTGCTCGAGCTCGCGCAGCGGGCCCGAGAACGGGATGACCTCGGCTTCCTGCCTGCCGTTCGAGCGTCGCGCGGCGACCTCGTTGAACCGGCGCGTGTGGCCGATGTAACGGCTCAGGATCTCCTTACGCTCGGCGGCGTCCACGGGGCACTCATCGGCGGCCGCCAGCGCCCTCTTTAGAGGAAGCTGCCTCGACTCAGGGATTCGGGATCGGCCGCGACCGCTTGCCGGCGGGTTCGGTGGGCGTCGCCCGCTCGTCGGCGGAGTCGGGCGTGTGCCTCGTCGAGGCCGTTACGCGCGCCAGCATCTCCTTGTCGACGTTGAGCGGGTGATGGCACGCCGCGAGGTGTCCGTTTCCGTAGTCGGTGAGCGGCGGCTCGACCTCCTTGCAGATCTCCGTCATGTACCGGCAGCGCGGGTGGAAGCGGCAGCCGGAGGGCGGGTCGATGGGGCTCGGGACATCGCCCTCGAGGACGATGCGCTCCCGCTGCTCGGACAAGTCCGGATCGGGGATGGGTACGGCCGAAAGGAGCGCTTCCGTGTAGGGCATGATCGGCCTGGAGTAGAGCTCCTCCGCGGGCGAGAGTTCGACGAGCTTCCCGAGGTACATCACGGCGATGCGGTCGGAGACGTGGCGCACGACGCCGAGGTCGTGCGCGATGAAGATGTACGTGAGCCGGAACTCGTCCTGGAGCTCGTCGAGCAGGTTGATCATCTGCGCTTGGATCGAGACGTCGAGCGCGGACACGGGCTCGTCGGCGACGACCAGCTTCGGCCGGAGCGCGAGCGCCCGTGCGACGCCGATCCGCTGGCGCTGCCCACCGGAGAACTCGTGCGGGAAGCGGTTGTAGTGCTCAGGCGAGAGACCGACGGTCTCGAGGAGCTCCTGCACCCGCTGGCGTCGCTCGCGCCGGTCGCCGAGGTGGTGGATCTTCATGGGATCGCCGATGATCGAGCCGACGCGCTTGCGCGGGTTGAGGCTCGCGTACGGGTCCTGGAAGACCATCTGCATCTCGCGACGGAGCGGCCGCAGCGCGTGGGCGCCGAGGCTCCCGATCGAGCGCCCCTGGAAGACGACATCGCCGGCGGTCGGGGGAAGCAGGCGGACAATCGTCCGGCCGAGGGTCGACTTGCCGCACCCGGACTCGCCGACTAGCCCGAGCGTCTCGCCCTCGTGCACCGCGAACGTGACGTCGTCGACCGCATGCACGCGCGCCACCTCACGGCTGAGGACGCCCTTCCTGATCGGGAAGTACTTCTTGAGGCCGCGAACCTCGAGCAGCGGCCCGCCGCCGTTCGTGCTCATGCTGCCTCCTCCTCGCCGCCGATCGTGCGCTCGCGGACGGCGCGCTTCTCCTGGACCGAGAGCCAGCAGCGGTCGAGGTGGCCCGGCTCCTCGACGCGGTTCGCGAGGTCGGGCTCGTCCATGCACTTGTCGAACGCGTGCGGGCAGCGCGGGCGAAACTTGCACCCGCGCGGGAGGTTGATGAGCGAGGGTGGCGCGCCTTTGATCGAGGCGAGGCGCTTCGGCTTCGGCCGGTCGAGCCGCGGGATCGAGCCGAGTAGGCCCCATGTGTACGGCATCTGCGGGTCGTAGAAGAGGTCGCGCTTCGTGCCGCGCTCGACGACGCGGCCGGCATACATGACGATGATCTCGTCGGCGATCTCGGCGACGACGCCCAGATCGTGCGTGATCAGGATGACGGAGGAGTTGAAGTCGTCCTTGAGCCGATCGATGAGGCCGATAATCTGGGCCTGGATCGTCACGTCGAGCGCGGTCGTCGGCTCGTCGGCGATCAGGACGTCCGGGTTGCACGACAG